>MGXK01000019.1:0-46648 GCA_001802375.1 Gammaproteobacteria bacterium RBG_16_51_14
ACATGCCAGGCCTGCCTGGCCGGGCATGTCAGTTTTATGGATGGTAGTCATATCAACTTTATATTCTATTGGATCGATCGGAATCTTAGTGATGAGCAAATCATTAATGGCAAGTTACCAGAAATTGTCCATAGGTTTTAAATATGGGGAAGGTGCGTGGTTAACCGACTCGGAAGATCAACGTTATCTTGATGCCATAAGTGGTATTGCTGTCTGTAGCCTGGGGCACGCCCATCCTGCTGTCAAACAGGCGATCAGCAGTCAGGCGGGCCTGCTTCTGCATACATCGAATCTGTACCAGATCCCATTGCAGGAACAACTTGCTGAAAGACTGGTTGCCCTGGCAGGTATGAACAATGTGTTTTTCGGGAACTCCGGTGCCGAGGCCAACGAGGCCGCGATTAAAATAGCACGACTGCATGGAAGCAGGCAGGGTTTTACTGCACCAGTGATTGTTGTGATGGAGGGCGGTTTTCATGGCCGTACCATGGCAACACTCAGTGCCACCGGAAACGCCAAGATCCAGAACGGCTTTGAGCCGTTGATGCAGGGTTTCCTGCGGGTGCCTTATAACGATCTCAAGGTCCTGGAGGATCTTACCGGGCAATCCGGCGAAATTACCGCAGTCCTCGTCGAACCCATCCTTGGAGAGGGAGGGATTGTCATTCCGGATGACGGATATCTTCAGGGGATACGTCAGATTTGTGACAGCAATGGCTGGTTAATGATGCTGGATGAGATACAGACAGGGTTGTGTCGTACCGGCAAGTGGTTTGCCTGTCAGCATGAGGGCGTTGTGCCGGATGTCATGACCCTGGCCAAGGCGCTGGGAAACGGGTTTCCTATCGGGGCATGCCTCGCCCATGGCCAGGCAGCTGATTTGATACAGCCTGGCGCACATGGATCGACGTTTGGAGGTAATCCACTGGCCTCTCGTGTGGCCCTGGCTGTTCTTGATACGATGGTGACGCAAGCACTGGATGTGCGGGCAGCCGCTTTGGGTGTACATATGCTGCAAGGTTTCACAGAGGGTTTGCACGGCACAACGGGTATCAATGCAATACGTGGTAAAGGCATGATGTTTGGTATCGAACTCGATCGACCCTGTCCTGAACTGGTTGCCATGGCACTGGAAGAAAAATTGTTGATTAATGTAACCGCAGGTAATGTCATTCGTTTGTTGCCACCCCTGATCATCAGTGATGAAGAGGCAGGACAAATCGTGTCGAAGGTCTGTGCCCTCATCAAGGTCTTTTCAGGCAAATCGCCGGCGTAATATCAGGCGGCCATAATGAAAACCAGACATTTTCTGACACTGAATGATCTGTCGGTGGAGGAATTGCAAAACATCATCAATAACGCCATTGCGGGCAAGTTGCGTCTCCATGCAGGACAAACTGTCCAGACGCTGAAAGGTCGCGTGCTGGCCATGGTCTTCGAAAAATCATCTACCCGGACGCGGGTGTCATTTGAGACTGGCATGGCGCAACTGGGTGGTCATGCTATCTATCTGTCACCGGAAGGGACGCAATTAGGCAGGGGAGAGCCACTGGAAGATACAGCGCGTGTCCTGTCGAATATGGTTGACTGCATCATGATCCGGACGTTTGCTCATGAGAAGGTAGTGCGGTTTGCCGAGTTTTCGCGGGTGCCCGTGATAAATGGTCTGTCTGATACCTATCATCCCTGTCAGATACTGGCCGATATGCAGACCTACGTTGAACATCGCGGTTCAATCAAGGGAAAAACAGTGGCCTGGCTGGGAGATGGAAATAACATGTGCCATTCCTACATCAATGCGGCCTGGATGCTGGATTTCAAGTTGAATATCGCCTGCCCTGAGGCCTATTGTCCCGATCAGACAATTCTGCGTACGGCATCAAATCATGCCGAGTTATTCAATGAACCCTGTTCTGCAGTAAAAGAGGCAGATCTTGTTGTGACCGATGTATGGGCAAGCATGGGACAGGAACAGGAGATGGCTGAACGGCAGGCCGTCTTCGCGCCTTATCAGGTTAACAGGGAGCTGATGACGCATGCAAAACGCGATGCCTTGTTCATGCATTGCCTGCCTGCACATCGGGGTCAGGAAGTTACAGCAGATGTGATTGATGGGCAGCAGAGTGTAGTATGGGATGAAGCCGGGAACCGCTTGCATTCACAAAAGGCATTGCTGGAATTTTTGCTGCTGTGAAAACAAGCGCATAGTACGTATGCGCGGAAATACCTGGCCTGCTGTGCGTTTGATATTGTTTGTGAACAGGAGGGCCTGACCACGATGAAATTGTTCCTGAAATGCATTTTTTATTAAGCAATGATGATGGCTATCAGGCCCAGGGGCTGCGTACCCTTGCTGAAGCGCTGGCACAAAAGGGCAAGGTGACGGTAGTGGCACCGGACAGGAACCGCAGCGGTGCGAGTAATTCATTGACGCTGGATGCCCCCCTCTATGTAAAAAAAGACGGTGCAGGTTTTTACTACGTCAATGGTACCCCCACGGACTGTGTTCATCTCGCCATTACGGGTTTGCTGGATTCGGAGCCGGATATGGTCATCAGTGGCATTAATTCGGGGGCAAATCTTGGTGATGATGTTCTCTATTCAGGCACTGTAGCGGCAGCAATGGAGGGGCGTTATCTTGGCTGTCCGGCAATTGCAGTATCCCTTGCAGGTGAAAACCCGTCCTGTTTCGATACCGCGGTCAAGGTCGTCATCAGGCTGGTTGATGGATTAAACTCAGAGGAGATTGATGATGATCTGCTGCTGAATGTCAACATTCCGGATCTTCCCTTTGAATCCATCCGGGGTTGTGAGGTGACGCGACTGGGAAACCGGCATAAATCAGAACCGGCACTGGCGGCCAAAGATCCAAAAGGACACACGGTTTACTGGGTCGGGCCGGTAGGACCGGAACAGGATGCAGGACCTGGAACGGATTTTTATGCTATCAAGACCGGTTGTGTATCCGTTACCCCCCTGCATATTGACCTGACGCGTTATCAGATTCTGGATGATGTAACAAAATGGCTGAAAAAGATTTTTTGAATGCAGATTGACCTTCAAGGTATCGGTATGACCTCGCAAAGGTCCAGGAATCGCCTTGCCGATACGCTGCGGGAAATGGGCATACAATCTGAATGTATTCTGGATGCAATAAGGAATACACCAAGGCATCTCTTTGTTGATGAGGCCCTCGCCAGCAGGGCTTATGAAAACACGGCCTTGCCCATAGGGTATAATCAGACGATTTCCCAGCCCTATATTGTTGCAAGAATGACCGAGGCCCTGATCAGCGGTGGCAGGCTGCAGAGCATACTGGAAATCGGGACAGGGTGTGGTTATCAAACAGTGATTCTTGCCCGCTTCGGTGAAAAGGTATACACCCTGGAGAGGATAGATGCCTTGTTGAGCAAGGCACGTGAAAGGTTTTATACACTCCGGTACCGTAATATACGTACCAGGCATGGAGATGGTAATGAAGGTTGGCCGCAATATGCCCCCTATGACGGCATTATTGTTACCGCTGCCCCGACCGGGGTGCCTGCAACCCTGTTACAACAGCTTGCTGTTAACGGTCGTCTCATTATTCCCGTCGGGAAGCCGGGAGAACAAACGTTGTTGCTCATCACACGCACAGATGAGGGATACCATGAACAGCGGCTGGATTGGGTCAGTTTTGTCCCCATGCTGGAAGGTATAGGGTAGTAAAATAGCAGGTTGACTTGTCGTCATGTCATTGCATCCAGTTCACAGAACTTGTTTGTTTCCGGTCCTTTTTTTTGTTGTTACAGGCTGCACGTCGACAGTCAAGGCACCCGTCTCAAACGGGACAAGACCTCCGGTAACAGTGAACAACAAACCTGAAACGCAAATACTGGAAAAAAAAACAGCTCCAAAAACCCAAGCCATTACCGGTTATCATGTTGTCGCCAGGGGAGATACGCTTTATTCCATTGCCTGGCGCTATGACCACGACTATCGTGACATGGCAAACTGGAACCGTATTCGTTCTCCCTATGTCATTTATCCGGGTCAGTTATTACGCCTGAAACCGCAACCTGAAAACAGGCAGGAGCCGGCGCGACCAGCACCGGACAAACCAGGAACAGCAATAACTAAAACGGAACAGGCAACAACGTCTTCCAAACCAGCATCCATTCAGGAGAAAAAGATGTATGCGGCAGGCCAGGTAAAGTGGCATTGGCCTGCACAGGGGGAATTACTCAAACTGGATTCACCCACCTCAAAAAAAGGGATTGATATTTCCGGAAAAATCGGACAGCGAGTCAGGGCGGCTGCAATGGGTGATGTTGTGTACAGCGGGAGTGGACTTCTTGGTTATGGTAAGCTTATCATCATTAAACATAATGATACTTATCTCAGCGCGTATGCCTATAACAGCCAATTACTGGTCAAAGAAGGGGATAGTGTGAAGGCAGGTCAGGATATTGCAATAATGGGACAGGGAAATGAAGGTCGTCCCATGTTGCATTTCGAAATACGAAAAGACGGCAAACCAGTCAATCCCCTGGAAATACTTCCAAGGAATCAGTCATGATTGTCAGGAGACAGGTGTAATGCCATGTCCAAGCCGGGAAATCAGGAACCAGATGATATGATCGATGCAGAAATCGAAAATGAAGAGATAGCACTGCATGACCTTCCCGAGATCGACGAAAAAGAGTCTGATATATTGCAACCACCGGTGGAAACGGTATCCGAGCAATCCGAAGGCAATGATTTCCAGATAGGGACGGTATCCGAAGGTGATCTCGATGCTACCCGGCTCTATCTGGGTGAGATTGGATTTTCACCGTTACTGACGGCTGAAGAAGAAGTTTATTACGCACGCAGGTACAGACTGGGTGATAGTGTTGCACGTAAGCGTATGATTGAGAGTAACCTCCGCCTGGTTGTCAAGATAGCCCGCCGTTATATGAACCGGGGTCTGGCATTACTGGATTTGATCGAAGAAGGCAATCTCGGATTAATCCGCGCCGTGGAAAAATTTGATCCGGAGAAAGGATTCAGATTCTCGACTTATGCCACGTGGTGGATAAGACAGACTATCGAACGGGCGTTGATGAACCAGACACGGACGGTACGTTTACCGATACATGTCGTGAAGGAAATCAATATTTACCTCAGGGCGGCACGTAAACTTTCACAGACCCTCGATCGTGAACCGAGCCCGGAAGATGTTGCTGATATGCTTGATCAGCCGATTGATGCGGTGAAAAGGATGCTGGGGCTGAATGAACGAATTACCTCGGTTGATGTTCCTTCCAGTCAGGATTCAGACAGATCACTGCTTGACAGCATTCCTGATGAACAAAACAATGATCCATCCCTGCTGCTGCAGAACAGTGATGTGCAGAAGCATATTGACACCTGGCTGGCGCAATTAAGTGACAAACAGTGTGCAGTCGTTGAACGCCGGTTTGGTCTGCATGGGCGGGAAGTTGCCACACTTGAGGAAATTGGTAATGAACTGGGAGTGACCAGGGAAAGGGTCAGGCAGATCCAGATAGAAGCGATAAAACGGCTGAGGCAGATACTGGAACGCGAAGGATTTTCCCTGGATGCATTATTTACCGGGAGTTAGAAAACGGTTCTGAACAGTTGTCCCTGATCCCCCCTGCATATTATCAGGATGAATACGAAATCTGATATCAACCATTAATTAAATAAGCACAGGGCATACCCCAGGGGTACCCTTCGGGCGAACAGAGATCTCAGTGTATCCTGTCTTGGCCGGGATACACCGGGCGTAAGAGCAGGGAGATTCAATCAGACACCCTGCAACAATAACGCCGCAACTACTTTTCTGTTATCACTCATAAGCAGGTTGTAACTCCGGCAGGCAGCCCCTGTGTCCATGAATTCCACACCGATATATCTTGAAGTGATGGTCGAAATAATCATTTCATCCGGAAATATAAGGCGCTTGCCGGTTCCAAACAGGACAATTTCCGGTTCCAGGGCGATGATGGTTTCCAGATGTTGCGTCGCAAGATCAGCCATTGTCTGCGGTGGCCAGTCCGGTATCAGTCTTTTTGCAGAAATAAGAATACCAGACGTAATACGTTCATTATTGATAGTAAATGAATCTGCTGAATATGACTGTATCCTGTAGTTATTGGCCGCACCATTGTCAAATAGAATTTTCATTTCCGGTAATATACAGAATGCCATGATATATTCACAATTATAACCGTTGACACGGTTGATTTGTATTCAATAGACATGGACTCACACTTTTTCACCTGATGTGTATCAAATACAATAATCAGTCAGAATTGCAGCAAGGAATTCAACGGATCAACTCAGAGGAGAACAGTACAGTGAAACTTATTTTGTTAGGTCCCCCTGGATCTGGTAAGGGCACGCAGGCAAATTTCATTAAAGAAAAATTCAATATCCCGCAGATATCAACAGGCGATATGTTGCGTGCAGCAGTCAGAGCCGGGACTGAAATCGGAAGGCAGGTTAAAAAGGTAATGGATTCGGGTGCACTGGTGTCAGATGATCTGATCCTGCAGTTGGTGAAGGAAAGAATCGCAGTGGATGATTGTAAGGATGGTTATCTTTTTGACGGGTTCCCCAGGACGATTGTGCAGGCTGAAAAGATGAAATCCATGGCTATCGATATCGACTATGTCATTGAATTACAAGTGGATGATGAGGAAATAATCAAGCGCATGAGCGGTCGTCGTATGCACCCTGTATCAGGCCGGACCTACCATACTGTTTTCAATCCGCCAAAGCAGCGTGACATAGACGATATCACCGGAGAGCCCCTGATACAACGTGATGATGACAAGGAAGAAACAGTACGAAAACGACTGCAGGTTTATCATCAACAGACAGCACCATTGATCGAATATTATTCACGTGTATCTGCTGCTGATAATAGTCTTGGTTATTTGACAATAAAAGGAATGGGTGATGTTGATCAAATTCGTGAAAACATAATGATTGGTTTAACGAAGAATGGATAGACATCGATCATCATGTATTGAGTATGTGCATTCGAGTTTTATGTCATATTATGACTCTCGATCCCCGCAATGAGTTATTATTGATTGCAGTATTGTTAGATAAGAAATTCATTAAAAATAAAAAATAATGATAGAAATAATAAAAAACATGGCTATAATTGTTTGCGTGTTTTGTTTTTGTGTTGTATATAGGGTTTGTTAAATTCATTAAAGGTTCTAGGGGAGTTTCAAATCATGGCAAAAGCAAAGAGAAAGACTGCAAAGAAAAAGGTAGTAAAGAAAAAGGTAGTAGCGAAAAAGGTAGCAAAGAAAACGGCCAAAAAGAAAGTAGCCAAGAAAAAGACGGCCAAAAAAAAATAGTAACTTGACTTTGAACACTGCCCACCGCGAAAAAGAACGCAGGTCGCAAGCCAGGGCAGTGATAAAGGCGAGAAGGGATCGCCGAAGAGAACTTGTCAGGCAACTGACAGGGGATCAAAGCGGAGGTGCACGGTCAGCACCGGGAGATCTCTAGAAATTCAGGGCCCCATGTTAGCATGGGGCCTTTTTTTGTGTCCGCTCTCCACTGCACAGGTAATTCCATGTTATTTCATTGATATACAACGGGTTAGAGACTGAACCTGTTTTCCATGCCCCGTAAGCGCAGACCCAGAAACAGTACCAGGACTGGCAGGACACCCAGTGGAAGCCGTTTTCGATTGTGGGGGTTTCGATTATTCGTAATTGCAGTGTGTTGTGTAGCATTGTATTGCCTGTGGCTTGATTATCTTGTGCGAATTGAATTTGAAGGTAAACGCTGGGCATTACCTGCACGTGTCTATGCGAGTCCGATGGAACTGTATGTTGGAATGTCAGTCAGCAAACAGGATCTCGTTTACGAATTGGCAGCCTTGGGATATCAGAAAGTATCGAGGGTAACACGTCCAGGACAATATGCCGTTACCGGAAATTCAATCCGGTTCTTCAATCGTGAATTCAGTTTCTGGGATGGGATACAAAAATCAGCGAATACCGACCTTACTCTTGCCAATGGCATTATCCGGGATCTGAAAGACAGGGTAACAGGCAATTCTGTATCAATAATACGACTCGTACCTCAATTAATCGGCAAGATCTATCCTGCCCATAATGAAGATCGTGTGCTCGTTCCCTACGAGGATATTCCTGTAACCCTGATCCATGCCCTGATAGCGGTTGAAGATCGTAATTTTTATGATCACCACGGCATTGATCCACGTGGAATAGCCAGGGCACTGTATGCCAATCTGCGTGCAGGTGCAGTGATTCAGGGCGGCAGTACTCTGACACAGCAGTTGGTAAAAAATTTTTATTTAGACCGGGAACGGACCTTATGGCGCAAAATCAATGAAATGATAATGGCTGTCATGCTGGAATGGCATTATTCAAAAAGGGACATACTGTCGGCTTATAGTAATGAAGTTTATCTTGGGCAGCATGGTGCAAACAGTATTCATGGTTTCGGCACCGCGTCAGAGTTTTATTTTTCCCGACCACTGCAGGAATTATCTCTGGATCAACTCGCCGTGCTTGTGGGATTGGTGAAAGGTGCCTCCTATTACAATCCGCGCCAGCATCCCCGACGGGCACTGGAAAGGCGTAACCTGGTTATCGGCATGATGCAAGAACAGGGTTTTGTCACCGGGAAGGAGGCAAGGCAGGCCGTTGCAAGGGACCTCACTGTAACGAATCAATCGCACTGGAGCAGTGCAAAATATCCTGCTTATCTTGATCTGGTACGGCGTCATTTGCAACGTGACTATGAAACTGAAGAACTGCGAAGCGAAGGCTTGCAGATATTCACGACACTGGTACCTGACATCCAGGAAAAGGCTGGTCTGGCCACGCAAGTCGTCCTGAATAGACTGGAAAAAACAAAACATCCGGATGCAAAACATTTGCAGGCAGCACTGCTGGTGACAGAAATCAGTACGGGGGAAATACTCGCCATAATAGGGGGGCGGGATTCCTATCTTCCCGGTTTTAACAGGGCGCTGGATGCGAAACGGCCGATTGGATCACTGGTCAAACCAGCGATATACATGACGGCACTGGCAAACCCGGCGAAGTACAATGTCCTGTCAGAGATTGATGATGCACCGATCACGATTAAACAGTCAAATAAGCTTACCTGGCAGCCGGAAAATTACGGTGGCAAATCCCATGGCAAGGTATCACTGCTTACTGCTATGGCCAGTTCCTATAATCTGGCAACCGTGAGGCTTGGAATGGAACTGGGTATCGACAATATCAGAAAGACACTGGAAGTACTTGGGGTTCAGTCCGGGATACCCGTTTACCCTTCTTTATTGCTTGGTGCTGTTGAACTCTCACCATACGAAATTACACAAATGTATCAGACAATTGCGAACGGGGGTTTTAAAGTCCCTCTGAATACAGTTCGTGCCGTGTTGGATAAAAATGGCAGACCTTTGAAACGGTATGGTCTGGAAATAGAGCAGGTAGCGGAATCGGAGCCGGTGTTCTTAACAAAATATCTGATGACGGAAGTCGTGAATACGGGTACCGGCAAGGGTTTGAAGACACGATTAGCTGATTTCATGCCACTGGCCGGAAAGACCGGGACTACCAATGATCTGCGGGACAGCTGGTTTGTCGGTTTTGGTGATCGTATATTGGCCACGGCATGGGTGGGTCGTGATGATAACAAGCCGGCAGGATTGACCGGGGCATCGGGGGCAATGCAGGTCTGGTCTGACCTGATGCAATCAATCAGACCTCAGCCATTAATGCTAGATGCACCTGAAAATATTGCCTGGATCAATATTCGGGATGGGGCAAGGACATCCAGGGATTGTCCGGGTACCACCGCCTATCCTTTTATTCGTCCTTACCTGCCGGCAAAATCAGTTGAGTGTAATACGGATGGGAGGCAAGGTAGTGCGACTGATCTGCTGAGGATGTGGTAATGATGCTGAAAAAAAATCAGGCGCCATTCTGGCTGCTTCTTCTCGTTAGCGGCTGTACGGTGATTCCGGGAAAACAGGAGGTTCCAGTTCCCGTGGAAGAACGCACTGTCCCAGTTGATATCCAGGCGGTAACGCCGGAATATCCTGTCCAGACTGAATCAGGAGAAAAGAAACGGATCGTTTCTGAAACAGAAGAATCCGCACATGAACGCCATGATATAAGCACGCCTGAAACAGGGCCTGCGGTGATCGCACTCCTTGCTGAAGCAGAAGGACACGTCATGGACGGACGGAGTGAACAGGCCTCGGCCAGTCTGGAGAGGGCATTGCGGATTGAACCTAAAAATGCCCTGTTATGGCATCGGCTGGCGATTATCAAAATGCAGCAAGGTCAGTGGGAACAGGCCATAGCATTGGCCGGTAAATCGAATGCCTTGTCAGGTTCCGATTACAAACTTCAGTCTGGAAACTGGGAAGTCATTGCCCATGCCTATGAGGCGTTGGGGCAAAATGAAATGGCAAAAAAGGCCAGGGAAAAATCAATCAACCTGAAAGGAAGGGGTTAGCCTTGTTATAGGACTGAGGACTGAGGACTGAGGACTGAGGACTGAGGACTGAGGACTGAGGACTGAGGACTGAGGACTGAGGACTGAGGGCTAAGGACTAAGGACTAAGGACTAAATTATCCTCTTCATAGCAATCAGCACAATAACGCCAGGCCTTGTCCGGTGTTTTTGCAACATCGATATGTGCCTTTATCTTGAGATGGCGCAGGAAATCATCTGCCCTGGGCAAGGACTCCCATACGGTCGGCAGAAATGTGGCCCTATGACTTCCACACTCAATAATCAGACCATCTGTCCCTGGTCTCAGCTTCTGCAGGAGTTCTGCATCCGATCTGAATGCTATAGGTTCAATTGGAGTCAAGATGGAAATACTGATCCGGATTTTTTCAAACTCGTCATTGATCAGTGGGGTAAAACGCGGATCTTTGAATGCAGCCGAATAGGCATTCTCTGCTACGGTGGATATTAATGGCAAAACAGCCTCTGTCGTACCGATGCACCCGCGTAACGATTCATTCATCTTGAGGGTAACAAAGATGGCTCTGGTTTGTTGCAGAACAGGGGGGTATTCGGCAAGAACAGGTTTGTATGGTTTGCCTGTTTCCAGCCCGGACTGAATGCTCTGACGGGCGGTTTTGAATAGCAGTTTACATTCAGACTTGCCCAACCTGCCGGAATCAAAAAAACCAAACGTGTATGCGCCATAACCGACAACTCGATCATGTGTGCCTGCCGTGTCTCCCGAATTACGCAAATCCAGCGTCCTGACCTGCATGTTTTTCTGTTTTGCCAGGTATAACAAGCCGCGCACAGGCATATAACCACAGGCTTGTTCAGGACCGATGGCTTCCAGCTCGAGAGACTGGATTGAATCAGTCGTTGCAGCGTCCAGCCGGCGCGCTGTCTCGTAATCATGATAATGACTGAGGTCTGAGCTGATAATGATCAGGGTTTCAGATCCACCCCACACCATGTCCAGCACTTCTGCAACGGAGGCTGGCGTGGCATTACCGACAACCAGCGGGATCAAACTGAAATCTGCCAGTATGGTCTGCAAAAACGGCAAATGTACCTCGAGACTGTGCTCCAGGGCATGGGCACCATCCATAACTGTCACCTGTTCCAGTTGTTGCAGCTTCGAGCAGACGGACTGGTCAACCGGGATATTCCCAAACGGGGTTGCAAAGTGCGTTGCGGAACTGAGTGCAAGTCCTTGCAGATATACCCGGTGCGCCGGACCAAGGAGTACCACGCGTTTGATCTGATCCCGCGCCGGGATCAGGCTTGCATAGGCCGTGGCAGCGATTGGCCCGGAATAGATAAAGCCGGCATGGGGCGCGATGATGGCCTTAGGTACGGGGATATCAGCATGGGCATCCTGCAGGAAGGCTTCGATCATGTTATGAAGCATGGCGGGATTACCGGGGTAGAATTGATCCGCTACCGCCGGGGGTCGCACTGACATGCGTCTGTTGTCTGGAATGGCCAATTTCAGTGTCCGGGAATGTTAAGTTGCTCTTTTTTGTCTAAAGTATAGGTAGTTCCTGAAGAGGATGCAGCGTCAATGGTTCAATTTCCGAATTCAATTGTAGCAACGAAATACTGGCACAGGCTGGATGATGGTCATATTCAGTGTGATCTGTGCCCACGATTCTGCAAACTCAGGGAAAATCAAAGGGGGATGTGTTTCGTGCGTGCCTGTCAGGACGGACAGATTGTACTGACAACCTATGGTCGTTCCAGTGGCTTTTGTATTGATCCGATTGAAAAAAAACCCCTGAATCATTTCCTGCCGGGGACCGCAGTGATGTCATTTGGGACAGCCGGGTGCAATCTGGCCTGCAAATTTTGCCAGAACTGGGATATCAGTAAATCACGGGTAACGGATACACTGGCCGATGCAGCGACCCCGGAATTACTTGCCAGGACATCGAAGTCGCTGCATTGCAGAAGTATTGCCTTTACTTACAATGACCCGGTTGTATTTCATGAATATGCCATTGATGTGGCCCGGGCCTGTCACGAACTTGGTATCAAAACGGTTGCCGTAACTGCGGGTTATGTGTGTGAGGAACCGAGGGCGGAATTTTACCGGTACATGGATGCTGCCAATGTCGATCTGAAGGGCTTCAGCGAACGGTTTTACAAATATCTGACCGGCAGCCATCTGCAACCAGTACTGGAAACATTACTCTATCTCAGGAATGAAACCGATGTCTGGTTGGAGATTACCAATCTGATTATCCCGGGGGAAAATGACAGTGAACAGGAACTGGAGGCAATGACACAGTGGATAGTCGAACATCTTGGTCGGGATGTCCCTGTCCATTTCTCGGCATTTCATCCTGACTGGAAGATGAAAAACCTGCCCCCGACACCCACTGCGACCTTGACGCGTGCCAGGGAAATAGCATTAAAAAACGGAATTCACCATGCCTATACCGGCAATGTCCATGATCCGGCCGGGGATACCACGATCTGTAGCGGTTGCGGGGCAGCATTGATTGTCCGTGACTGGTATGAATTAAAGGCTTGGCATCTTTCCGGAACGGGCCGTTGTCAACGTTGTAATACACAATGTCCCGGGGTATTTGATGGGGCACCGGGTACCTGGGGTGCCAGGCGCATGCCGGTCAGATTAAGTGTGACCATTTAGGGAATCTTTGAGAATCTAATATGAATGATATAATCTGAATTGGAGTTATTACCTTGAAAAACCGGTATGGGGGCTGTAACATTCGCCACCTCTGATGCGGGGTGGAGCAGTCTGGCAGCTCGTCGGGCTCATAACCCGAAGGTCGCAGGTTCAAATCCTGCCCCCGCTACCATCAAGTGATTATAATAAGTCTCAATCCGGGGCTTTTTCATCAGCTTGTCTGAAGAAGGAAGTTGTATATCAAATTGGCAGTATTGTGGAAAATAGCTATACTAGCTATGAGTGTGAAGATGTCGATTGGGAGTGGGCCTTGAGCCCACTTTTTGTTTTCAGCTTAATGTACAGACAAAATCAGAAATTGGTCGGACTTCTTGAACCGGTTGTAACGGCACTGGGTTATGAGATGCTGGGTGTGGAACACCATCCCAGAGGGCACAGATCCCTGCTCCGCATCTATATTGATAACAAGGCGGGGATCAGTATTGATGATTGTGCCCGCGTCAGTGAACAATTGAATGGTGTTCTTGATGTGGAAGATCCTGTACGTGGGGCATACGATCTTGAAGTATCTTCTCCGGGTCTGGACAGGCCATTATTTATCCTGGAACATTTCAGACGGTTTACTGGACACAGGGTACAGGTGCAACTGTATGAAAAACTGGATGGCCGCAAGCGATATCAGGGCGAGATTATGGCTGTGAATGACAATCAAATCAGTATTCATGAAGAGGGTATTGAATACAGTATTCCGGTGGACTCGATAGAGAGGGCACGCCTGGTACCTTAGTATGGGTAATTAACGGTAAGTTTATATGAATAAAGAAATTCTTATGGTTGTTGATGTCGTCTCCAATGAGAAGGGTGTCAGCAAGGAAATAATCTTTGAGGCTATTGAAGCGGCACTGGTGAGTGCAACAAAAAAGCGGAACCGCGAGGATATTGAAGCGCGAGTCGTAATCGATCGTAAAACAGGTGACTACGAAACATTCCGTCGCTGGGAAGTGGTAGATGATGACACTGAACCAATGGAATTTCCCACACGCCAGATACGCCTCTCTGATGCACTTGAGAAACAGGAAGATAGTAAAACAGGACAATTTATTGAAGAGCCGATGGTATCAGTCGAATTCGGGCGGATTGCAGCTCAGGCCGCAAAACAGGTTATTGTCCAGAAAGTGCGTGAAGCAGAGCGGGCCCAGATTATCGATGCCTACCAGAACCGGGTTGGTGAGATGGTCAGTGGCGTTGTAAAACGGGTTGAACGCAGTGGCATTATTCTGGATCTCGGCAGCAATGCGGAGGCATTGATCCAGCGTGAAGGACTGATTCCACGGGAATCTGTGCGGCCTGGCGATCGATTGCGTGCATATCTTAAGGAAGTCAGGACGGAAAGCAGGGGACCACAGTTATTTTTAAGTCGGACCGCCCCGGAATTATTAGTTGAATTGTTCAAGATTGAAGTACCTGAGATCAATGAAGGTATGATCGAGATTATCAATGGTGCACGTGATCCGGGGGCGAGAGCCAAGATCGCCGTGAAGGCAAAAGATCCCAGAATCGATCCAATTGGCGCCTGTGTCGGTATGCGTGGTTCACGTGTTCAGGCTGTTTCCAATGAACTGGCAGGTGAACGTGTTGATATCATCCTCTGGGATGAAAACCCTGCCCAGTTCGTTATTAATGCAATGGCACCTGCTGAAGTTGAATCAATCCTGGTAGATGAAGATGCCCATTCGATGGATGTCGCAGTTATGGAGGAAAACCTGTCCCAGGCCATTGGTCGTGGTGGACAGAATGTCAAACTGGCCAGTGAGTTGACCGGATGGGTATTGAATGTCATGTCTGTTGAACAGGCTGAAGAGAAGAATGAGGCAGAATCTGCGACACTGCAAAAGATGTTTATGGATCAACTGGATGTGGATGAGGAAGTTGCCAATATTCTTGTACAGGAAGGGTTTTCCAGTATCGAGGAGGTGGCCTATGTCCCTGAAAAAGAGATACAGGAGATTGAGGAATTCGATGCTGATCTGGCTGACGAATTACGTGGCCGGGCCAGGGATGTGATGCTGACAAGAGCCATTGTCAGTGAAGAGAAACTGGCGAATGCCAGGCCTGCGGAAGATCTGTTGAATATGGAGGGTATGGATAAGGCCCTGGCCTATGAACTGGCTGGTCATGGTGTGATCACAATGGAGGATCTTGCTGAACAGTCCGTAGATGAATTGATGGCGATTGAAATTATGGATGAAGAACGTGCAGGAAAACTGATCATGACAGCACGTGTGCCCTGGTTTGAAGCCGATAACGAAAGAAAAAACAAGGAAGGGGTTACGGGTGGCTGAAATAACCGTCACACAATTCGCCGAGGTAGTCGGAATTTCTGTTGAGCGATTACAGGAACAATTGCTGGAGGCGGGACTTTCCGGAAAAGTGCCTGATGATGTGATTACAGATGAAGAAAAATCAGAGTTGCTGGGCTTTCTCCGCCGCAAACGTGGTAAGGATGATGTCATTGGCGCGGAACCAAAAAAGATCACTTTAAGACGCAAATCGGTCAGTGAGATTAAAGTGCCTGTTGCGGCACAGGGGAGGACCAAGGTTCGTTCCAAAACAGTCAACGTTGAATTTCGCAAACGCAGAACTTATGCAAAACGAAGTGTGCTGGTTGAGGATATGCGACTGGCGGAAGAAGCTGCACTGGCCAGGGAAAAGGAATTGGAAGAAGCAGCCAGACAGGCAGCGCAACTTGCAGCATCAGAAAGGACAGAAGCAAAAGTTCAGGAAGACGAAAATCAAATACCAGCCCCTGAGGTAATTCCAGCATCAGACAGGACAGTTCAGGAACCGGTTACCGGAGAAGTGACGGTATCAATCCTTGAAGTATCCGGACTTGAAAATAGCAAGGCCGGGGCTGAAACATCCACGGACAGTCGGCTGACCGGCAGGCAGGCAAAGGTATTGCCGGCAGAAAAAGAATCCACTAAAGATAAATCTCACGATGAAAAGCATACCCGCTATGGACGCAGGGAATTGCATGTTGCAACAGAGAAGTCGGGCAGGCGTCGCAAGAAACAAAGAGTTAAACCTGTTGCTTCTCCTGCAGTAAAACAACATGGTTTCGAAAAACCCACTGCCCCTGTTGTTCGTGAAGTCGGAATACCTGAAAGCATAACTGTGGCTGAACTGGCGCAACGTATGTCCGTCAAGGGTTCTGAAGTTGTCAAGGTCATGATGGGACTCGGAAGTATGGCGACGATCAATCAGACCATCGATCAGGAAACTGCCTCGATAGTCGTTGAAGAGATGGGGCATAAACCGGTGTTACAGAAAGAAAATGCCCTGGAAGAAGAAATCACTCAATTTGCCAGAAACGAGGGGGAGGTTGTTGACAGGGCGCCTGTCGTTACCATCATGGGCCACGTCGATCATGGCAAGACAACCTTGCTTGACTATATTCGCAGTACCAAGGTTGCCGCGGGCGAAGCCGGCGGGATAACGCAGCATATCGGTGCCTATCGGGTTTCGACTAAAAACGGGGATATTACATTTCTCGATACACCGGGACATGAAGCATTTACTGCCATGCGTGCGCGTGGTGCCAAGGTAACCGATGTGGTGATTATCGTGGTTGCTGCTGATGATGGTGTCATGCCACAGACGATAGAATCAATTAATCATGCCAAGGCAGGTTCGGTTCCGATCATCATCGCAGTCAACAAGATAGACAAGGAACAGGCCGATACGGATCGTGTCAAACATGAATTATCAAAACATGCCGTGATTCCTGAGGATTGGGGTGGCGATACCATATTTGTCAATCTTTCTGCCAAGACTGGTCAGGGTGTTGATGATCTGCTGGAGAGTATTCTCCTGCAAACCGAGATTCTCGAGCTCAAGGCAGTGACAGATGGACCCGCAATGGGTACAGTCCTGGAAGCACGCCTTGACAAGGGGAGAGGTCCAATTGCTTCAATTCTGGTGCAAAGCGGAAGTCTGAATAAGGGAGATATGATCCTCAGCGGACATGAATTCGGCAGGGTGCGTGCCATGCTGGATGACAGTGGTAAAGAGGTATTTTCAGCTGGTCCGTCAACACCGGTTGAAGTATTGGGATTGTCCGGCATGCCCAATGCCGGTGATGAAATGATTGTTGTGACGGATGAGCGAAAGGCACGTGAGATTGCACTGTTTCGCCAGGGAAAATACCGTGAGGTCAAGATGGCACGGCAACAGGCGACAAAGCTGGAGGATGTGCTTTCGCAAATGGAGACCGGTGATCTCCTGTCCCTGAATTTGTTGATTAAGACCGATGTACAGGGGACTGCGGAAGCACTCGTCAATGCACTGGGTAAACTCTCGAATGAGGAAGTCAGGATTAATATTATCAGCAGTGGCGTTGGCGGGATTACGGAATCCGATATTAATCTGGCCTTGACAGCCCGTGGTATTGTGATCGGTTTTAATGTTCGTGCCGATGCATCAGCAAAAAGAATTGTTGATGCAGAGAATATTGATCTGCGCTATTACAGCGTCATCTATGATGTGGTTGATGATGTCAAGCTGGCACTCAGTGGTTTACTCGAACCGGAATTACGTGAACAGATTGTAGGTATCGCCGAGGTTCGGGAAGTATTCCGGTCACCCAAGTTTGGTGAGGTTGCCGGTTGCATGGTTTCAAGCGGAATTGTAAAGAGGAATAACCCGATACGGGTATTGCGTGATAATGTGGTTATCTACGAGGGTGAACTTGAATCACTGCGGCGTTTCAAGGATGACGTCAGTGAGGTCAAAGCGGGGATGGAATGTGGCATTGCGGTGAAAAATTATAACGATGTCAGGGCAGGTGACCAGATAGAAGTCTTCGAGCGGGTAGAAATCAGGCGCACCGTTTAGGTTGCAGCAATGCCAAGAGAATTCAGTCGTAACCAGCGGGTTGCTGAACTAATCAAAAAGGAACTGGCAATAGTGATACAGCGGCAATTCAGTGCACGTGAATTTGGTATGATCACATTGTCTGCGGTCAATGTCAGTCCGGATCTTATGAATGCAAAGGTTTTCATTACCTGTCTGGAGGCAGGTAAATCGCACGACGAAGTTATTGCCACACTGAATAACCGGGCCGGTCAGCTTCGCCATGAATTATCACAAACCATTATTTCCCGTAGAATCCCCCGCCTTTGTTTCCTGTTTGATGAATCCGTTGAACGGGGGCAGTATTTAACTTCATTGATTGATTCCTTGTGTACTGATGCAAAAAAACGAAACGAATAAGCAGGTCGTCATTGTGTGCATAATCGCCGGTGCTTCGCAGTCAGGAAATTCAGCAATCCCGGTTGTGGCAGCTTTACTCTGTTACAATTAGCTGTTTACGAATCGAAATTTACGTGTCGAGAAGACAAAAATCATATGGACGGGATGTCCACGGAATCCTGTTGCTGGATAAGCCGCAGGGCGTGGGTTCAAACGCTGCCCTGCAGCGTATAAAACGGATTTATCAGGCAAGAAAGGCTGGTCATACCGGTAGTCTTGATGTCCAGGCCACAGGACTCCTGCCAATCTGTCTGGGAGAAGCAACCAAGCTTTCCGGATTCCTGCTCGATTCGGACAAACACTATCATGCAACATGCAAATTGGGGGTCATCACCAGCACGGGTGACGCCGCAGGCAAGCCGCTGGAAGTTCATGAGGTGCCGGATTTCACGACGCACCGGATAGAGCAGGTACTTGAGCAATACAAAGGGAAAATTGACCAGATACCGCCGATGTATTCTGCACTTAAACACAAGGGACAGCGTCTATATCAACTTGCATACCAGGGTATTGAAGTTGAGCGTAAACCACGGCGCGTCATAATTCACCAGCTTGTATTGTTGCGGTTTGAAAAAAATATATTTGAGATCGATGTCCGTTGTTCCAAAGGGACCTATATACGGACGCTGGCTGAAGATATCGGCAGGGCACTTGAATGTGGTGCTCATGTCACTGCCATCAGGCGTCTGGGGGCGGGCCCATTCAAGGCAGATCAGATGATCAGCATGGATAAAATTGAACAAACAGCAGAGAAAGGTCTTGCAGCACTTGATCAGTTGGTACTATCCATGGACAGTGCAGTCGAGAACATGCAGTCAGTCGAGGTGACCGAATCTGTTGCTTATTATCTGCTCCAGGGACAGGCCGTTGTTGTGCCCAGGGCACCAGTCAGTGGCTGGTTACGGATATACGCTGCCAATCATGAATTCATAGGCATTGGTGAGATACTGGATGACGGCCGGGTAGCACCACGTCGTATAATAAGGAGGAATAGACAGGAAACGGTTTGAAAGTACGATTATTGGTCAGTTTCCCTTGTTCCTGTGCGGGTGGGCAGGTACAATACGCGCGAATTTTAATACAGTGATTACAGGAGCAGTTATTTTTATGACATTAAGTCATCAGCAAAAGGCTGATATTGTTAAGGATTTTCAGCATTCAAGCAGCGATACCGGATCCCCGGAAGTGCAGATTGCATTGTTGACAACGCGTATCACTGACCTGGCAGATCACTTTAAATCCCATAATAAAGACCATCATTCCAGACAAGGTCTGTTGCGTATGGTTAATCATCGACGCAAGCTTCTGGATTATTTGAAGAATAAAGATATCAACCGGTATCGTGATCTGATTGGACGACTGGGATTACGTAAATGATCCTGTCTGGCCGTACCATACTGACAGACTCAGATTGACAGCACAATTCGTATACATGCATTACAGGACAGTATTGTCCGTCGTGTTTGAACTTCAATCCTTCCAAATATAACCCCGACATTAAAAGGTATCACCATGAGCATGGTCAAGAAAGAATTTCAATTCGGTAGTCACACAGTCATACTGGAAACCGGAAGGATTGCCCGCCAGGCAAGCGGTTCAGTCATGGTCAGTATGGGTGACACCATGGTACTGGTAACCTGTGTTGCCAGTAAGGATGCGGATCCCGAACGTGATTTCTTTCCCTTGACGGTCGATTATCAGGAACGTACCTATGCAGCGGGCAAGATACCGGGTGGTTTTTTCAAAAGGGAAGGTCGACCATCTGAAAAGGAGACACTTACCTGCCGCCTGATTGATCGGCCGCTCAGGCCCCTGTTTCCAAAAGGCTTCAATAATGAGGTGCAGATTATTGCTACCGTGATGTCACTGGATCCGGAGATTAATCCGGATATCCCTGCCATGATAGGTTCTTCAGCTGCAGTTGCCCTGTCGGGTGTACCGTTTAACGGCCCTGTTGCCGCTGCCCGCGTAGGTTATAGGGATGGTAACTTCATACTTAATCCCGCACTCAGTGAATTGAAGGAATCCGCACTTGATCTGGTGGTTGCCGGCACAGGTACGTCTGTTCTGATGGTGGAATCCGAAGCGAAACAATTGCCGGAAGAAGTAATGCTGGGTGCTGTCATGTACGGGCATGAACAATACCAGGTGGTCATAGAAAACATACGGGCATTGGCAAATGAATCCGGCATACGTGCCTGGGACTGGCAAGCGCCTGCAAAGGATGCAGCACTGGCAGCGGAAATCAGTCAGCGGTGCGTTGACCTGATTCGTGAAGCCTATTCCATCGAAGATAAACTGTGTCGCAGGGAAAGACTCGGCGAAATCCGCAAGGAAGTGATCCAGTCCATGACCGAAACCGGGGATGCGGCCTGGAATGAGTCCCAGATAAGTGGTGCGATTGAAGCGCTTGAGAGCGCCCTCGTGCGCGGCAGTATTCTCGCAGGTGAGCACCGTATTGATGGACGTAATAACAAGGATATCCGTCCCATCACCATCGAAGTGGGTTTATTACCGAGAACACATGGTTCTGCCCTGTTCACCCGTGGTGAGACGCAGGCAATTGTCACGGTTTCATTAGGGACTGCACGCGATGCACAGATCATAGATGCGATTGAAGGGGAGCGTAAGGACCCTTTCATGCTGCACTATAATTTTCCCCCTTACTGTGTCGGTGAGATCGGGCGTGTCGGCAGTCCCAAGCGCCGCGAAATAGGTCATGGCCGGCTGGCCAAGCGCAGTATCATGGGTGTCATGCCCAATCTGGATGTGTTTCCCTATACTATCCGGGTGGTCTCTGAAATCACGGAATCAAACGGTTCCAGTTCCATGGCCTCGGTTTGTGGAACCAGCCTGTCTCTGATGGATGCAGGTATTGATATTGATGGCCCGGTGGCCGGTATTGCCATGGGCCTGATCAAGGAAGGCGACAAATTTGTCGTACTCTCCGATATTATGGGTGATGAGGATCATCTGGGTGATATGGATTTCAAGGTCGCTGGTACAGCGAAGGGTGTCAACGCACTGCAAATGGACATCAAGATCAGTGGTATCACCAGAGAGATCATGGAAGTGGCGCTCGCACAGGCAAAAGAAGGGCGGTTTCATATTCTTGAGAAGATGAATGCAGTCATTTCCAGTCCGCGGACAGAAATGTCTGAATATGCACCACGAATTATAACGATCAAGATTAACCCGGAAAAGATCCGGGATGTCATTGGCAAGGGAGGATCTACCATACGTTCCATTACTGAAGAGACCGGTACCACGATTGATATTGATGATGATGGTACGGTAAAAATTGCATCCGTTGACAAGGTTCAGGGCGAAGAAGCACGCAGGCGCATCGAGCAACTGACCGCAGATATTGAGGTTGGCAAGGTCTATGAAGGACGGGTTGCCAAACTGATGGACTTCGGTGCTTTTGTCAACATCCTGCCCGGGAAGGATGGGTTGGTGCATATTTCCCAGATCTGCGATGAGCGTGTCGAGAATGTCAGCGATAAACTGAAAGAAGGTGAGTTAGTCAAGGTCAAGGTCCTCGAAATTGACAAACAAGGCCGGGTACGTCTCAGTATGAAGGCGGTCAACGAGTAGCCTTTCCCCCTGTCAAGGATAAAGAAGGGGTCTTGGGCCCTTTTTTTATGTCCGTTTAACCCGTCTGTTTCTTTCCGTTCAACCGGATTATTTTTCTTGACGGGCCGATTGGATAGTTGCCATGAATATGCTGATGAAAGATGGTAGTTCTGTCTGGTTGGGTGGTAATGAAATGAGAGTGCAAGGAACAGCCCCACACTGGTCATGAAATACTGCATAACAATGCAGTCAGGCCAGAATGCATTGTGACAGACGATTTTTCCGGAAGGATTCGGTAATATAGTTATGTCTGAATATCAAGGTTATGGCTGGATTATTGTTCATGCACCCGACTGTGGAAGGTTGCCAGGCATAGGAGTTATTGCTGCTGTAAGGTAGTATTTGTGACTCTATTTTCGTGAGGGACAAGAGTGAAACTGGGTAGTCAGGAATTCAGGACTTGGGACCAGAAGGCAATTACCCTCCTCGGTATGTCCGGGGTGGGGAAGACCCGGCTGGCCTGTATCCTGCGCAAACATCTCTGGTTTCATTATTCAGGTGATTATCGAATCGGTACCCGCTACCTGGATGAACCAATCCTGGACAATATAAAACAGCAGGTGATGCAGATACCCTTTTTACGGGAGTTACTGCGATCAGATTCAATTCGCATCGATAACAAGATTACGTTCAATAACCTGCAACTGGTTTCAAGTTTTCTCGGTGAGATCGGCAATCCGCAAAAGGGCGGTATTGGTTTGCGTGAATTCAGGCGTCGTCAGAAGCTCCATCATGATGCCGAGATAGCCGCCATGAAGGATGTGCCCGTGTTTATCCGCAAGGCCCACGATATCTATGGCTATGAACATTTTGTCAATGACGCGGGCGGCAGCCTGTGTGAACTGGATGATCCCGATGTCATGGAGATCCTGTCCAGGCATACACTAATCCTGTATATAAAGGCGACTGAGAAAGACGAGAGGGAACTGATCCTCCGTGCCGAGGAAGATCCAAAGCCGCTTTATTACCGTGAGGATTTTCTTGATGATCAACTTGCTATCTACATGAATGAGCGGAACCTGGACTATGCGGCGCTCATTGACCCTGATGATTTCGTATGCTGGATATTTTCACGCCTTTTTTATTATCGTATTCCACTCTATGAAGCGATAGCCCGCCGGTACGGCTATACCATCACAACAGATGATGTCGCTACAGTGCACAGTGAAAAAGAATTTCTGGCAGTGGTCGAACAGGCTCTTGATCAGCAGAACTGACATGGAAATGCGGAGAGAGGAGGTTTTCACATGCCACTCGTAGCAAATACTGATCTGCCAAGTTTTGACAGACTGCGAGAGGAGGGAGAGACAGTCATCCCCCGCGAGAATGCCATTCACCAGGATATTCGTGAATTACATATCGGGCTTTTAAATATGATGCCTGACAAGGCGCTGGAAGCAACCGAGCGGCAGTTCTTTCGTCTGGTTGGGGAAAGTAACCAGATTGCACAGTTTTATATGCATCCGTTCACCCTTGAAGAGCTTGAAAGGGGTTCCGAAGGCAAGGCACATGTAGAACAGTATTACATGAGTTTCGATCAGATCAAGGAGGAAGGTCTGGACGCGCTCATCATCACCGGTGCCAATGTAATCGGGACCGAACTCTCGGAACAGCCTTTCTGGGAACCGCTTATCGAGATCATCGACTGGGCCTATGCAAACGTGACCTCAACCCTCTGTTCATGTCTGGCAACCCACGCGGTGCTGCAATTCCGTTACGGACAGAAGCGACGACCCCTGCCGGGCAAGCGTTGGGGTGTCTATTCACACAGGGTGATGGATCAGCACCATCCGCTGGTGTCGGGGGTGAATACCCGATTTGATGTACCGCACTCCCGTTTCAATGATATAAGTCGCAGGCAGTTTGAGGCGGCAAGGCTCAAGATCCTTGCTGAAAGTGAGGAAGGAGGGAGCCATCTGGCCGTGAGTGAAGATGGTTTCCGTATTGTCTTTTTCCAGGGGCACCCGGAATACGATTCAATCAGTCTGCTCAAGGAATACAAACGGGAAGTCGGGCGCTATGTAAATGGCGAGACTAATGAATATTCGCCGTTTCCGGAGAACTATTTCTGCCTTCGCATCCAGGCGATCCTGGAGGAATATCAGGATCGCATCGTCACAGCACTGCAGCGCGGTGATGCATTACCTGAATTACCGGAGGGACACATTATACCCTGCCTCGATAATACCTGGCATGACACTGCTGAGGCCGTTATAAACAACTGGATAGGCAAGGTATATCAATTGACGCACCTGGACCGCCGTACACCATTCAGGGAAGGTATCAATCCTGAAGATCCGCTGGGTCTTTCCTGACAAACACAGGAAAATACCGGTACGTTTTGCACGATGTGTAATACAACAACGGTATTACTGCCAATAGCGCAGTGGAGGGGCATGCCGGGATGCTCAAAAACCATTTGTAGAAACGGGGAGACGATTAGGAGAAGGTCCGGGCGGCAAGCAGCATAATGCGTGTTGTCGGCAGTAGCGGCAAAATCATCCCCGGAGTGCCCTGTATCATGGCCAGACATCCAGGTATGAGACAGGCCGTGGTCCGTGTACTTTGTGGCATATGATCCCTACCGTTTTGTCAGGTATGCAGCACATAACAGGAACAGCCGTTAGGCCGTTCCTGTTCTACGATAAGGATGCTTTCGCACCGGTTACCGGATGGCCAGCGCTTCTTTTACCATGCGCCCGTATTCTGGATCGCACTGATCAAATTGAGACAGCATCCTCTCCCGTACCGGCTTGGAGGTCCCTGCCAGGCTCCCTGCGATGTTATCAGCCAGTTGCTGTTTTTGATCCGCATTCATCAGGCGAAACAATGCACCTGCCTGTGTGTAATCGTCCGCTTCCGGCCTGTGGTCATGACGGTCGATTACACCAGCGGCAAACGGCATGGGTGGTTCCTTGAAGGCACTATGCTCGACGGGTCCATCGTTTGAATTGGGCCCATAATTGACTTCCGCACTGCCACTGAGGTTGTTTCCGTTACCGAATGGACAGCGTGTGCCCGCCATGACACCACCGCGTTGATAATTTGCCGGTTGTGCCGAACGCGGGTAGTTGACTGGCAGATCGTTATAATTAGCACCGATACGATAACGGTGGGCATCCTGATAGGCAAACAATCTGGCTTGCAACATCTTGTCCGGTGAAACACCGATCCCGGGCACAAGGTTGCTGGGGGAAAACGCCGCCTGTTCCGTTTCCGCAAAGTAGTTCTCGACATTGCGATTTAGCTCAAGCACGCCGATATCAAGCAGGGGGTAATCGCCATGTGGCCACACCTTGGTGAGGTCGAAAGGATGGATATGATAACTCTCAGCCTCGACCTCCGCCATGATCTGCAGATTGACCGTCCAGCGGGGATGATTACCACTCTCGATTGCTTCTACTAAATCGCGCTGTGCATGATCGGGATCCACGCCACAGACCCGGCGCGACTCTGCCTGCGTAAGACATTGAATGCCTTGCCGGGTCTTGAAATGCCACTTGACCCAGAAACGCTCACCCTTTTTGTTCCACATTGAATAGGTATGTGAACTGTAGCCGTTCATATGACGGTAGGTAGCAGGTACCCCGCGCTCGGAGAACAGGATCGTCACCTGATGTATGGATTGCGGATTCAGGGACCAGAAATCCCACATCGCCTCCGGATCCTTGCAGTTGGTTACCGGATTACGCTTCTGGGTGTGAATGAAATCGGGAAATTTACTGGGGTCACGCAGGAAAAACACGGGCGTATTGTTGCCTACGATATCGTGATTGCCCTGCCTGGTGTAAAGTTTGACTGCAAAACCCCGTGGATCACGTTCCGCATCAGCCGAACCCATTTCACCGCCGACAGTTGAAAAACGAGCGAATACCTCAGTTTGCTTGCCCTTGCCATTCAGATGATCGGCAATGGTGTAGTCAGACAAATCGCGGGTCAAGGTGAAAGTACCATGTGCTCCGCTCCCCTTGGCGTGGACAATACGCTCGGGGATGCGTTCGCGATTAAAATGTGCAAGTTTCTCGATTAGCTGCCAATCCTGAATAAGCAAGGGACCACGCGGTCCTGCAGTAACAGAATTCTGGTCATCAACGACGGGTGCGCCGGATGATGTCGTTAGTATTTTCCTGGCCATGTCTGCAACTCCTCTGAATTTGAATGGTTTAGTAAGTTGATTAATACGATTTAGCAGAGTGTAGGCACCTGATGAAAATATATATAATTAAATATATTTAATTAATTAATAGTATATATCTATCACTCGAAAACCGGGAAATCATATCAGCAGGGAAAGTCAACCCGCACATCAGGAAGACGTCCCGGATTGGTTTCAATTAAGTATAGTTATACCTTCCTGTCAAGATTCATCGGCAATCAGGCCCTGCCAAGGCCATATAAAGGCCAATTATCTGTCATGGATTGATTGTGATTATCACTGGATCGAGCCATGCCAATGTCGGTACTTCCCTGTACCCAGGAAACCCTGAATTAATCAGGATTTCCTTAGTGAATATGTTGTGATGTTATTTCTTTACCTGCATGCAATTGCCAATTAGCCTGATTGATGCCTTGCGTTAACAGGGAATAAAACAGGTACAGGAGTGAATTATTCAGGCTCAGATTGATACCACGTCCATCTTCCGCGTGTAACTCAAGTGTTAAAGTCCCTTCCGCATCTGTCCCGGTTTTTATGCTGAAAGCAACAATACCGGATTCACCAAGTGGTAAATTAACATTGTCGTCCTTAAACGGCTTTTCGAAGGCACCATTCTTGAACAATTTAGTTGTCTGCTCATTCGAGCAGATCGCGGTTACACCTCCTTTTTTATCCATTTCCTTTGCAAGCACATCATAGAGCAGGCGGGTAAAGCGGCGTGTCAACCACAGTCTGTATTCATCCCCATCCTTTGTGGAAGCCCTGAGCAACAGACGGTCCTCCCTGTTCGAATAACTGATGTTGAGCTGATGGAGTTTATTCATGATATTCAGGTATGCATGGATAATTTGATTAAGCTGACGTTTAATTTGTATCAGGACTTGCTGTGAGCGTAAAGACAAGAATCTCATCACCGACTGGATAGCCAAACAGTTGATTTCCCCCTGCCGCAACGGCTACATATTGTTTTCCATCCATTGCATAGGTAATGGGCGGGGCGTTTACTCCATATCGGCTGTGGTAAGTCCACATGCGCCTGCCATTGCGGGCATCAAAGGCATCAAAATCACCGTTTCCTTCCCCGGTAAAAACAAGTCCACCTGCCGTTGCCAATACGCCCCCGACCATCGGGTCTTCAATCTTTTGTTGCCAGAGTATGCTACCGGTGTTGACTGAGATTGCGGTCAGGAAACCCCAGTCGGGTTCATTTGCCTGTCTGAAAAAGGTATAGCTCTCCCGGGGTTGGTCCGGTTTCGGATCCAGTTTACGGCTGAAGAAGAGTGAGGGTTGATGGATCCCTGCAATATAAACAGTCTCTGCCTGTGGATGATAACTGACTGGTGACCATGATGTAGCCCCAAGGGTGCCGGGAACGATGCGAACGCCTTCAGTCGTTGGCTGTGCAAAAAGGTTTGTCTGTTGGACAAATGGTTCCGATTTTAACAACAATGCCCCTGTCTTACGGTCATGGACAAAGAACCAGCCGAGTTTACTCGCCTGACCAACGGCCTTGATAATCCTGCCATCTTTTTTATAGTCAAAAAGCACCGGTGGACTTGCGATATCGTAGCCCCAGCGATCATGTGGTACCTGCTGGTAATACCAGTGCAGTTTCCCGGTATCGATTTCGAGCGCGATCAGACTGACGGTATACAGATTGTCACCGGGCCGGGTGGTGTCATCCATTTGGGGTGAGGGGTTGCCGGTTCCTACATAAAGCAGACCGAGTTCAGGATCGATGGCGGGAGTTGTAAAGATTGAACCACCACCGGGTTTCCAGTTCTCCTGGCGATCGGAAAACAGGCGTTTTTCTTCTTCGATATCACGTCCGAGCGGTATCCCGTCCGGGGTCGTCTGGCGCCATACCCCCTCCCAACCCAGTTCCGGTATGCTATACCAGCGCCAGATCTCCCGTCCTGTTTCAGCATCATAGGCAACCAGGAACCCTCGCAGGCCATGTCTGTTTCCGGAAAACCCGCCTACAGACAGCCTGGAATCGCCATTTTCTTCCAGTTCGAGATGAAGACCATAGCCGGCGCCGGTTACACCGACAAATACCTTGCCATCAAATACCTGTGGGGCGAGGTTGGCACTGTAACCGGTCTGGCCGGTTTGTACAGCGCCCTTCAATTCTGCAAAACCAAGCACGGGTCCAGGTATTTCTCCACCCTCTGCAGAGATGTCTGCGATCTCCCTGTCCCAGACTACTGCGCCTGATTTTTGATCAAGTGCAATCAAACGTGCATCGATGGTTACGGTATAGACCTTGCCATTGGCAACGGCCGGACCACGATTGGCAGGCCCACAGCAAAATTTGTCCCCCCGGAGCCGGTGCCGGTAACGCCATATTTCCTGGCCACTCTTTGCCTCGAGGGCAATCACATCATTAAATGGTGTGGTGATATACATCACACCATTCAATACAATGGGACTGGTCTGGAAGGTTCCGTGTTTACCCGTGTGATAGGACCAGGCGAGGCCGAGTTGTTCGACATTTCCCTGATTGATCTGGTCCAGTGGACTGTAACGTTGATTACTGTAATCTCTGCCATACAGTGGCCAGTCTGTATCAGCGCCACACCCGCAGGCAAAGGTGCTTATGGTGAAAGACAAACTGGCCAGGACCCAGGATTTGATATTAATAAAAGGGTTCATATGAATTTGTATATACCTGATTATTAGACATAATAAACCATGTTGACTGCTTTCTCATAAACCTTAGGCATGGTTCCGGTCAAGAAAAATACGGGCCAGCGCCCCTGACTGAGAATATTGTTTATCTGATATACTGAAACAGTTCTATGTATCTTCGAAAACCTTCCTGTTCAAGGCGTCCATCTCCTGGCCAGTACCTGTTTCTGCTCGTTGCCGTATTGACCAACAGCAGTTGTTTGAGTGAAAAAAACAGTTATTTTCCACTGGAAGAGGGTTTGTCATGGCATTATTTCGTCGAAATGACCACCATGGACGGTATCAACAGACAAAAATACATGATCGTTAATCAAGCACCAGGATACAAGGAAGGACAGCAGGTTTTTGTACGCAAATCTCTGGATGGCACATTGCTTTATTACAAGAAAACGGAGGAAGGGATTTTATTTTTTGGCAAGGAGGACACATCCGGGATCAGGCCGGTATTTACCAGGGATGAACACTATGTTTTCCGCTATCCATTAACGACCGGTTCAGAATGGAACACGGTAACCCTGACCAGGTTGCTAAAAAAAACCGGGCCGCCACAGAAAACGGAATTCCAGATTGTTGCTGAAGTGCCGGTGACCAGCCGGGTGGAGGCAACAGATGATACGATCAACGTCCCGGCGGGGCTGTTTCATGGCTGTGTAAGGATCCGGATGCAGGGTTATGCGTACAAGAATGCGGGTAACTATATCGGGCTTACCATTGTCAGCGTCAATGAAACCAGTTGGTATGCACCAGGTATCGGCTTGATAAAAATGGTGCGTGAGGAAACGACGGAAAGCCAGGCGCTGGACAAGGGAAAGATGACGATTGAATTGGAAAAGTTCGGCTGACAGAACCTGGTATGCCCCTGGTCAGATGTTGCCTGTACAGGGTTAAATTCAGTCATCGACCGGTAATAACACGAATAACACGTTTTTCAGTAACGATGATATCGACCGGGACATCGTTGACCCCCACTGGCAGCTGCTCGATCAGTTGCGCCTCAAAGGCCAGGGCTATCCTGCTCTTCACGATATTTGTTTTAAACCACCGGTCATAATAACCGCGGCCAAAACCGATACGGCCGCCGGCAATGGTAAATCCAAGGCCCGGTGCGATAGCGATATCCAGAGGGCCGGAATAAGGGATGTTTGTGCCTGCTGTCAGTATTTCCATTACATCGGGTTTGAGATCATTCCATGTGGTGAATGGTACTGAAATCATGCGATCGGCATTGATAATCTTTGGTATGGCAAGTGATTTCCCCTCGTCCAGTAATCGCCGGATGACAGCATGGGTATCCACTTCGCTGCCATGGGAGATGTAAATGAAGACGTTTTTGGCAGAAATCACCTCATCCAGACCGGCCAGATGCCCAAGGATCAGTCTGCTGTGGGTATGGCGCAGGGATTCCGGCAAACCGGCCCGGATTTTTTTCATCAGGGCACGGATTTCTGTCTTCTGTTCCTGCAAGTTATCAGGGACACGCATTACTTATAATAAAATAATAATTATCAATGATATACATAGATAAAGTGTACAATAAACGATTCCCTCTGCTGCAAAGCCTGCATTATAAACGGGGGAATCCCGGTAGCGTTAGCTGCCATTCAACAGCCTGGCAGGCAGTTTCATGCGCAAGTGTCTGTCTGCTCTTTCTTTTTCAATAAGATGACGTACAATAACGCACTTTTTTGGGATGGTGAATTTCGCCTGGATAATAGATCAATGACAGAGATGAGGTCAGCAAACTGATGGTTAAAATTCGACTGGCACGTGCTGGGACCAATAAAACCCCCTTCTACCATATCGTTGTTACGGACAGCCGCAACAAGCGTGATGGCCGTTATATAGAACGTATTGGATTTTTTAATCCTATCGCTAAAGGAAATGAAGAGGCCTTGAAAATTGCATCAGACCGTGTTGAATATTGGCTTTCGAAAGGTGCCAGGACGACGGAACGTGTCAATAAATTAATCAAGGGGAATCTGGCGGGGGCGGCCAGCACGTAATACTTACTTTACCTGTATTTTGAATTGACGATAGGCATGTACCTGCCATGCAATATCGGCCACATATCCAGACAGGATGACGGGGCACCATTGACAACAGAATTCTGATGCAGCCAGAAAACGAGCGCGTTGTGATGGGGCGAATCGCCGGGATTTACGGGGTGAGCGGTTGGGTCAGAATCATGTCTTACACAAGACCCAGGGAAAATATATTTTACTATAAAACCTGGTATGTCAGGCAAGATGGGCAGTGGGTTGTGATGACCCTGAAAACAGGCAGGCAACACGGCAAGGGACTGATTGCAAGTCTGCAGGATATAGATGATCGGGAGTCGGCAAGGGCGTTAATCAATGCGGAAATCGCCATCGAACGCGGACAATTGCCGGCACTGCCGGAGGGAGAATATTACTGGTGTGACCTGATTGGTCTGTCAGTAACAAATCAGGCAGGGATTCCACTCGGCAAGGTGGATGAGATTTATGAAACCGGTGCAAATGATGTGCTGGCCATTGCTGGAGAAAAGCGGATCCTCTTCCCGCTGATCCAGGGAACGCATGTTCTTGATATTGACCTCAAACAGGGAATGATACGGATTGACTGGCGGCCGGAGAATGAATAATGCTGCAAATCGATGTGGTCACCCTGTTCCCGGACATGGTCAATGTGGTTACAGAGTACGGGGTCACAGGTCGGGCGGTTGAAAAGGGGTTGGTAAAGGTGAATACCTGGAATCCCAGGGATTTCACCCATGACAGGCACAGGACAGTCGATGACCGGCCGTATGGTGGGGGACCCGGTATGGTGATGCTGGTTGAACCCTTGCGTGAAGCTATCCATGCGGCACGCAATTCCCAGGCACAGGGGGCGAGGGTGATATATCTAAGTCCGCAGGGACGCAGACTGGAACATCTTGGTGTGCTGGAATTGTCACACTCCAGCGGACTGATCCTGGTTGCAGGCCGTTATGAAGGGATTGACGAGCGCATTATTGCATCCGAGGTGGACGAGGAATGGTCAATCGGGGATTATGTCCTCAGTGGCGGGGAACTGGCAGCAATGGTGTTGATCGATGCCATTACCAGGACCATTCCGGGTGTTCTGGGGCACGAAGATTCAGTCAGGGAAGACTCATTTTTTGACGGGTTGCTGGATTATCCTCACTACACTCGGCCGGAACAGATTGACGGACTGTCGATACCGGTTGTGCTGGTGAGTGGTAATCATGAAGAGATCCGCCGTTGGCGTCTCAAGCAGGCACTGGGGCGGACCTGGTTACGGCGGCCTGATCTGTTGGCAGTATTACACCTGGATGCAGAGCAGGCGGGATTGCTGGAAGAATACAGGAAGGAATTCAACGCCGGTAAAGGTCAGGAACAGAATGGTTAAGCGATTGCAATTGATTGGAGCAGAACGATGAGTAATATAATTGAGCAACTCGAGTCCGGACAAATGACACGTGAGGTGCCGGACTTTAACCCGGGGGATACTGTGGTTGTTCAGGTCAAGGTCAAGGAAGGTCAGCGTGAACGTTTGCAGGCCTTCGAAGGCGTAGTGATCGCAAAGCGAAACCGAGGTCTGAATTCCTCATTTACCGTGCGCAAGATCTCCTATGGTGAAGGTGTTGAGCGTGTCTTCCAGACCTACAGCCCGACCATTGCCGATATCGAGATCAAACGGCGCGGTGATGTCCGCCGTGCCAAGCTTTATTACATGCGGGAACGCAGGGGCAAGTCCGCCCGCATCAAGGAAAAGATCAAAACGACCTCCTGATCCAGGCCCTGACCAGGTAAACTGGTCAGGGGTCATTACCCTTCCTGCAACAGGTGATATGAACCAGGTCATCTGTCATGTCATCATCGACAGCTGAACAGCAGTATGATGCTGTTTATCTCAGCCCGATCGGGTGGCTGGGGATCCGCTTGCAGGGACAACAGTTGAAGCAACTTGCCTGGTTGTCTGCAAGGCCGGTAGTCAAAAAAGTGGAGAACCGCCGCCTGCGCATAATCATGGATGCATTACACCGCTATTTCTCTGCTGCCCAGGATTTTCCAACACTTCCCGTGGCACCGGAGGGAACCGTGTTTCAAAGGCGTGTCTGGGCTGCCCTCCAGGATATACCCTGCGGGCAGGCCGTCACCTACGGCCAGCTAGCCCGCAAGCTGAATACCGGCAGCCGCGCGATTGGCCAGGCCTGCCGCGCCAATCCGATTGCCGTAATAATACCCTGCCATCGCGTTATCGCAGCCCGTGGTCCTGGCGGGTATATGGGCAAGGCAGGGAAGACCGTCATCAAGCAATGGTTACTTGCACATGAAGGCCATGACTGAACTACGGGTACCACCCTCGGAGGGTTCCAGACAACTCATCGATGGCTTCCTCGATGCAATCTGGATGGAACGTGGCCTGAGTGACAATACCCTTGCTGCCTACCGTAGCGATTTGTATGCCTACGCTGCCTGGCTGGAGAAACAGAAAGGACAAATCATATCAGCCCGGACCAGTGACATACTTGCCTATCTCTCCGTGGTGTGTGAATGTTCAGTGCGGACGGTGGCCAGACGGTTATCCAGTATTCGCAGGCTGTATGAATATCTTGTGCGTGAAGGACAGGCAGGACATGATCCGACGGCAAGGGTTGAATCACCAAGACTGGGCCGGCCATTGCCCCTGTCCATGACAGAAACCGAAGTCGAGGCATTGCTTGCGGCACCGGATACCGATATCGCGCTTGGGTTCAGGGATCGGACCATGCTGGAAGTGCTTTACGCAACCGGTCTCCGGGTCACCGAGCTGGTAGGCTTGACCCTGCAACAGGTCAATCTGCGCCAGGGCGTTGTGCGGGTCATTGGCAAGGGCAACAAGGAGCGCCTTGTGCCCCTTGGCGAAGAGGCTGTTGTCTGGCTGGAACGATTTCTGACACAGGGCAGACCGGCGTTTTTCAAGGGCAATGCGAACGATACGCTGTTTCCCACAATGCGTGGCCGTGCCATGACCCGGCAGTCCTTCTGGTACATCATCAAGCGCTATGCACGGATAGCGGGGATCAACAAAACCCTCTCACCCCATGTCCTGCGGCATGCGTTTGCAACGCATCTCTTGAATCACGGTGCTGATTTGCGCGTGGTACAGATGCTGCTCGGGCACAGTGATATCTCGACAACCCAAATCTATACGCATATCGCCAGAGAACGATTGAAGGATTTACATGCAAGACACCATCCAAGGGGGTGAGCCGGAAACAGGAATAGACACTGGACATGTCTTTTCCCCGGTGAACGGGCATACCAAGGAGGGTATGCCCCGGGTTTCAAGCGGGGCATGACAGCGCAGCGCTGAAACAGCCATGATTTTTTCCAATGGACAAACGCAGCGTGGCGATCATTTTGCCTGCAGGAAATGGAGACATTTTACTCGTAGCGTTAACTCTTTTTCCACTCTTTCATGGCTGCCGTGAGTTTTGCGGATACGGATGCATACTCGCCGCCAAGCGAAATTATTTTTACAGCCTCTTTTTTGTGGCCAGCCACAGCAAGTTCGGCAACCCGGGCGGCAATTTTGTGGAATTCAGCGTGAAGTTGCTTCACCGTTTTGTAATGATCGGATGCCTTATCCACGGTTGTGTGGGTAGGACCATTCAGCCACTTTCCGAATACACAATGATCATCCGTCCGGATCGTTTCTACCGGCAGGTCAATCTCGCCGGTATCAATGGCCTGCTTGAGCCGGGTTTTCCACATGCCATGTGCGGCAATCGCCTTGTCAATTTCTTCTTTGTTGATCATGTAATTTTCTCTATATCTTATTATTGAGATGACATTAGTGAGGGTGAGCTGTGGGCTTCCTCTAATTCGATTAAATCAGACAAATCCTATCATGATTAAGGAGTGACAATAAGGGATGTACCAACTTCTTCCCGGGAGAAGCAGGGGCCGAGACCGAAGGCCAGACTCCTTACCCGAAGCAGCTATTGTTATCACCGATATGGCAATGCAAGACTTATGTTTGCTTGACGGATCTGGCCGTTAACAGGAATGTCCCGGCCTCGATTCAAAATCAAGAACCCGAAACCTTAAGTTTCACTCACTCCGCTGGGGCAGGACGGAATAGGCTTCTTCCAATGTCGTTACCCCTTCCGCTATTTTCTGGGCGGCACCGATGCGTAACGAACGCATGCCCTGGGCTATGGCGGCGGCATGCAAGTCATCAAGACTGGTAGTGGCAGTGATCTGTTTTCTGATCTCGCTGTTGACGGTCAGGATTTCATAGATGGCGACGCGGCCCATATAGCCGGTATGACGGCATTCATCACAACCTTTTGAGGTATACACTTTTTTTGGCGGACGTAACCGGTGGGGGGCGGCAAAATGATTCCAGGCCTCCTTGTCCAGGGTGTCCGCCTGTTTACAATGGTTGCACAGGGTACGGATCAACCGTTGGGCGACCACACCGAGCAGGGTTGCATTGATAAGGAAGGGTTGTGAACCGATGTCAATAAGCCGGGTCACAGCCGCGGAGGCATCATTCGTATGCAGGCTGGAGAGGACAAGGTGCCCAGTCAGTGCGGCCTGGATAGCAACATCGGCGGTTTCCTTGTCCCGGATCTCCCCGACCATGATGATATCAGGGTCTTGGCGTAACAGGGTACGGACTCCGCTCGCAAAATCCACCCCGATCGCAGGTTGCACCTGCATCTGGTTGAAGAGTGGGTCGACCATTTCGATGGGGTCTTCAATTGTGCAGATATTCAGTTCCGGGCGGGCCAGGTGATTCAGGACAGAATACAGGGTGGTGGTTTTCCCGGAACCGGTCGGGCCGGTGACCAGTATTATCCCGTGCGGGTTTTCCATGATGTCTTTCAGGCATTGCTCATCATGCCTGGTAAAGCCCAGGTCCTTGAAACTTTTTACCAGCATCTCCGGGTCAAAAATTCGCATGACCAGTTTTTCGCCGAAGGTTGTGGGCATGGTGGAAAGACGCATTTCCACTTCCTTGCCACTTGGGGTCACGGTCTTGACGCGGCCGTCCTGCGGGCGTCTGCGATCAGTGACATCCATGCGGCCCAGTGATTTCAGGCGGCTGGTGATGGCCCCCATCAGGACACTCGGGAATTCATGCACGATATGCAGGACCCCGTCGATACGGAACCGGACCCGGCCCTTCCCCCGGCGGGGTTCGAGGTGGATATCGCTGGCCCGCTGTTCGAAGGCAAATTGCAATAACCAGTCAACAATGCTGACGATATGACGGTCATTGGCATCCGGTTCACCAGCCTTGCCAACCTGCACAAGCTGTTCAAAATTCTGGATCAGGGCCATCGGTTCATCGGCCTTTTCATTGATGGCACCCAGGATGGAGCGGCTTACGCCATAAAACTCAACCAGATAGCGCTCAAGGTCCCTCGGATTGATAATCACACGTTTGATTTTGCGTCCGGCGATGTGTGCCAACTCCTCTTCCCATGACTCAATGAAAGGTTCACAGGTAGCCACGGTGAGTTCCTTTTCATTGACGGTGACAGGCAGGATCTTTAACCTGGCCGCATAGCCCTGTGACACAATCCCCGTGATACTGCGCACATCGATTTTCAGTGGATCGAGGCGTAGATAGGCCTGCCCGGTTTTCTCCGCCAGCCAGCGCGTCAATGTTTCCAGTGTCAGGTGGTAGGGTGGTTGTGTTGCGCTCTGCCAGCCCTGTTCAGACACAAGCAGCAGGGGGTGGATAGAGGGTTTATTGATATCCTGGCTTCGATTGGCTAACTGGGCCGCCTGCTGTGGGCTGATGATCCCGTCTTTCTGCAGCTGGACGAGGACGTAGCTCAGCGTCAGTCTTTCTTCGGATGGCTGTGTTATTATTGTCTTCTGCACCAGTGGGATCACCGTGGTTTGCCGGATTTACGGATACGACTGTAGCATGAAAACCCCTTGAATTTGAGTATGTTTTATTGAAATCCTTATATCTGATATCAGACTGGTTCACTGCAAGGAGGGAGTATTACGGAACAGACAGGCTGCCAGAGAGTCTGATAGCATGTGTCTCCATTTTTGTAGTTCCCGGAAAAGATATCCTGTGTTGACCATTTTGGAGGTCAGAATGAGGTTTACATTATTATTATCTGGTTGTTTGTGGCTTGTCCTGCTGTCAATTGACGGTCATGCCGATGAGGATGTTAAGGCAAATATCACCCGTGGTCTGCAATCACTGTTGCCGGATATGAAAATCACAGCGATCACACCGTCTCCGGTCCAGAATATTTACCAGGTCATGATGGGTCCGGATATAGTGTATATGACGGGGGACGGCAGGTATTTATTGAAAGGGGATTTACTGGACCTTCAGGATCGACGTAATTTGAGTGAAGAGGGGCGTTCAGTCGCCCGCCTTGATATCCTGAAAAATATACCGGAACGCGATTTGATTGAATTTGCCCCGGAAAAGACCGAGCACGCAATCTATGTATTTACGGATGTGGATTGCAGCTACTGCCAGCGTTTGCATCGCGATGTGCCGGAATTGAATAAAAACGGGGTTGCCGTACGTTATCTGGCCTTTCCGAGGGCAGGTATCGATTCGAAGGCCTATCGGGATATGGTCGCCGTCTGGTGTGCCGGGGACCGTCACCAGGCCCTGACCGATGCCAAGAACGGGAAACCAGTTGCCTACAGACAATGTGATAATCCGGTCAAGCAGCAGTATCAGATCGGACAGAGTCTGGGTATCAGGGGTACCCCGGCCATTTTTCTGGAAAACGGGACAGAATTACCAGGTTATATGTCGCCTGAGAAACTGGTCAGCCTCATCAGAGGCTAAAACCTATCTCAATAATTGCTGTGCTTGCCAATACGGCGTTTAAAAAGGGCTCAAAATGCTCATTTACTCCCGTGTAAACTGCGCTTTCTCGCCCATTTTTGCCTTGTCTTGCCGGCGCTCGCTAATTTTGAGATAGGTTCTAGCAATTCTTGTCCCTGCAGCTGCAGCCAGGGATGGCACAGCTTATGGCTGCTGTGGTAGAAGATTGTCTCTGTCGCCGAATCCTTTCAGTGTTTTTATCAGCGCCGTTGTTACTTGGCCGTCTTTCTCGGTATTTTCCACCTTGATCGGCAGGTATTCCAGGTTGATGGCGCACCATAGCAGCGTTTTGTCTTTACTGCCGGATTTGTAGCGTGCCAGCTTTATTGTCTGCAGGGCCCCAAGTGGCGTCTGGACAGACTCTTCACCCAGCACTTCAAATTCATAAGACTTGATCTTGCCGCCATCGGCGATGGTATAGCTCTGTGGCAACCTGCCACGTTGTAAATCACGCATGATTGCGAGTTGATACAGCAGTTTATCCAGGATTTCCGGTTGCAGTGGCATAGACCAGACTGAATCACCCACCTGGTTGGTTATTCTGTTCTTGTCCCAATCAAAAACGATATCAACAAAGCGGTCTTTTTTACCGCCGGTATGCTGGTAGGTGTAGTGTTCTGGCCGAAGTTGTGGCTCGTGTTCAGACCATTGGCTTTCTTCAATAATCCTGTCCTTGCGGAAGAGGGACATAAACCCTGTGGTCCGGGTTTCGGAACGAAAAATATATTTCCCGTTGCCTGCAGCAACAAAGCTGCGATTCATCTCGGCAAACTGTGCCTCCCTGGAGTGCAGGGTATAGGTCGCTTCAAAAAAGTCAGGAAGACGATCCGCCGCCAGGCAATTTTGCGAGAATAGCCAGATATAAAGAATGAATTGACGCCTTTTCAGTAACATCCTGAATACCAGAATAATGTCAGTGTGTTAAGATTCCACAAAATATTATTTGATTTGACTGCCGTTGCTATTGTGAATTTCATGGGGCCTTTATTCAATACAAATCAATCCGCCGTTGCCCTTATCGTCGGTGATGTCATACTCGATCGTTATGTCCATGGAGAGACATCACGGATTTCGCCCGAGGCACCGGTACCTATTGTCCGTGTCAGGACGACGGAGGAACGCCCGGGCGGTGCCGGTAATGTGGCGCTGAATATCAGTCATGTGGGTATCAATACCCGTCTGGTCGGGATCACAGGAGATGATGATTCTGCAGATATCCTGGCAAGACTACTGAAAGAAAGAGGAGTGGAGTGTGCCTTTCTACGCCAGCCTGGTTTCCCCACAGTCACGAAATTACGAATCCTGAGTCAACATCAGCAATTATTACGACTGGATTATGAGGCGGAATCAGGCAGTGCACATTCGCATTTACTGTATGAACTGTTTGAAAAACAACTTCCTTCTGCCGATATTGTGGTCCTTTCAGATTATGCAAAGGGCAGTCTTAATGATGTACAGGCATTCATCCGGTCCGCCAGACAACGCGCTGTTCCGGTTCTCGTAGACCCGAAATCAACTGACTTTTCCCGCTATCAGGGGGCAACCTTGTTAACACCGAATCAGAGAGAGCTGGAAATGGTGGTTGGTCCCTGTACGACAACGGATGCCGTTATTGAGAAGGGAAATACCTTACGCAAGACACTTCAGCTTGAGGGCATGCTGGTGACCCGTGGTGAAAACGGAATGATATTGCTGAGAGAAGGCAACGAACCATTACAATTGTCAGCTCAGGCGCATGAGGTGTTCGATGTGACAGGGGCCGGGGATACCGTTATTGCAATATTGGCCGCAGCAATGGTTTCCGGATACGATCTTGCACAGGCAACCGCCTTTGCCAATTTGGCAGCTGGCCTGGTGGTTGAAAAACTGGGTGCAGCAAGTATCTCAACAGAAGAGATTAATAGCGCCATACAGGGCAGAAAGAATATCCATTCCGGTATCCTGACACAGGATCAGATGCAAAAAGTGATTCATGAAGCGAGACAACGGGGAGAAAAGATCGTCATGACCAATGGCTGTTTTGATATCCTGCATGCAGGGCATGTCAGCTATCTGGTCAGGGCGAAGCAGTTAGGTGATCGCCTTCTGGTTGCAGTCAATGATGATTCATCGGTAGCACGATTAAAGGGAAGGGAACGACCGATCGTCCCTCTCGAACAGCGCATGACAGTGTTAAATGCGCTTGCGTGTGTCGATTGGGTGGTCGCCTTCACGGAAGATACGCCGGAAAGATTAATCTGCGAGGTCCGGCCGGATATCCTGGTGAAGGGTGGAGATTACCGGCCTGAGGCAGTCGCCGGCGCAGGATGTGTTGAAAAAGCAGGGGGGCAGGTTACCATCCTGCCTCTGGAAGAGGGATGTTCAACGACAGGGATTATCAACGCAGCAAGGCAAACGGGCGGGAACCCGGTATGATTATCGTCACGGGAGGGGCCGGATTTATCGGCAGTAATCTGGTCAGGAAACTGAATGAAAACGGCCGGGAAGATATCCTTGTGGTCGATGACCTGAGTGATGGTACGAAGTTCAGAAACCTTGTTGACTGTACCTTGCAGGATTTCATGGACAAGGTTGAATTTCGCCGGCTGATTGAAACAGAGAGTTTTTTGGCTGAGCGGATTGATGCTATTTTCCATGAGGGGGCCTGCACAGTGACTACGGAATGGGACGGCCGCTTCATGATGGATAATAATTTCACTTATTCAAAGATACTCCTCCACTATGCACTCAGGCATAAAATCCCGTTTATCTATGCATCCAGTGCCGCTGTATATGGCAACGGGGATATCTTCCGCGAATTGCGGCAGTTTGAAGCACCGGTCAATGTCTACGGCTATTCAAAATTCCTGTTTGATGAATATGTAAGAAATATTCTGTACAAGGCGGGTTCACAGGTAGTCGGACTCCGCTATTTCAATGTGTATGGACCCAGGGAACAGCACAAGGCTTCCATGGCCAGTGTCGCCTACCATCTTAATCAGCAGATACTGTCCGATGGGAAAGTGAGATTGTTTGAAGGCAGTGACGGTTATGCCGACGGGGAACAACGGCGGGATTTTATCTATGTTGAGGATGTGGTGGCTGTCAATCTCTGGTTGCAGGCGCATTCCCGTGTCTCCGGTATTTTCAATGTGGGGACAGGCAACAGTTACAGTTTCAATGAAGTAGCGAGGGCGGTTATCAACTGGCATGGCCGGGGGGGGATCGAATATATCCCCTTTCCGGAACAGCTGGCGGGCAGTTATCAAAGTTTTACCGAGGCAGACATCACCGCATTAAGGCAGCTTGGGTATGAAGGGGCATTTACCTCTCTTGATGGCGGTGTACGTGCTTATCTCGACTGGCTCAATCAGTCATGCAACGAATGAATATCGGAACAGGTTAGGTCTTTGAGATTCCTCTACACGGTGGTGCTTTACTTTTTATTGCCCTTTGTCCTGTTGCGTCTTTTCTGGCTTGGGTTCAAATCTCCCGCCTATTGGTCACGCTGGAATGAGCGCCTGGGATTCCCTGTCCGGGTTGATCCCGGCAAGCACGTTCTGTGGATACACGCAGTTTCAGTGGGGGAGGTACAGGCTGCGGTACCCCTGGTCAAACGGCTTCTGGATCGTTATCCGCAACATCAGATTCTGATAACAACAGTGACACCAACGGGGGCACAGCGCGTCAGACAGCATTTTGGTGAATCAGTCCGGCATTTATATCTGCCTTATGATCTGCCCAATGCCATTACATCATTCATCAGGCGCATAAAACCGGAATTCCTGCTCATCATGGAGACTGAACTATGGCCTAACCTGTATCATATATGTGCAAGCCGCAGGATACCTGTCGTATTGACGAATGCCCGCCTGTCACCCCGGTCATTCCGGGGGTATCAACGTCTGTGTCAACTCACCCGGGAGACCCTGTCCAATGTCACGATGATCGCGGCACAGACACAGGAGGATGCCAACCGTTTCATCCTGCTCGGGGCAGACGGGCAAAAAGTGGTTGTCACCGGCAACCTGAAATTCGATATCAGCCTGCCACCGAGCCTGGAGGAACAGGCGCAGTCACTGCGACGCTATTTCTCGGTTAACAGGACAGTATGGATTGCCGCCAGCACCCATGAGGGGGAAGAAGAAACGATCCTGCAGGCACATCGGCAGATTCTGTCGATCGATCCGCAGTGCCTGTTGATCATCGCACCCCGCCATCCGGAGCGATTTGACAAGGTTTATGAATTATGCAGGAAGCAGGGGTTTACAACGATACGGAAAGGTAATCATGAGGAGTGTCATCGCGGCGTACAGGTATTTATCCTGGATTCGCTGGGCGAACTGCCCATGTATTATGCGGCCTCTGACCTGGCTTTTGTCGGTGGTAGCCTGGTACCGGTAGGTGGGCATAATATGCTTGAGCCAGCCTGTATCGAGATTCCTGTCATCAGCGGACCGTATACGCATAATTTTGAGGAAGTCAGGCGTCTGCTTGTGGATGTGGGGGCCATGTTTATTGTGTATGATGTAGAACAGTTGATCGAAAAAGTGTGTACATTAATCAGCGATGCAAATATACGGCATGCAATGGGGGAAGCAGGCAGAAAGGCAGTGACAGCAAATCGCGGATGTGTGGACCTTGTGTACCAGATTCTGGAAAAATATATCTGAAAATTTGCAACTTCTGTTTAGGTTACTATCTAAACATAAGGTCTGAATAATTTCATACCCCACCAGGGTAGTACCGAGGTACTTGAATTTCGAGGTATTTGAATTTTCAGACCGCGACAAAATCGCCTGGAGCGATTTTGAACAGTGCGTAAGCACTGGCCCGAAGGGCGCATACCATGGAAGGTATGAGTAAAGGCAAAAATACGATGGTTGCTTTGTCTCCCATTTTTATTAGATTGACAGCTATTGAAAATGGCGGTACCTCCCTGTACCGTGGAAACCCTGATTTAATCAGGGTTGCCCTAACAATATATTTTGATGTCAAGACAACGGACAGTTTCACATAATGATTGAATAAGTGATATCCGGATTTATAATTTTCAGATTGAATTGAGAAATAGAGGAGAGAGTGAATATGAGATTATCAACCGCATTTATAATCCCGCTGATTAGTCTGTCTGCTTCGGCATTAGCCAATGATTATCCGACCGATGCACGTGCCTTCTATGTGGTTCATTGTATGCATGACCTGGGGGAGCAAAACCTGGAACACCTCTATACCTGTTCCTGCCGTATCGATTCCATTGCGAAACAGCTTGTGTATGTCGATTATGAATTTGCAACTACCTATGAACGCAACAAGACTGCGTATGGGGAAAACGGTGGGGTATTTCGTGACAATATACCTGCCAAGGAGATGTTTTCCAAACTGACAGAAGCAAGAAAAACAGCAGAACAGGAATGCCCTGTTGTGAAAAAGGTGATAAACCCCAGGGAAGAAGAACCTGTTGATGAAGAAAAATACAGGGAAGAAGAATAGTCGTAATAATTTCAATCCTGCACAATAGTAAGGGTGACCATCAGTCACCCTTTGTACTATCTGATAATGTTATTCTAGAGTTTGACAGGATAGGATGAATTGAAATGGTTGTCCTTGTTGTCAATCACATCAACCGTCATATCAGCCTCTTTTTCCGGAACAAAGTAGAAACGGAAACTCGGGTCCTGACTGATAGCAAACGTCATCTTGGCCTTCATCACCATCTTGTTGTCATAGTTAATATTCATATCGGTAACATAGTAAGGCGGTGGGTATACGCCGGTTTTATCGTCCGGGGCCATACCGGTGATATTGGGGTGCCTGATTTTTAATTGCATCAGGTTCGGTTTGCCAAGTTCAAGTTCTCCCACTGTCTCCATTTTCATCTGACCGAGATTCGCCTTGGATTCCGCGACGCTTTTACCTGGAGGGGCTGAACATCCCCCCTTGGTACGGATAAAGCTTTTGGCCATAACCAGATCGCCATTATTCATTTCGGCAATGACCCTGAAGTAACTGTATTCATTGACCCGGACCCGCATGGCCAGATCGGCGCGACCGGCATCCGGGGTAAACTCGAAAACACCGACCAGCGGGATCGGATTCTTGTCTATGAAGATGTGCAGCTTCTGGATGAAGTTGTCCCCGGTCTGCGTGATCTTGGTGTGGATGGAGACTGGAACAATGGCGCCATCTTCAGCACGGTAAGGTGCCTTGATTTCCAGGATATCCTGGTTGGCCCCCTCAAGGATTCCCCTGTCCTGAAAAGTAGCAGGGCGGATGTTTTCTTCCCAGACTTGATCCGACAGTTCCTGGCGATAGTTTGGTGAGGAGACATCGGCATCAGCCAATACCGTCCCTGTGCAACCCAACAAAGACAGGCAAACAAGGGTATTCATGGTTGATCTCTGTAAAACGTTATACATACGTATTGCCCTCCGGCAAGATCGGTTACTTGTTATAGGACGTATTTATTGCGCTTGTGGATGTATTCGCTCGCCCTGAACCACCTGCTAAAAAGCTGTGACTGTCTGTTTATGCTGGAGTTCAAGGCATCGCAAAGTTAAACGTAAATGAAAGTATAAAATTTTATTTGGAATATACCAATTTTTGGTAATCACGAAACCCTCTATAGTTCAATCATTTTATCATAAAATGATCGCATCTTATTAATTTATAAGTTTATATTATTTCAAGTTAAAGTTACTTCCCAATTTAGACTGCATCTGATTGAATATGCTTGCACTGGGTAGGAAAATTTCCTAAAATTCGTCCGCGTAAAGGTGTAACATGTAATTAGAGACATCAGGGATGTTTTCATAAACGTTGAACCTGCCTGTTGGAGGTTCAATCAATGTTGCTACAGGAACAGGAAAGACTATAATCTGCACGCTTCATATGTTGAATAACAAACAAAAAAAGAAAGGTCACAGGTATTTTGTACAACGTATCACATAGTGAAGAGACTTACATGCGTTGCACAAGTACTGACGCAAGGCATACCTACATAGAATAATGTCTGGCACACCACAAACCCGTAGTACCAACATTCCGAGTATCTATTACCCTGCCATCACCTTGGTGTCTTACACGTACAGATACAGACACAAGTTTGACTGTCTTTCCGTATCGATTTACAACCCCTTGATGACTTTTGATCTCGAGTCAGCAAGAGGTTTTTATAAGTAACAATGAGATCAACACATGATCAACCAATAATAGAGGAGGAGGTCATGAGGAAATTTACTAGTAAATGGTTAGTCGCCGCCTTGGCCCTGGCTGTTTCTGGTTCGGCTTTTGCTAATGATGGGGTTAGGAAGCTGATTCAGGATCCAAACTACTGGGCTTACCCGGGGCACGACTATAGCAACAACCGGTATTCTGAACTGCAGCAGATCAACAACAAGAATGCCGGTAAACTACAGGTTGCGTGGACGTTCTCAACAGGCATCCTGCGTGGTCATGAAGGTGGTCCCCTGGTCCTGCCCGGTTCTGCAATCGGACTGGAATCTGACCATCTCTTCATCCATTCAGCGTTCCCGAACAACGTATTCGCAGTCAACCTGGATTCGCTGGATATCACCTGGATGTATGAGCCGCAGCAGGATTTTGATGAAACCGTTCCGGTCATGTGCTGTGACACGGTCAACCGTGGTCTAGCCTATGGTGACGGCAAGATCTACCTGCAACAGGCTGATACCGTCCTGGTGGCATTAAAGGCCAATGACGGGTCCGTAGTCTGGTCTACCAAGAATGGTGATCCCAAGAAGGGTCAGACCAACACCAACGCACCCCATCCCATGAAGGACAAGGTCTTCACCGGTATCGCCGGTGCCGAGTTCGGTGTCCGCTGCTGGATGGCCGCCTACAATGCCAGCGATGGTAGCCTGGCCTGGAAGGCATACAGCATGGGTCCGGATGAAGAAATCCTGTTTGATGACAAGACCACATCCATGGGCAAGGCGGTCGGCAAGGACTCAAGCCTGAAGACATGGTGTGCCGACAAGGACTGGAAGGCCCCTGCACGAGGACCAAGCAGCTGTAAATCACTGAGTGATCAGTGGAAGACAGGTGGTGGTTCAACCTGGGGCTGGTGGGCAGCCGACTTCGATGAAAACCTGATGTATTACGGTTCAGGTAACCCGAGCACCTGGAACCCGGTCGTTCGTCCGGGTGACAACAAGTGGTCCATGACCATGTTCGCTCGTGACATCGACACCGGTATCGCCCGCTGGGTCTATCAGATGACGCCCCATGATGAGTGGGACTATGACGGCATCAACGAAATGATCCTGGCTGACCAGAACATCGGTGGCAAGACCCGCAAGACAGTGGTCCACTTCAACCGTAATGGTTATGGCTACACCGTCGACCGCGTCAGTGGTGAACTGCTGGTTGCCGAGAAGTTTGATCCGGCCGTCAACTGGTCAACCCATGTTGACATGAAGACCGGCTATCCGCAGACCGTTGACAAGTTCAGCACCCACCTCAATGGTGAGGATGTGGTGACCAAGGACCTCGTTCCGGCCGCGCTGGGTTCCAAGAATGAGAACCCGGCATCCTACAGCCCGAAGAACGGTCTGTTCTACGTCGGCACGAACCATGTCGCCATGACCTACGAACCGGTCAGCTATTCTGCAGGTGGTAATCAGTATGTTGCAGGCCAGGCCTACGTGAATGCGAACCTGACCATGTATCCTGCTGGTGCAGTATGCCCGGATTGCCCGAACAACAATGCAGCCAAGGACAACATGGGTAACATGATTGCCTGGGATGCCACTAAGGGCAAGATTGTCTGGTCTATACCGGAACAGTGGTCAGTATGGAGCGGTATCCTCTCCACGGCTGGCGACGTCGTCTGG
>MGXK01000019.1:46655-53032 GCA_001802375.1 Gammaproteobacteria bacterium RBG_16_51_14
CACTGGATGGATGGACCAAGGTTGTTGACGCCAAGACCGGCAAGCTGCTCTGGCAGCATAAAGCGCCTTCCGGTATTATCGGCAACTACAATAACTGGACACACAAAGGCAAGGAGTATGTCGGTGTTCTGTCCGGTATTGGTGGCTGGGCTGGCGCCGTTGTCGCTATCCCCGGTCTCGCAGCTGCACCTGGTGAAGCAGCTCTGGGCGCCGTCGGTGGTTACAGGGCCCTCAACAAGGCAGTTCGTCCTGCTGGTGTTTTGATGGTCTACGCACTGCCGTAAGCTGGACTGGCAAACTTTCTGTTTGTTATACAGCGATCCCCGGTATCCTTCAGGATGCCGGGGATTTTTTTATCTCAATAAAGACCTGAAACCGATAACATCATCGAAGGGTTTCCAATTGTTTATGTTCAGTACCGTGAACCCGGGGCGGAACCTGGACGGGTTTCCGTGGTCTGTGGTAATAAGTTCAAAACTAGCGATATAATAAGCGTATCATGATAATATTCGCCACTTTTCAGGGAGAGAGGATGTCTGTCAAAGGCTCATCGTAAAGCGATAAAAGAAATCAGTAATCTTGGTAATCGACCAGTAACCAGTTTCCGGAGCTGTTTAATTATGAATCTCAGATCACATCAATTACGGTCACGGGCAGGAAACTCCCTGCTTCTACTATCCTGCTTTCTGTTGACATCCATAGCATCAGTCGCAGCGGAGGAAGCGTTATCTGATAAGCAGATCCCCCTGCTCAAGGTTTGTGCCGATCCCTATATGCTGCCATTTTCTAATAAATTGGGAGAAGGCCTTGAAAACCGTATCGCTGAACTCTTTGCAGAAAAGCTTGGCGCAAAATTGCAATATACGTGGTTCCCGCAACGGATGGGCTTTATCCGCAATACATTACGCGCTGAAGATGAAAACGGGCAATGTTGCAAATGCGACCTGGTAATGAGTGTTCCCAGTGGTTTTGAACTGGCAGCGGCGACCACACCCTATTACACAACCTATTATGTCCTTGTCTATGTGCGTGGACGCGGGCTTGACGAAGTGACAAAACCGGAAATGCTGGCAGAAGTGGTGAACAAGGGCAAGGACATAAACATCGGGTTATCTGATCAAGGCCCGGCACAGCTCTGGGTCTTTGAACAAGGCTTGATGGGACACATCACCCCTTACCAGATGATGCTTGGAGATGCAAAGGCCAATCACGGTGAGATCCTGATAAGAGACCTTATCGACGGAAAGATTGATGCTACCATTGTCTGGGGGCCCTTTGCGGGCTACTTTGCGAAAAAATTCAGTGACGAGGCAGAACTGGTCATGTTGAGAATTGAGGATGACCCGATAGAACCGTCAATGAAATTTCAATACAGCATCTCGATGGGCGTACGCTACGGAGAGCCGGAATGGAAGGAAAAGATCACCCAGTTGATCGAGAATAACAGGGAAGAAATCAGGCAGATCCTGCTGGATTATGGGGTACCGCTGGTCGAATAAGGCAAATCCCCGTGCATTCAATACTGTCTTTGTTTCTGGCGCTGTTCCTTGTGCTGTTATTAGGTAATTCGCTGCCTGTTATTGCTGATGATAAGGCGACGGACGAGGAGATGAATGCGAAGATCGGACGCATGGGAGAATCGATAGTCGTTGACCCGGAAACTTTCAAATTTTCGCCTGCCGAGTCTATGCTCTGGATGGATGATCATCTGAAAAATATTTCAAGCCCCTCCCGGCTTTATTACGAATTCGAGAAAAAGGGATCTTATGAGGACGGATTTGAGGATTCGGTTTTTCTTGAGATAATTCATGTTAATGATGATGGAACGAAGAATACCAGCCTGGAGTTTTTTACGGAGGAAAGGAACCAGGTAATTCCAAATGCCGACCTGTTACGGAATCTAAAGGGCAACCCGATACTGGGTATTTACCTGCAGGGGGATGTTTATGAAATGGATCGCATGACAAAGGGTAACTGGCGCTATTTCCATCAGCGGATCAAACTGGCGCTCACAGACGACCATGCGACCATTGAACCTGTCAATATCGACTATGATGGTAAAACCTTGTCTGGAGAAAAGATAACCATCACACCCTATGTCAGTGATCCCAGAAGAAGCCAGTTTGAAGAATTCGCGGACAAGCGTTATGAATTTACTTTATCGAAAGACATACCTGGTACCCTTTACCAGATAAAAACGGTTGTCCCGGATCATGCCCATCCGACAAATGGACCCCTGATTGAGGAGACTCTGACTTTGAAAGAAGTGAAATCCAGCAGCTGAATTTCCAACCCTTTATTCTGAAAAATCACGGAAGGATAAAAAAGGCAGAGTACCGCCCTGCCGGATTAGCGATCCTTATCACGGGAACGCGGAAAAAACAGCGGTAGTAAAGTACCGATGTTGATCTGCTCAATGTAGGATTGAAACATCCTTAGGTTCGATCAGGTCATCGGTGCGTAAACCCGGTCTCAGCTGTACTGCGCAGAACTTGAATTCCGGTATCTTGCCATAGGGATCAAGTGCATCATTGGTGATCAGATTAGCCGCTGCCTCGTTAAACGCGAACGGCAACATCACTACGCCTTTCTGCATATTTACATCAGCACGGGCTGTTGCAGCGATTTTACCACGACGTGATTCAATAACAAGAAAACCACCGGAAATCAAACCTAATTGCTCCAGGTCATCCGGATTGATCATAATACATGGTCCTGGTTCAATGGCATCAAGGACACGTGAATGTCGGCTCATAGTGCCTGTATGCCAGTGTTCAAGTTGACGGCCAGTGATGAAGATAAACGGAAATTCATCGTTGGGTAATTCTGCGGGCTCTACATGCAATGCGGAAACAAAGCGGCCCCGCCCATCCTTTGTCGGGAATATACCATTTTTGAAAATGACAGGCTCACCAGGATCCCCTTCATTCAATAAGGGATAGGTCACCGAGTCTTCCTGTTCGAGACGTTCCCAGGTAATCCCCGCCATCTTCGGCATAGCCAGGCGAATTTCTTCAAAAACGTCCTTTACATTGTCATATTTCCAGTTCAGGCCAAGTCGGTTGGCGATCTCCTGGATGATCCACAGATCCTGACGTGCATCGCCGGGGGGATCGATGGCCTTACGGCCAAGCTGCACACGGCGATCCGTATTGGTAAATGTGCCTGTTTTTTCCGGAAATGCGGAAGCAGGCAGGATGACATCGGCATAACTGCATGTCTCCGTAAAGAAAATATCCTGCACAACAAGATGATCAAGCATGGACAATGCCTTGCGGGCATGATTCAGGTTCGGGTCGGACATGGCCGGGTTTTCGCCCATGATATACAGGCCATTGATATCTCCGCTATGAATTGCATGCATTATCTCAACAACAGTAAGACCGGGATCCGGATCCAGTGTACAACCCCATAGTTTCTCAAATGCTTCCCTGGCCATCGGATCAGCAACCGATCGATAATCAGGATAAACCATCGGAATCAGACCGACATCCGATGCCCCCTGTACGTTATTTTGGCCACGCAACGGGTGCAAGCCAGTGCCGGGTCTTCCGATGTGACCTGTCAGCAATGCGAGTGAAATCAGGCATCGTGCATTATCAGTGCCATGAACATGTTGTGAGATGCCCATGCCCCAGAAGATTATGGCAGTTTCCGAGGTTGCATATAATCGGGCAACCTCCTTGATTGTCCCGGAGGGAATGCCACAGATCGGGGCTACTTTTTCCGCAGAGAAATTGTGCAGATTTTCTTTAAATATCTCATAGCCATGGGTATGGTGTTGAATAAAATTCTCGTTCTGCAACCCTTCTTCGATGATTGTGTGCATCATGCTGTTCAGCAGAAGAACATCAGTTCCTGGACGGAGCTGTAAAAAATACTTGGCATACAGTGAGAGATCGGAACCATACGGTTCAATCACAACCAGTTTATTGCCACGTTTTGCTGCATTTTTTATGAAGGTGGCTGCTACCGGGTGATTTTCAGTAGGGCGTGCACCGATAACGATGATAACCTCTGCCGCGGAACCATCTGCAACCTGGTTGGATACTGCGCCTGAGCCGATAGTTTCAAGCAGGGCAGCGACCGATGAGGCATGACACAGGCGGGTACAATGATCAATATTATTGGTTCCAAAACCTACCCTGACCAGTTTCTGCAGGAGGTAGGCCTCTTCATTACTGCCCTTGGCACAACCGAAGCCAGCCAGGGCTTTTGAGCCATTGGTATCACGTATATTGAGTAAACCTGCGGCGGCGAAGTCCAGTGCCTCTTCCCAACTGGCCTCCCTGAAGTATTTCTGTATTTCATGAGGGTCGATCAGGGTGCTAGTTTTTTTTGCCTCTTGACGACGCAGGAGGGGCTTTGTAAGCCGATCCGGATGGTGTACATAATCGACTCCGTAGCGGCCTTTCACACAGAGGCGGCCATGATTGGAGGGCCCGTCACGGCCATCCACATACAGGATACGATTATTTTTGACGTTGTAGGTCAGCAGACATCCCACGCCACAGTAGGGGCAAACTGAATCAATCTTGTGATCAGGTTCAATCAAACCGACATTCCTGGCCGGCATCAGGGCACCGGTGGGACACGCCTGTACGCATTCACCGCAGGCTACACAGGTACTTTCCCCCATGGGATCGTCTGTATCGAATACGATTTTAGAGTGACTGCCACGGAAGGCGTAACCAATAACATCATTTACCTGTTCCTCACGGCAGGCCCGTAAACATCGCGTGCACTGAATACAGGCATCAAGATTAACGGCAATCGCGGGATGTGATAAATCCGCGTGTGGCTGAGTACGTTGAGGAAAGCGCGGGTTGTTGATGTCCAGTATTTCTGCCCATCTATCCAGTTCTGAATTCAGGGTATAAGGGGATTTTGCCTGTTGTGGCATATCAGACAACAACAGTTCCAGTACCATTTTTTGTGAATGAACTGCCCGTTCGTTGTTACTGTTGACATCCATACCAGGGGTCGGTTGCCGGCAACAGGCAGGTGCCAATACCCGTTCACCCCTGATTTCAACCATGCAGGCACGGCAATTGCCATCGGGGCGCAGACCTTCCTTGTAACATAGATGGGGTATCTCAATATTATGCCGTTTTGCCGCAAGCAGGATTGTTTCACCACCAATGGCCTCAATTGTCTTGTCATTTAAGGTGAATCTGGTAATGTTTTCATTCTCATCCTTTCGATCAGGTGTTGTTTCCATTACTCAAATTCCTCCGGGAAATAATGCATGGCGCAACGTAATGTTTTGGGTGCTGCCTGGCCTAAACCACAGATGGAGGCGTCTTCCATCGCCTTGGCCAGTTCTTTAAGTAAGAGCTGATCCCAGTCATTTTGTTCCATTAATTTTACAGCCTTTGCAGTGCCGACCCGGCATGGGGTACATTGACCACAGGATTCGTGTTCAAAGAAGCGCATGGCATTCAATGCCATGGCCCTGGCACTATCCTTGTTCGACAAGACGATGATCGCCGCGGAACCAATAAAACAATCGTGGGATTGCAGGGTATCGAAATCCAGTGGTAAATCACCAAGTGACGCAGGCAGGATACCTCCGGACGCACCACCCGGGAAATAACCATAGAATTCATGGTCGGCTAACATGCCACCGCAAAATTCATCAATCAATTCGCATATTGTAATGCCGGCAGGTGCAATATGAACGCCGGGTTTTTGTATGCGACCGCTGACTGAAAATGATCGCAATCCCTTGCGGCCATGACGCCCTTTTGCGGCAAACCAGTCCGCTCCTTTTTCAATAATATCCCTGACCCAGTGCATGCTCTCCATGTTTTGTTCCAATGTGGGGCGCCCAAACAGGCCGACTTCGGCGACATAGGGTGGCCGCAGGCGGGGCATGCCTCTTTTTCCTTCAATAGACTCGATCATCGCGGACTCCTCACCGCAAATATAGGCGCCTGCACCACGGCGGAGATAGATGTCAGGTAATTTACATGGCGGATCCTGCTTTAATGCTGCCAGCTCACGTTCCAGCATCTTATGGCAGCCTGTATACTCATCCCGGATGTAGATATAAATATCAGTCGCTTCAATCGCCCAACGTGCGATCAATGTTCCTTCTATAAAACGGTGTGGGTCCTGTTCCAGATAATGTCGATCCTTGAATGTGCCCGGTTCACCTTCATCGATATTGATCGCGATTAAACGCGGTTGTGTTTGTGTACTCAGGATGCGCCATTTTTTACCAACCGGAAAGCCGGCACCGCCCAGACCACGGAGGCTTGAATCCTCCAGCAGGTTGATAATATCATTTCGTTCATGTTTGCCGTTTACACAGTCAATCAGTGTCTGATAACCACCATCCTTGCGGTACTGGTTATAGGTAATAGAGTCGGGTA
>MGXK01000019.1:53172-53373 GCA_001802375.1 Gammaproteobacteria bacterium RBG_16_51_14
GAAAGCAGCTCGTCAAGGAGTTGTCTGGCGCCGAACATTTCACATGTGATTGAGTCACAAACCCTTATTGTCAGCGGGGGAGGGGGTATTTCGGTTTCCTGAATAACATCAAAATGGTGATAGAAGGTTGCCGTTTCATAAACCTCCGCCCTGGGCAGATTCATTACCATGGCCAGGGCGAGAATATGACGATTGGAGATA
>MGXK01000020.1:0-2363 GCA_001802375.1 Gammaproteobacteria bacterium RBG_16_51_14
TGCTTGCTTACCTGTCATAACCGAGTTTCTTGAGATTGGCGGCGATGACGGCGTCCAGCCTGACGGCCCCCCTGGTTTTCTTTCCCTTCTCCACGATCCTCCTCCCCTTTCTCCCGAATGGATGGATTATTCATGAATTTACCGGATAGTTGAAGTGCTAAAACGATCCTCCCTGTTTACCGGTGGCCTCAAGAACTTCCCGGTCCAGTCGATACCTTCGCGTCAGGCGAGACAGGTTCCTTCAACGACCGATCCAGTAAATAGTTGCGCCGTCATTTTTTCACTACCAGCAAGTGTGGCCGATTTGTCTTGAGCCATACATTCACATCAGCGATCAATTGCTCTGCCTCGTCAACGCAATTCTCCATAGAAACATCGTCAATATCCTCACCTGTGTAATCCGCTATGTTCCGCTTGCGCCGCAAGGTATCAAGCACAGCCATGCGCTTCTCCGCAAGCCCGATAGTCAGAGGCAAAGCCTGCACGATGGTCATATGGTGGCCGGGACGATTCGTGTCCGGCCTGTACCCCTGCGCCATGAGCGCAGTCAATGCTGCTTGCATGATGGCCTTGTATGCTGCATCAAACCGCGTCTCGGGGCTGATTGACGTGACCCGTGCATCAGTGAGATTTCTTTGGGCCGCGGCCAGAAGTCGCTGGACATCGGCAGCATCGGTTTGATGTTCCTTAAGCTGCCCGATCTTCAACAAGTTTTCCAAGCTCACCGGCATCCCCTATGAGAAAGATCTTCGGTTCCTGCGCAATCCGGGACACAAAACGATCCTGACTCCTGTATTTTAATTGAAAGGTAGTCCTGGTCATTACCACCGGATTCACTTCACGTTGCAATTGCCGGCGAGTCTTGCTCATCGCCTCCACCACAGCAGCAAACGAGGCCGTACCCACCACCATTACATCCACATCACTCGTGGCCCGCTCCTTGCCTTCGGCGACAGAACCAAAAATGAATGCCAGCGTGATTTTTTTGGACAACGGCGCCAGCGCCTCGCGCAATATATCGGCCAGACCGGCCGTCTTTCGGAATATCCATGCCAGTTCCTCCTGGATCGGGCAGGCGCGGTCGACCTGATAGCGCACCTGATTTCCTGTCGCCGACCGGCGCAGCAGCCCGGTATCGCTCAGCAGTTTCAGTTCGCGATGCAGGGAACCGGCCGGCACACCGGTCAACCGGCCGATTTCCCGCACATAGAAGCTCTCGTCAGGGCGCAGCAACAGTAGCGCGAGAATCTGGCGGCGGTAGGCGCCGAACAGAATTTCCACCAGTTGTGAACGCTGTGAAGATTTCTTTGCTCTCATATTGAGAACAAGTGTAGCAAACCTGAGAACGATAACGCAACCGCCGTGAAAGGATTATGTCCAAACCGGCAGATAATGTGTATGCCTGGTTTTTACACTTGTATCTGATCCCGAACCACACCACATTTGCGCAATTTACGAGTAACGAGTCCCGAGTTACGGGTGACGACAAAAATTTGGTACCAATGGCCGGACTCGAAAATTTCGTCGGGAACGAAATTGGATACACACAGTGTGCCCGAAGGGTTCAGGCCAGGGACCTCGGTGCCCCTTGCGGGTACGGCCTGAATCAGCCGGCACGCCGTTAACAATTCTGTGCCGGTTCGTTTGAATGACTGGAGATTGGCTGGGGTTCGAACTAAACCCCGTTATCAGATTGGTACCGATGGCCGGACTCGAACCGGCACGCCTTGCGGCACTGCCCCCTCAAGACAGCGTGTCTACCAATTCCACCACATCGGCATTTGTAACCAGGAGGATTCCGGCTACTGGATTCAGATTAATTATAAGACCCCTGTCCCGGAACCGCTATTTTTCAGGCAAGGTGGGTACATCCGATACCGGTGTTGGTACATCCGATACCGGACCAGCGGGGGGTTCGGTCCCGGCCGGTTCCTGCACGGCCTGTTTTTCGACCACGGCGATCTCCTCGCTTTCCATCACACTGGTCTGCTGCCTGGTTGATTCTCCTGCAAGGTAGCCCAGCAGCAGGCTGTTTCCAAGAAAAATAATGGCCAGGACCGTCGTGCCCCTGGTGAGGAAATTACCGGAACCATGACTGCCGAATACCGTTGACGATGCGCCACTGCCGAATGCTGCGCCGGCATCGGCCCCCTTGCCATGCTGGATCAGAATAAAGCCGATCAGGCAGATGGACACCAGCACCTGTACAACGAATAAAAAGGTATAGAGATTTGCCATTGTTTGCTTACCCCGTTGCCTGACAGATGGAGAGAAAATCGCCGGCGTTCAGGGACGCGCCTCCAATCAATCCACCATCGATATCCGCCATCCTGAATATTTGCCCCGCATTGTCTGCCTTGACG
>MGXK01000020.1:2382-2574 GCA_001802375.1 Gammaproteobacteria bacterium RBG_16_51_14
TTGTATCCGCAATCACATTATCATGTCTTGCCAGTCGTAGCCGGATAAAGGAGTGTACCTCCTGCGCCTGGTCCGGTGTCGCGGTCATCCCGGTACCGATTGCCCAGACCGGTTCATAGGCAATCACCGCCTGCTGAAACGCGGCGATACCGCTCTGGTCCAGCACCGCATCCAGTTGTCTTGCGACAATCT
>MGXK01000020.1:2643-5198 GCA_001802375.1 Gammaproteobacteria bacterium RBG_16_51_14
CGACCGCCATGGCAAATTTCCCGGCGATCAATGCATCGGTTTCACCGTACAGTGTCCTTCGTTCGGAATGACCAATGATCACGTACCGGCATTGATAATCCCTGAGCATTGCGGCGGACACCTCACCGGTAAATGCCCCGGCTTTATGCCCGGACATATTCTGGGCACCCAGCCTGATGGCCGAGCCCTGCAGTAGCCTTGCAACCTCGGGCAGATAAAGGTAAGGCGGGCAGATCGCCACCTCTGCCTTGCATCCTGCGTCAATGCCTTGCCGTATCGTCTGCAACAGGGGTGGAATGGTCTGGAGGCTACCATTCATCTTCCAGTTTGCTGCCACCAGGGGCTGACGCTGTGTCATTTGTATTAACTTACGTTATCAAGGGGCGCAAAGCTTACAGAGTAGGGCCGGTGAAATCAATTGCTACGGGTTGCGGATGCCTGGCATGGGGTAAATACAGTGCCTGATGATATCGAGAATGGACCGGGCTCACCCACTACAACGGGGCTTCCACCCGGCAATGATGACAATCCTGATGCCAGGCACATTTTTCCTTTGCATGCCGGACGATCAGTGCATGATATTCATTATATAAGGGAACGTCCCGGTCCAGGGCCGATTCAAATGCACCCCGCAGGGTCTCATAATCCTCATCCCCCCCGATCAAACCAAGCCGGGTAAACAGACGTCGAGTGTACACATCAATTACGAAGACAGGCCGTTCGAAGGCATAGAGCAGGATATCATCTGCTGTTTCCGGACCAACCCCGTTCACGGCGAGGAGTAAACCACGCAGCTCAGGCGTGTCGGTTGCCTCGAGATTCTTATGTCCGCCACATTCCAGGTACCAGGCCACGAAATTCAGCAGCCGTTTCGCCTTGATATTGAAATAGCCGGATGGCCGGATGAGTTCAGCAAGCTGTTCCTGGGTCAGACTGACCATTGACAGGGCATCCAGACAACCAGCCTGTTCCAGATTCAGGATTGCCCGCTTCACATTTGTCCACGCCGTATTCTGTGTCAGGACCGCACCGACCATGACTTCAAAGGGCGTCCTGGCAGGCCACCAGTGTTGCGGACCATAGGCCTCAAACAACCGGTGATAGACCGTCAACAGGGCATTCTTCCTGATCATCGCCTGACCGGTTTCGCCGAAATGCCACGCTGCCCTGCAACGGCGGGCTTTTGCGCCAGTTGCTGCAGGACCTTGATCTCATGCGGCTCCAGTTCCCAGGTCTCACCCGGATGTCGCTGCCTGTCCAGGAGATAGCTGCCGAAACGGACCCGTATCAGTCTGCTCACCATCACCCCCTGGGATTCCCACAGACGCCGTACCTCACGGTTGCGTCCTTCCTTTATTACGACATAAAACCAGGTGTTAGCGCCCTTGCCTTCCCCCTTTACAATATCCGTGAACCTGGCAATGCCGTCATCGAGTTTTACCCCGGCCCGCAGGCGCGTGAGCATCTCCCCGTTAACATCACCCATCACGCGGACTGCATATTCACGTTCGATCTCCCTGGATGGATGCGTCAACTGGTTAACCAGTTCGCCGTCATTACTGAACAGCAGTAATCCGGTCGTGTTGACATCGAGTCTGCCAATGCTGATCCACCTCCCCTGTTTCAGGTGGGGCAGACGGGAAAAGACCGTGGTCCTGCCCTTGTCGTCCTTGCGGCTGCAGACCTCGCCTGCCGGTTTGTAATAGGCCAGGACCCTGGTTTTCTGGGGTGCCCCGGCCTTGAGTGGAACAAGCCAGCCATCGAAATGTATGTTGACCTCAGCTTCGACCTGCTGGCCTATTTTCGCAGGTCTGCCATTGACGGTGATCCGGCCCTCCCTGATCCACGCCTCGATCTGGCGCCGGGAACCGATACCTGAATTTGCCAGGGCCTTTTGTATGCGTTCGGACATTAATCAATGGGTGACTGGAAAGTAAACCGGTAGTGTTTGATAACCGGGAAAGACAGCGTGATGCTCAGTTTGAAAACGGGATCACCTTGGCCTCAACATCGTCGCTAAGTCCTGTTGATAGTGCGGACCCTTCCTCTTCGTTGTCAACCCCGGTCTCTTCGAGAGGTGTCTCCTGGATTGGCAGATCGGCAAATACAAAACCTTCTCTTTGTAATTCGGGAGGTTCCCCTGCACCCTCGATTTCAAGCCCGTCAAACAGGTCGGGATAGATCGAGTCGAAATCCTTGATTTCAGCCAGTGCAGGCAGATCCGACAGGGTCTTCAGATTAAAATAATCCAGGAATGTCTTTGTGGTCGCCAGCAATTCCGGCTTGCCCGGGATATCCCGGTGACCTACCACACGGACCCATTCCCTTTCCTGGAGGGTTTTGATGATGGTTGAACTGACGCTGACCCCACGGATGTCTTCTATCTCCCCTCGCGTAATCGGTTGCCGGTAGGCAATGATCGCCAGTGTTTCCAGCAGTGCCCTTGAATAGCGCGGTGGACGTTCATCGAACAGGCTGTTGACCCATACCGAGTACTCACCACGTACCTGGAATCGATAGCCATTGGCGACTTCCTTCAGTTCGACCCCGCGGTT
>MGXK01000020.1:5204-5474 GCA_001802375.1 Gammaproteobacteria bacterium RBG_16_51_14
ATCCTGTTGCAACTGTTCCAATGCTGCCTGGATATCAGCCCGTGCCGGCGGTTCCAGTTCTTTTTCAAACAGGGACAGCAGGCGGGGGATATTCAGCGGCCGTTCTGAGGCCATCAAGGCAGCCTCGATAATATTTTTTAACTGATCCTGGGTCATGCCGCAGCCTTGATATAGATAGGCCCGTTGCTCTCGTTCTGTACCAGCTCGATCAGGGATTCCTTCATTAACTCAAGTATGGCGAGCAGGGTCACAATGACGCCGGCACGCCCC
>MGXK01000020.1:5539-5815 GCA_001802375.1 Gammaproteobacteria bacterium RBG_16_51_14
GGTCATCCGCTCCCTTACCGAGAGCGGTTCACGATGGATGTGATGATGAGTGAACATATCTGCCCGTACCAGCACTTCTGCAAACACCCTGAGGATGCTATCCAGTGATACCTGGGGTGGTTGCTGGTGAACACGCCGATCCGGGAATTCGATGATGGTACCGAAAATATCCCTTTCATAACGCGGCATGGCATCCAGATCTTCGGCCGCCTGTTTGTAGCGCTCATATTCCTGCAGCCGGCGTATCAATTCAGCCCTGGGATCATCTTCCTCCAC
>MGXK01000020.1:5822-16874 GCA_001802375.1 Gammaproteobacteria bacterium RBG_16_51_14
TTTGGACGCGGTAACAACATCCGTGATTTAATCTCGGCCAGCATCGCAGCCATCAACAGATATTCACCGGCCAGGTCAAGCTGGAGTTCTTCCATCAAATCGATATAGCGCATGTATTGCTCGGTGATCCGGGCGATGGGAATATCGAGGATATTGATGTTCTGCCGTTTAATCAGATACAGGAGCAGGTCCAGGGGTCCTTCAAAGGTCTCCAGGAAAATCTCCAGGGCATCCGGGGGGATATACAGATCTCTTGGTAGCTCGGTCACCGGCGACCCCTGCACAATAGCAAAGGGCATTTCACCCTGTCCGGGTAGGATCAGATCGGTATTTTCAGTCGAATTCATCAGGATTCCAGCAATAGGACAGGCATTGTTGCACTTTCTATCCGCTGTGTGTAGTCCCGCACCAATGGCCGCAATCGGGGTTACCGGTTAACGATATTCAAGCCCCATTGCCTGGCGGACTTCCTCGAGTGTTTCCCTGGCCACATCCCTTGCCGCCTCACAGCCATCCTTGATAATACTGCGCACCGTTTCCATATCCTCCTGGTATTCCCTGGCCCTCTGGCGAATGGGTCCCTGCTCCTTGAGTACGGCATCAATCAGGGGTCTTTTACAATCAAGACAACCGATACCGGCGCTCCTGCAACCTTGTATCACCCATTTCTTTACATCGTCACCGGAATAGACCTGGTGCAGGCTCCAGACCGGGCATTTGTCCGGGTCGCCCGGGTCGGAACGCCGGATGCGTGCCGGATCGGTCGGCATGGTCTTCAGTTTTTCTTCCACAATATTGGGATTTTCGCGCAGGCCGATCGTATTGTTGTAGGACTTGGACATCTTCTGCCCATCGAGACCAGGCATCTTCGAGGCCGGTGTCAATAACGCCTGGGGTTCCGGAAAAATCACCTTACCACCCCCCTCCAGATAGCCGAACAGGCGTTCCCGATCACCGATACTGATATTCTGTTGTTCTTCCAGCAAGGCCCTTGCCTTTTCAAGGGCCTGGGCATCTCCCTGTTCCTGATAGCTGCGGCGTAACTCGTGATAGAGCCGGTTGTTTTTTTTCCCCATTTTCCCGGCGGCAAGTTCCGCCTTCTCTTCAAAACCGGGTTCACGCCCGTAAAGATAATTGAACCTTCTCGCGATCTCCCGGGCCAGCTCGACATGGGCCACCTGATCCTCACCCACCGGTACATAGCCCGCCTTGTAGATGATGATGTCCGCAGTCTGCAGGAGTGGATAGCCCAGAAAACCGTAGGTCGTCAGGTCCCGGTTTTTCAGTTTTTCCTGTTGATCCTTGTAACTGGGTACACGCTCGAGCCAGCTCAAGGGTGTACTCATGGACAGCAACAGATGTAATTCCGCGTGTTCCGGTATCCTGGACTGGATGAAAAGTTTTGCGGCGCCCGGATTAATACCGACTGCAAGCCAGTCGATGATCATGTCCCAGATAGTCTCTGCGATGATGCCTGTACTTTCGTATTCCGTCGTCAACGCATGCCAGTCCGCAACGAAGAAAAAACATTCATACTCGTTCTGCAGTCTGAGCCAGTTTTTCAAAACACCATGATAGTGGCCGAGATGGAGCTGGCCGGTCGGCCTCATCCCGGACAGTACTCGCTGATTACCGCTGGTGGACAAAAAACACCCTCCCCTGGCCGGTGTACCGGCCTGATGCTGTGGATGCCGCATTATACCCTGAGCCAGGTCGAGTGCGACCCGATTATTTCACTGTCCATTCCTTATGGCTGACGCCTTTACCCTGCCGTATGATTTCCGGTCTCTCTTCAACCAGATCAATGATGGTGGTCGGTTCGATCCCGCCCGGGCCGCCATTAATGATTAAATCGACCTCGTTGCCGAGTTGCCGGATGATTTCATCCGGATCCGTCAGGGGAATAGTGTCTCCGGGCAGGATCAGACTGGAACTGATCATTGCCCTGCCCAGACTATCCAGGAGCGACAAGGTGATCGGGTTGTCCGGGATCCTCAACCCGATCGTTTTGCGCCTGGGGTGTTGCAATCGCCTCGGGACATCCCGTGTCGCCTTGAGCAGAAATGTATATGGCCCCGGGGTAAGTGACTTCATCAAACGATAGGCTGCATTCCCCACCCTGGCATAACTGGCGATCGCGGACAGATCCCGGCAAACCAGGGTCATATTGTGGTGCGGATCCAGCTTGCGGATGCTTCGGATACGTTCCACTGCCTCTTTTTCCCCGATATGACAACCCAGGGCATAGCAGGAGTCGGTTGGATAGATCACAACCCCGCCATCACGCAGTATGGTCGCTGCACTCTCGATAAGGCGGCCTTGCGGGTTGGCAGGATGAATATTGAAAACCTGGGTCATAATCTCAGGCGGTTTGATCAGTTTTCACGGTGCTGTCCTCTGGCGGGAGATTGAAAAATCAGGGCCGGCAAGATACTGTGTCGGCAGTCGAACCGACTTGCAGGGCGACACGGCGGTGACCGGGGGACACACAAGGCGATTTGTTCCATCGTTTATCATACTGTTATCTTGCACTGATCAGAGATTGATCCGTAATCTGTCCCATAGCAACTGAATTTACTTTATTTACTTTATGAAATTCCTTTTTGATTTTTTCCCGGTGGTTGCCTTCTTCATCGCATTTTATATCCCTGAGGACCGGGAACAGGGCATCTATCTTGCCACCATGGTAGCCATTGCCGCTTCATTCATACAGGTTACCATCTACTGGTTTATTCATCACCGTTTCGAGAGGATGCATTTAATCACGCTCGCGCTGCTGGTGATACTCGGTGGCGCTACCTTGTTGTTACATGATGAACGTTTTATCAAATTAAAACCGACCGCCGTCAACTGGATATTTGCCCTGGTTTTTCTTGGCAGCCAGTACATCGGCGGGAAAAACCTGGTACAGCGGATGATGGAACAGTCCGTAACTGTACCCAAAACCGTCTGGACCACCCTGAACATGAGCTGGGTGGCATTTTTTATCACCATGGGAGCAGCCAACCTTTATGTCGCATCCAATTACAGCAGTGAAGTCTGGGTCAATTTCAAGCTGTTTGGTATTCTTGGTCTGACTTTTGTCTTTGTCTTTGCCCAGGCAATTTATATGTCACGTTACGTAAATGAGATAAAAAACAGCGGGGAGTAATTTAATGTTGTATGCCATTATCAGTCAGGATGTGGAAGACAGTCTGGAAAAGCGAAAGCGCGTGCGTTCTGATCACATTGCCAGATTACAGGCATTGCAGGACGAGGGGCGTTTATTGATAGCAGGGCCACACCCGAAAATCGACAGTGCAGACCCGGGACCCGCCGGATTTAGCGGTAGTCTGGTCATTGCGGAATTTGATTCGCTGGAAGAGGCCGAAAAATGGGCCGATGCTGATCCCTATGTTACGGCAGGGGTTTATGACAAGGTCATCGTAAAACCATTTAACAAGGTGTTCCCTGTTGCCTGAAAACGATCGCATCTCCCTGCTAAGGGCACACCTGGATCAGGCACTTTCCCCGGTGCGACTGGAGATCGTCGATGAGTCACACAAACACATCGGTCATGCAGGCGCCGGAGGCGGAGGTCATTTCAACGTCACCGTTGTGTCTCCGGCCTTTGCCGGCAAATCCACCCTGGAACGTCATCGTCTGGTCTATCTGGCCGTCGCTGTCCTGATGCGCACCGAGATTCATGCCCTGGGCATCCGGGCGCTGACACCGGAAGAAGAAAAAGACGGCTGCCAATGAGTACCACCAAACCGTTTCTGAAGTGGCCCGGCGGGAAATATCGGCTGGTTGAGGATATAGGTGAGGCACTTGGGACAGGTACCAGACTGGTAGAACCATTCCTTGGTTCCGGCGCTGTTTTCCTGAACACGGATTATGAGAAATACCTGCTCGCTGATAATAATCAGGATTTAATCAATCTCTATATTTGTCTGCGCGATAACGGTGAAGATTTCATTGAATATAGCCGTTCATTCTTCGAAAAATTCAACAACAAGGATTCCTATTATGAATTCAGAAAGGTATTTAACTCAACCAATGACGTCTTGTTAAAATCAGCCTTATTCATCTATCTGAACCGGCATTGCTATAATGGACTTTGTCGATATAACTCATCCGGGGGATTTAATACACCTTTCGGCCAATATAAAAAACCCCTTTTCCCGGAACAAGCCATGCGCTCATTCATAACCAGGTCGCAAAAGGCGGAGATGATTACGTCCGATTTTCGAAAAACCCTGGGGCGGGCAGAAAAAGGCGATGTTGTCTACTGTGATCCTCCCTATACCCCGTTAAGCACAACCTCCCGATTTACAGATTATTATACCGGCGGATTTGGCTGGAAAGAGCAGCAGGAACTCGCAGAACAGGCACTCTTACTGGCCGGGAAAGGGATCACCACGGTAATTTCCAATCACGATACACCGGAAATAAGGACCTTGTATAAAAAGGCCAGGATTATTCCCCTGAAGGTACGCAGATCTATCAGCAGGGATAAATTTAACCGGAATATGGTGGATGAGGTTATTGCCATTTTTAATTGAATCAGCAGGATCCACCGGGCCTGGCATGCGGCAATTGACTACCGGTTAACGATGGGCGGCAGCATCGTCAAACTGATCTTCCTCGGTTGATCCGGTCAGTGCCGTCACAGAAGATTTGCCACCCTGGATGACCGTGGTCACCTCATCGAAATAACCGGCCCCCACTTCCTGCTGGTGACTGGCGAAGGTGTACCCCCGTTCCGCTGCGGCAAACTCCGGTTCCTGCACGCGTTCAACATAGGCCGTTATACCGCGACGCACATAATCATAGGTCAGGTCAAACATGTTGTACCACATGCTGTGGATACCGGCGAGGGTGATGAACTGGAACTTGTAGCCCATGGCACCCAGTTCACGCTGGAAACTGGCAATACCCCTGTCATCCAGTTTCTTGCGCCAGTTAAAGGACGGGGAGCAATTATAGGCCAGCAGCTGCTCCGGATATTTTTTTCGAATGGCCTCCGCAAACCTTTTGGCCTCGTCCAGGTCCGGTCCCGCGGTCTCGCACCAGATCAGATCAGCATAGGGGGCATAGGCCAGTCCACGTGAAATCGCCTGGTCGATACCGGCCCTGGTTACATAGAAACCTTCCGCAGTACGTTCGTTGGTAATGAATGGTTTGTCATTTTCGTCAATATCCGAAGTCAGAAGCGCCGCGGCATTCGCATCGGTACGCGCCAGGATGACCGTCGGAACCCCCATGATATCGGCGGCAAAACGCGCTGCCGTCAGTTTCTGAATCGCCTCCTGCGTCGGCACCAGTACCTTGCCGCCCATGTGGCCGCACTTCTTTACCGAGGCCAGTTGATCCTCGAAATGAACAGCGGCGGCACCTGCCTCAATCAGGCCCTTCATCAATTCAAAGGCGTTCAGGACCCCACCGAAGCCTGCCTCGGCATCGGCAACAATCGGTGCAAAATAATCAATATCAGAATTACCCCTGGCGCAGGCGATCTCATCCGCGCGCTTGAAGGCGTTGTTGATGCGGCGAACCATGGTGGGTACCGAGTCAACGGCATACAGGGACTGATCCGGGTACATCGTCTCGGAGGTATTCCCGTCGGCAGCCACCTGCCAGCCAGACAGATAGATCGCCTTGATACCGGCCTTGACCTGTTGCACCGCCTGGCCACCCGTAATCGCGCCCAGACTGCTGACATAGTCTGCTTCGTTGACCAGTTTCCAGAATTTTTCAGCGCCGCGCCGGGCCAGTGTATGCTCGATCAGCACGGAACCACGCAGACGGACAACATCGGCGACGCGGTAATCACGCGTCACGTTGTTCCAGCGCGGATTCCCCGCCCAGTCCTGTTGCAGTTTCCTGCTATCCGCTTCTGTACCCATAGCTATCAACCTCCTGCCTGTGCGAGCAAACTTGACAAAATGACTGCTATTTTCAACAAGTCATCAGTTTTCTTGTCTTGGTTAAACAAATTCATGTCATAACCAACCGGGCAAAATACCAATCTTTAGAGCTTGTTTTGCGCCTACCCGGGATAAACTTACGTTGCACTGCAACATTTGACAAGTCAATTATTTCAATATTGAATATAAATATTATTAATACTAAATCAACCCGACATGATGCTACGATGACACGTTTTTACTATAAACAAAATCGACTCAAGCAGTTACGCGCCTTCTGCCATGTCGCACAGGTGGGCAGCATGTCAAAGGCCGCCGATCAGATGTCCCTCAGCCAACCCTCCATCTCATTGTTAGTCCAGGCGCTGGAAAAGGATATGGGCAGCACCCTGTTTCTGCGTCAGGGACCACGCATTCAGTTAACAGCGGAAGGCAAGATCCTCCTGGAGCTGGCGTTACCCCTGGTGGAGGGGCTGGAGATCCTGCCCGATGCCTTTCATGAGCGGTGCCACAATCATATCTCGGGGGAGTTGAACATTGCAGCGGGGGAATCGACCATTCTTTATATTCTGCCCGGGATCCTGAAGCAATTTGCAATCAACCACCCCGGGATCAGGGTCAAATTAAGCAATGTTACCGGCCACGATGGCCTGGAACTGCTGCGTGGTGGTAAAGTCGATTTTGCCGTAGGTTCCATGTTAGAGATCCCTGAAGATATCCATTACACACCCATCTTCACCTATGAAACTGTTTTAATCACTGCCCATGAACATCCACTCGCTGCAAAAAAAAATCTGACCCTGGAAGATATCGGGCAGTACGGCCTTATCCTGCCACCGCGACATTTATCGACGTGGCGGATTGTCGACCTTGTCTTCCAGCAACATAATGTGAAATACAATGTGATTCTGGAAGCGGGCGGTTGGGAGGTGATTAAAAAATATGTACAGATGAATATGGGCGTTTCCATCGTTACGAGTATCTGTTTATCTGACCGGGAAGAACTGGTTTCCATCCCGTTGAGCCAGTATTTTCCGAAACGTACCTATGGGCTGGTTTTGCGCCGCGGAAAATATATGTCCCCGGCAGCACGAAAATTCATTGAACTGATAGCACCACACACACTCGAACAATACCGGAAAACAGGGATTCATTCCCTGACAGAAACAACGTTATCGCCGGCAACAGGTTTTGTGGCATAAAATGTGCCCAGTTAACAGAAGGCAGAAATAACACTATAATTATGAGACGTATAATCAAAACTTCTGGTAAACGCTGGAGCTGATCAGAGCATGTCAGAAAAAGCTGGCAATCCCTTTGATAACGGTGTGGCATTATTGCAAGAGGCCAGACCAAAGCTGAAGCGACCCCCGCTTTACAAGGTCTTTCTGCTAAACGATGACTACACACCGATGGAATTTGTCGTCCATATTCTCGAAATATTCTTTTCCATGGGCAGGGAAAGCGCGACCCGTATCATGCTGGAAGTTCATACCCGCGGCAAAGGTATATGCGGCATCTATACTCATGAAATAGCAGAAACCAAGGTTTCACTCGTTAACAGTTATTCCCGCGAACATCAGCATCCTCTCCTGTGTGAGATGGAAAAAGCATGAAAGGGCTTAACCATGTTAGATAAAGAACTTGAACAAACCCTGAATAAATCCTTTAAGGAGGCACGTGAACGGCGCCATGAATTCATGACCGTTGAACATCTGCTGCTGTCTCTGCTCGAAAATACATCGGCCCGGCAGGTTCTCAAGGCCTGTGGCGCCAACCTGAATGCATTGCATAATGATCTGCTCAGGTTTATTCAGGAGAATTCACCCTTGCTTGATGATAGTGATGAACGGGACACACAACCCACACTCGGCTTTCAGCGTGTATTGCAACGCGCCGTTTTCCACGTTCAGTCCTCGGGCAAGAAAGAGGTCACAGGAGCAAACGTCCTGGTTGCCATTTTCGGTGAGCGTGAATCACATGCAGTCTATTTCCTGAGCCAGCAGAATATCGCCCGGCTTGATGTCGTCAATTACATCTCGCATGGGATTGCCAAGGTACCGGAAGATGAAAATCGGCCTGGCAACGATGCCTCCACCGACGATGAGACGCGTCAGGAGGAGGCCGGTGCAAATACACTGGAGGCATTTGCAGTAAACCTGAATGAACAGGCCACATTGGGCAAGATTGACCCGCTGATTGGCCGTCAACTGGAGGTACAGCGAACCATTCAGATCCTGTGCCGACGCCGAAAAAATAATCCCCTGTATGTGGGTGAAGCGGGTGTTGGCAAGACGGCAATTGCAGAGGGACTGGCCATGAAGATCGTCAACGGGGAAGTACCCGAGGTCCTGTCCAGGAGTACCATTTATGCCCTCGATCTGGGTGCCCTGCTGGCAGGCACAAAATATCGTGGTGACTTTGAGAAACGCCTGAAGAGTGTGATCGCCCAGTTAAAGAAGACCGAGGGATCCATCCTGTTCATTGACGAGATACACACCATCATCGGGGCTGGCGCGGCCTCCGGTGGTGTCATGGATGCATCCAATATTATCAAACCGGTGCTTGCCTCAGGCGAATTGAAATGCATAGGGTCGACTACATACCAGGAATACCGCGGTGTATTCGAAAAGGATCGGGCCCTGGCACGGCGTTTCCAGAAGATAGACGTCAGTGAACCATCCATAGAAGAAACCATCAAGATCCTGCACGGGCTTAAATCGCGTTTCGAAAAACACCATCAGGTCAAATATACCCATCAGGCACTGCGCTCTGCTGTTGAACTGACGCAACGCTACATCAATGACAGGCACCTGCCCGACAAGGCCATTGATATCATCGATGAAGCAGGGGCGTCACAACGGCTGTTACCGCCTTCCCGACGCAAGAAAATCATCGGTGTTGCCGAGATTGAACAGATGGTTGCCAATGTGGCAAGGATACCGCCCAAATCGGTCTCCACCTCGGACCGGGATGTCATGAAGAACCTCGAACGCAATTTGAAAATGGTCGTATTCGGCCAGGATCAGGCCATTGCAACACTCGCCACCGCAATCAAGATGTCGCGTTCGGGTCTCGGTAACCAGCAACAACCGATCGGGTCCTTCCTGCTGGCCGGACCCACCGGGGTCGGCAAGACGGAAGTCACGCGGCAACTGGCGCGCATCCTGGGGATTGAATTGATCCGGTTTGATATGTCTGAATACATGGAACGGCATACTGTTTCCAGATTGATCGGGGCACCGCCGGGTTATGTCGGCTATGACGAGGGGGGACTGTTGACGGATGCCATCAACAAGCAGCCGCATAGCGTACTGCTGCTGGATGAGATGGAAAAGGCGCATCCGGATGTGTTTAATCTCATGCTGCAGGTCATGGACCACGGGACACTGACCGATACCAATGGCCGCAAAACAGATTTCCGTAGTGTCATTATAACCATGACGACCAATGCCGGTGCAGACAGGATGAGCCGTTCTTCCGTCGGATTTACACCACAGGACCACACTGGCGATGCCATGGAAGCCATAAAACACACCTTCAGTCCGGAATTCCGGAACCGCCTGGACGCCATCATCCAGTTTAAACCGCTGGATGCCGTCACCATTGCCTGTGTGGTAGATAAATTCCTGTATGAGCTGGAAGCTCAACTCGATGACAGGAAAGTCACGATCGAAATCGATGCAGCAGCCAGGGCATGGCTGGGCGAACATGGTTATGACAAAATCATGGGGGCCCGTCCCATGGCCCGACTGATCCAGGAAAAGATCAAGAAACCACTGGCAGAGGAATTACTCTTTGGCGGACTTGAACATGGCGGCCACGTCACCGTCACTGAAAAGGACGGTGAACTGATCGTCAAACTGGAAAAAGAAACCGAAGTCCTTAGTCCCTAGTCAGTTGTCAGTTGTTGGTTGTACGTTGTTTGTTGTCAGTTGTCGGTGGTCCTCAGTCCTCAGTCCTTACCCCTCTGTTATTACCACTGCCCACTGACTACTGACTACTGACTACTGACTACTGACAAAGTACCTTTACCAATACCTTTGAGTTGCGCTGATAGTTAAAAAATTTCCTTTTCTCAATGGGCAGATCGTCCACACCTGCATCAGTGAATCCCTGTTCAAGAAACCAGTGACTCGCATGCGTTGTCAATACGAATAACCTGGTGATGCCCTTATCGATCGCCTTCCTTTCTATTGCATTATACAGCTCCCGGCCTCTTGCATTTTTCTCATAGTCAGGATGGACCGCAAGGCTCGCCAGCTCGGCCACCTTTTCCACTTCATAAATATGCAGGGCAGCACAGGCGATTACCGCACCATCACGTATCAGTACCGTATAATCATCGATCTCTGTCTCCATCTTCTCCCGTGATCTGCGCACAAGTATGCCCTTTTCCTCCAGGGGTGAGATCAGTTCCAGTATGCCGCCGATATCCTCAATGACTGCCGGCCTGATGGCATCAAATGAAATGGTACTCAACAGGGTACCCACACCATCACGACTGAATAATTCCTGCAGGATGACGCCGTCGATAGCCTGATCGGTAAAATGGATACGTTTGACACCGCGCCGGCAGGCAAGTATGCCTGCGGCAAGATACCTGCGAGTATCGTCATTCAGATTGTCTTTTCCGTCCAGAAGCCTTTCAGCCTCAGCCAGTGTGAGCTGGCGAATCATGTTGTGCCTGTCATCCGTCAATACCGGTTCTGACACCATGAATAACAGCTTGTCCGCTGACAGTTCAATGGCGCAGCAGGTTGCCAGATCGATCGAACTGAGATTGAATGTTTCTCCGGTCGGGGAATAACCCAGCGAAGGGACCAGTACGATATCACCGTTATCAAGCCTGGTTTTGATTGCAGTGCTGTCCACGCGCCGGATCTGGCCGGTAAATTTCAGGTCAATACCATCCACAATACCTGCCGGTTTTGCCGTCACGAAGTTACCCGAAGCAACCTTTACCCGCGCACCGGCCATTGGTGAATTGGGCAGGCCCATTGAAAACAGTGATTCGATCTTGATCCGGACCGAACCGACCGCTTCCTTCACACAGGCCAGTGCAGCCTCATCCGTCACACGCAGGTCCCTGACATAGGCGGGTTGTATCTCCCGTTCCTGCAACAGGGCATCGATCTGCGGT
>MGXK01000020.1:16893-17293 GCA_001802375.1 Gammaproteobacteria bacterium RBG_16_51_14
CCCAGACTGTTCAGCAAGGCAACATCATGAACGAGATGCTGGAAACCATCCGAGGTGATCACCTCCCCGCCCATCTGCAGGACAAAAGTCTTGCCACGGTGCGCATGAATGTAAGGCGCAGCACTGCGGAACCATTGTACAAATGCGGTGTTTTCGTCTGCCATTTTCATCCTCTTATACAAATAGTGATCGACCTGCCCTTCCCTCTGGTTGAGCATGGGCCGGATACCCAGACCCAGGTATTCATTCGCCAGATGGGCGACTGCAACATCTCCCGGCCCCGGTATGACTGTCTCCATCTCCATGGAATTCAGACAGGGACCTTCGGTACCAAGGGCAATTGTACCCGATTGCCTGCCGGATAATCTCTCCGCCACCGTGATGATCCCGGCATCGGGGC
>MGXK01000020.1:17356-22230 GCA_001802375.1 Gammaproteobacteria bacterium RBG_16_51_14
GCAATCAACCAGATACATGTAAAACTGACAACCAGTAATCTGCTGTTGTATTCTATCGCAGCTTGCACAGACATCAGATATAAAGTTCAGGAAACCCTATGACGGATAAAATCAATCGCTACAGCTCCCGTATTACCCAGCCCAAATCCCAGGGGGCCTCACAGGCCATGCTCTACGGTACCGGCATGACCGATGCTGATATGGACAAGGCCCAGGTCGGGATCGCGAGTGTCTGGTACGAAGGCAATACCTGCAATATGCACCTCCTGACCCTGGCGGAAAAGGTGAAGGAAGGCGTCAGGGATGCCGGGATGGTGGGGATGCGGTTCAATACCATCGGTGTCAGTGACGGCATCTCCATGGGAACCGACGGGATGAGCTATTCCCTGCAATCCAGGGACCTGATTGCTGATTCGATCGAAACCATGATGAGCGCCCACTGGTATGATGCCAATATCTCCCTGCCGGGCTGTGACAAGAATATGCCCGGTTGTATCATGGCAATGGGGAGACTGGATCGCCCTTCCCTCATGATTTACGGCGGCACCATCAAACCAGGCAACTGCGATGGTAAAAAGGTCGACATCATATCGGCCTTCCAGAGTTACGGTGAATTCCTTGCCGGCAGCATTGATGAGGCAACCCGTCTGGATATCGTCAGGAAATCCTGCCCCGGCGCCGGTGCCTGTGGTGGTATGTATACCGCCAATACCATGGCCTCGGCGATCGAGGCACTGGGGATGTCCCTGCCTTACAGCTCTTCCACACCTGCGATTGATCCGGGGAAACTGGAGGAATGTTTCCGGGCCGGTGCCGCCATCAGGAACCTGCTGGAAAACGATATCAGGCCCCGTGCCATCATGACCCGCGCGGCCTTTGAAAACGCGATGGTCCTGGTTACCGCGCTGGGCGGATCCACCAACGCAGTACTGCACCTGATTGCCATGGCCCGTTCCGTTGATGTGGCCCTGACCATTGATGATTTTCAGACAGTCAGTGATCGCATCCCCTTCCTGGCCGATCTCAAACCCAGCGGCCAGTATGTCATGGACGACCTGCACAAGATCGGCGGCACGCCCGCCGTGATGAAATACCTGCTGGAAAATGACCTGATCCATGGTGACTGCCTGACGGTCACCGGCAAAACCATCGCTGAGAATCTGGCTGACCTGCCCGGACTCCGTGCCGGCCAGGAGATCATTCATCCGATCAGCAACCCCATCAAGAAAAGCGGTCATATCCGTATCCTCAGGGGTAATCTGGCACCCGGGGGTGCTGTCGCCAAGATCACCGGCAAGGAGGGCGAAACCTTCCGCGGCCCGGCCAGGGTCTATGATTCGGAAGAAGACATGCTCAGGGCCCTGGAAAATAAAAAAATTGTAAAGGGAGATGTGATCGTGATCCGTTATGAAGGACCGAAGGGGGGGCCCGGTATGCCGGAAATGCTCACCCCTACCTCTGCCATCATGGGGGCCGGCCTGGGTGCCGATGTTGCCATGCTCACCGATGGCCGTTTTTCAGGGGGGTCCCATGGTTTTATCATCGGTCATGTCGTGCCTGAGGCACAGGAAGGCGGCCCCATCGCCTTCATTGAAGACGGTGACATCATCACACTGGATGCGGTAAAAAACCTGATTATGGTGGCCCTGTCAGACAAAGAACTGGAACAGCGCAGGACGAAATGGGTCATGCCGGCCTACAAGTCCACACGCGGCACGCTTTATAAATATATCAAATATGTAAAATCGGCCTCGGAAGGGTGTGTCACCGATGAATAGAACCTATCTCAAAATTAGCGAGCGTCGGCGAGACCAGGCAAAAATGGGCGAGAAAGCGCAGTTTACACGGTAGTAAATGAGCATTTTGAGCCCTTTTTTAACGCCGTATCGGCAAGCACAGCAATTTTGAGATAGGTTCTAATCAAGTTGGCCTTTAACCACGCAGAGCACAGAGGACACGGGGATTTTGTAAATTCATTTATCTTACCACTTGCCATTTTTTTCTCCGTACCCTCCGTGTTCTCCCCGGTTCCATGCAAATACAGGCAAGCACTAACTCATCGATTTTTTATACTTCTTGTAGTATTGAATGACCCTGTTTACATAGGTCCTGGTTTCACTGTAGGGCGGGATCTTGTTGCCGTATTCCTTGACTGCATTCTCGCCGGCATTATAGGCGGCCAGTGCGAGAGGGAGATTATTATTGAACATGCGCAGCAGGTCGCGAAGGTACCGCGTCCCGCCATTGATATTATCCAGTGGATTGCGTCGATCCTTGACACCATAACGCCTTGCCGTTTCCGGCATAAGCTGCATCAGGCCGACAGCGCCTGCACGCGAAACGGCGTTGGCATTGTAGGAAGATTCCGCCGTGATCACCGCATGCAGCAAGGCATGGGGCAACTGATAACGTGTGGCTACATGTTCAATCGCTTTTGCATATTTTTCCCGGTTCTTCGCAAAATTCTGATTGCTACCTGACGATTTCTGCTCAACCCATCCCTTCCATGTCTTGACCAGTCGCTGGTACCCGGAATGGTCAGGTTTGTCTGTCAGGAGGACGCGACCATGCTTGTCCACATATTTGTAGATATCGGCATGGCTGATCGAAGGACAGGCGGCGATCATGGCCACCACCAGAAAAGTTCTGAGAACGGGATAATCCAGTAAATGCATTGGCATCACAATGTAATTAATATTCTCTGAATTCCTGCTAACTATATAACAGACATACAGTTTTTCCTACTACTTAAAGCGGATTCTGGATGACCCGGATAACGAGGATGAGGCAGGCCAGACTGTACATACCCGCCAGGACATCATCCAGCATGATCCCCAGACCGCCACCCAGTCTGCGATCAATCAACCGTATCGGCCACGGCTTCCAGATATCAAACAGCCGGAACAGGATAAACCCGGGCAGTATCCACATCCAGCCCGACGGTACCAGTGCCATCGTCACCAGATAGCCAACGATCTCATCCCAGACAATGGCGGAGTGATCGTGCACCTTCAGGTCCCTTGCCGTTGCACCACAGATCCAGATACCTGCCAGAAATAACACGGCGACGAGGGCGAGATAGATCAATCGATCCACCTGTTGCAGCGGCAGATACAACAGGACACCTACCAGCGTACCTGCGGTTCCGGGCAATACCGGCACACAGCCCGCGCCAAAACCGAGTGCAAACAGATGCACCGGATGTTGCAGAAACCCGGCAGGCAAGGCTGTTCTTTTATTATGTGTTGATTCAGAATCAGACATGGATCCAGCTAAACCTTTTCTGTAACCCCGATAACGAAACCTTATTTATAGTAACAAATTATCAATATGTAAAAATACAAGTTTCCAAGGGTTCATCTGAAAGAGATAAATGATTTTTCTGCATGTACCCCGCTTGATGGAGAGATGCCTCAGACTCTACCCAGGACCCGGGGATGTGAGGAGCAAGCTATAGCAGTTCCGCATCAGCGTACAGATTAAATCACCGTAAGAAAAGGGAGTGGGATCTCTTACTGTTCTACCAGGAATGGTGACTTGTCCACGACAGGGATCCCGCTGTTCACCAATTGGCACAACTCCGGTTTATAGCAGATTGCCAGGGTTCTTCTCTCCTTACCCAAGCAGCCTCGAAAATCGTGGTCTTGTATCTTACAGAGCGTGTGATCTGTCCCGTTTACTCAATGGCATACGTCTGTTTTATAGAAAGCGCAGCCTTCATGTGAGGCAGAACCAGTGGTGTCCGAACGTGGCAATGCTTGAAGACCATTCCAGGGTGAAAACGCATCTTGAATGCGGCGGGAAAGTCTTTCAGCACATCCCGATGTTTTCACTGCTTATTACGCTTGATTGTTGCGTGGAACCAGAGTAGTTTTTTTCAACAGGCCTTCGCCAGATGAACAGAGGCCCCCTTTGTCGAACCAGTAGTAACGTATGACATGAATATTCTTCTCGTCTATCCCGAATACCCGGATACCTTCTGGAGCTTCAAGCATGCTGTCCGCTTCGTTGCCAAGAAAGCTGCTCTCCCTCCGCTCGGTCTCCTCACCGTTGCGGCACTTTTGCCCGCCGACTGGCATCTCAAACTGGTGGATCTGAACATAACCTCCCTCCGGGACAAGGATATCCTGTGGGCTGACTACGTGTTTATCAGCGCCATGATCGTCCAGCGGGATTCGGCCCGGAAGATTGTGGATCGATGCCACGGTTTGGGAACAAACGTGGTTGCGGGAGGACCCCTCTTCACCTCGAACCCGGATGCCATTGCAGGCGTGGACCATGTAGTGATCGGCGAGGCGGAGACAAGCATCCCCCACCTCATCCAGGATCTGGTGCGGGGTGAACCGAAAAAGCGGTATCAGGGAGGAGACAGACCTGATATTACCCGAACACCTCCGCCCCGATGGGATCTCCTGAAGCAACGCCACTATGTTTCGATGGCCGTGCAGTATTCCCGGGGCTGCCCGTACAACTGTGAATTCTGCGATATCATCATTTTGAACGGCCGCATCCCCCGGACAAAGACCCCGTCCCAATTGCTGACGGAATTCGAACTGCTCTATCTCAGGGGCTGGCGGGGACCGGTTTTCATCGTGGATGATAATTTCATCGGCAACCGCAAGAAGGTAAAAACAGTTCTTCGGGAGGTCAGAGGCTGGATGGAGAAGCGGCACTATCCCTTCAGTTTGTTCACCGAAACGTCCCTCAATCTGGCAGAGGATGACGTCCTCCTCGGTCTCATGGCCGGGGCAGGATTCAAGAAGGTGTTCATCGGGTTTGAAACCCCGGAAGAAGAAAGCCTCACGGAATGTTCCAAATTTCTGAATAAGTCGAAGGATGATGTAATGCTCGTCAGGAAGATTCAGAACCACGGT
>MGXK01000020.1:22550-24404 GCA_001802375.1 Gammaproteobacteria bacterium RBG_16_51_14
ATCCATCTATTCGGTAGAGGCCTACTATCAGCGGGTCAATCGCTTTCTTGATGAATATCGTCCGGTCCGGCGGGGCCACCTGTCGTTTCAGGACCTGCTTGCGTTGCCCCGTTCTGCCCTCTGGCTGGGCCTGATGAAGAGGGGTCGGCTTCAGTACTGGAGACTTGTGCTTCGGTGCCTGTTCAAGCGACCCCGGGTGTTACCGGAAGCCGTGACCCTGGCCATCATTGGATTTCATTTTCGGGAGGTCCTCCGGAGACACACACTAAAGCCGGCCTGATGTTCAGCGGAAAGGAATCTGGGCCGGGGCCGGTTGTACTGGACATCGGAAAGCGGCACGAGATCATCTTTATTCAATAATCAAGTACGGGCACTTTTTGCAGGATTACACCAGACCACTTTCTGTTATTTACCGGTAATCGTGCAGCACCCCTTATCTGCCTGTATTAAATTGCACATTAATCAGCATCTGACCCTTTACCAATCCTTTTCCCCTTGTCTCCGGATTTGCATATCCTGCATCAGGGGAAACCGATTCCCATGCAAAATGTATACGTCGCCTTATAATAGCTAACCTGAATAGAGAGAAAGGAAATGTCCATCGCCAATCTGTTTCTTGTCCTTGGCTGCATCAACGCCATGCTTGCCGTCCTGCTCGGCGCCTTCGGCGCCCACGGTTTACGATACCGGCTATCGGTAGAACTGATGACCATCTTCCAGACCGGTGTCCAGTATCATTTTTATCACGCCATCGGGCTGATCGCCGTTGGTTTGATTGCGCTGCATCTGCCCGTTACCGCCTGGTTGAAATGGTCCGGCTGGCTTATGTTTGCCGGCATCATGATTTTTTGCGGCAGCCTGTATGTACTGAGTATCTTCAATATGCGATGGCTGGGCATGGTGACACCGGTGGGTGGCCTGGCTTTTATCCTGTCCTGGCTGCTGCTGGCAGTGGCTATTATCAGAAATTGATTCCGGGGGAATCAAACCCGGCCATCTCAGCCTGCTGTCCTTCACGACAGATACCTGTTCTTCCGTTATTTCAGTCAGCACCTGGTCCGGAATTAATTTCATCATAAGTGCGATACCGGGCGGAATGAGGACAGCTTCATCGAGCAATCCCCGAAATTAAATCACTTCGGCAGCTTTTCTATCCTGGTTTTGGCTTAACATCGCCCTCATTTTTTGTATTCCAGGAACTCTGTCACTGTCATATGAATGTCCTTGGAAATCTGCCTTAACAAAACAGGAGAGATATCTCTGCCTGGGTGATAGGGAACGGTGGTGCACCGTCCATCTGGATGACGATATTGTTTGTGCGAGCCGCGCTGCCGAACTTCCGAAAAACCTAAGGCGGTGAGGATTTGGGTCACTTCACGAGGTTTTAAAACCGGTAATTTCGGTGTCACTAGACCACAACCGTTTGTGTCCCTACAAACTCGGCTTCAAGCACTGGCTCACCGTCTTCCAATAACATGACAATGACTTCTCTCAGGTTCTCATGCAGCTCGTCCAGCGTTTCACCTTGACTATGGGCGCCCGCAAAACCAGGGATAAACCCCACATAGAGGCCCGTCTCCGGACAACGTTCAACTACAGCAGTATAGGTATGCATCGTGACTGGTTCCTTGATGAGTAATAATTGCTATTTTAGCAGCCAAAGGGGACGGCAGGCGAGCGGGAAAAGGCTCCATGTGAATTAATCGTGGTACGTCCCTGAATATTCCTTAGACTCTGACCCCAAACTCATATTCCATCGCGCTTGATTGCAAACGGTGCTAAGCTGATGATGATTATTAACACAACGCCTTTGGTTGCTTGTAAAACTTATCAGCCAAAAGGTACCTTAATTAC
>MGXK01000021.1:0-490 GCA_001802375.1 Gammaproteobacteria bacterium RBG_16_51_14
CCTCGCCTGTCGGGTCAACGAAGTTGCGATACGCCGCCACTTTCTCTTCTGAAAGATCAAGGCCAACTGTCGGGTACTTTTTGCCAAACTCGACAGCCAACGGTAGCCCCACATAACCCAAGCCAACAACTACTATTTTCATTTTAACGCTCCATCAATAAAATTAATCCTTGGCTGACCAGCTTTGAAAGAGCTGATTATCCTGTTGTTCTGCTTCATGCCGCAATTCTTCTATCTCGGCTTTCAGTCGCTCATATTCCTGCAAATCAAGATGCTGGAACTCGACTGTCATCCGCACCTTCTGCTCGATGCCTTGCGGGGTGAGCAGATAATGTCTGCCACCCATAGTTGGTTCGGATGCGTGGCGACAAATTGACGGTTATCGCAAGTTCGCAAACTCACTATAACCCCACCGCCACCGGCGGTGGGAGGTCGGCTAGATGATTTTCAGACGTATATTGATAGGCGCCTTCATAACCTCTTTGCGTGG
>MGXK01000021.1:521-949 GCA_001802375.1 Gammaproteobacteria bacterium RBG_16_51_14
GCCTTGGGGAAAATTTCAGGCAACACCTCTGATGCTGGGCGAGCCTTGGAAAAATCCTCTACCGACCATTCCGGACTCTCGTCATCCAGCACTTCTGTGGAATTCTGATGCTTCGCTAATTTAGCCATATCGTTTCACCTCTCGACTGTTGGCCTTTCTAAAACTAATGGCGTGTACCGCGCCCTCACGAGGTGTAAGCATAACAGCATAAAGGCGCTCATCAATACCGCGTTGTCGGGTTGAAACCCGACCCCAACCCCACCGCCCTGTAGATCGGGATTCATATCTTGCTCAACATATCCTGATACGACAGTTTGATGCCGTCTTTCAGTTGCGTGGTGCGCTTCCAGCCCAATGCGTTGATGCGCGAGACATCCATGACTTTGCGCATCGTGCCATCCGGTTTTGCGGTATCGAAAGCAAGGCTA
>MGXK01000021.1:956-1676 GCA_001802375.1 Gammaproteobacteria bacterium RBG_16_51_14
AGCCGATCACGTCTTTGATTAGTTCAGCCAGTTCACGGATGGTGAGGTCTTCGCCGCAGCCGATGTTGACCAAGGGCGGCATTGAGGACTGAGGACTGAGGACTGAGTCAAGCTGTTCGTCTGGCTGGTTCAAAAGAAAAATGCAGGCCTCTGCCATGTCGTCGCTGTAGAGGAATTCGCGCTTGGGTGCACCTGTGCCCCACAGGGTAACTCCGGACTGAGGACTAAGGACTGAGGACTGGGATGAATCAGGGATGAGGACTGAGGGGCGAGGACTGAGGCCGAGCATCTTACGGATGTCGTCGGGGATTGTTCCGTGTGCGGCTTCGTCCTGCATGATGCCGGCCAAGTCACCCTGTTGAGCAAGTTTGGCGAGGTGAAATTTGCGGATCAGCGCAGGCAGCACATGGGAGTTGTTCAGGTCATAGTTGTCGCCCGGGCCGTACAGATTGGTCGGCATTGCCGCCATGAACCTAGTGCCATATTGGCGGTTGTACGACCAGCACATTTCGATGCCCGCAATTTTGGCCACGGCATACGGTCGGTTGGTGGATTCCAGCGGGCCGGTGAGCAAATATTCTTCCTTGATCGGCTGTGGGCAGTCCCTGGGGTAGATGCAGCTTGAGCCAAGGAACAGCAGTCGCCTGACGTTGTTGCGCCAGGCCTCATGGATAACGTTGGTCTGGATCGCCAAATTCTGCTGGATGAATTCCGCCGGGT
>MGXK01000021.1:1759-3009 GCA_001802375.1 Gammaproteobacteria bacterium RBG_16_51_14
GAAATCGCGCACGGCGGCCTGATCGGTCAGGTCCAGTTCCTGATGAGTTTTGAGGACTAAGGACTGAGGACTGTGCCCGCCTGCGAGCAGACGACGCACCAAGGCAGAACCGACCAAGCCTTGGTGACCGGCAACATAAACTTTAGAGTTTTTGTCCATGCGATTATTTCATGCCTTATCCGGGTTGAGCACCACCGGCAGGCGTGCTTGTTCCACATGCAGCCTTTCCATCGCATCAGCCCGCAGGCGATTGTAAGTATTGATCAACATCAAGCTGTATTGTTTGGCAAGCAAGAGATTTTGTGCGAATTCGCCAGCATCAGTCATATACTCGTGCACCAGGCGATTCCGTAAATTGCGTGCTTCCAGCCAGACCTCCACCGACTCCAGCACACCTAGCCGCTCTGCACGATTCAGGGTTTCAATCTGGCTACCGGGGCGCTCGGCAAGCGCCAACAACCAGCGGGGCAGCAATTTATCAGCCATAGTGTCCTGCATGCGGCCATAGCGCGAAACAAAAGCTTCCAGTCGCTCGGCGATCTCTGGCTTGTCCTGCAACGCATCAACCCATGCCTTATTGATTTGCTCGGCAAAAAGCCGGTTCCGGCTAAAGGCCAGATGCCGCCCTTCACGCGCGACAATATCCAGTGTCAGCAGGAAGCGATCCAACAACAAGGTTTCTTTCATAGCAGCACTCCAGTTAGCAATGCCTGTTCGTGAATGGGTCGCCGCTCCGTCGCGGGATCAAGAATCAATACGTCTATAGGCTGATCCCCCAGGCGAAGCTGCAATCTGGCAATTAATTGCAGTATCTTGTGCTCGCGGTCGGCAACGGGTTGCCGCAATTCAACTAGCAGGTCTATATCTCCGCCGCGCGCGCTATCATCCACGCGTGAGCCAAACAAACTGACCGTGGCCTCCGCCCCGAACACTTCTTGCACGGCATCACGAATCAGTTTTCTGGCATGTTCCGTCAAACGCATAAAAACTTACTCGTGATAATCCATGGCCTTGTAGCCATGCTTTTTGATCAGTTCATCGCGCTCGGCACTCTTGAGGTCTTCGCGCACCATTTCGGCCACCAGTTCGTCGAAGGTGATCTTGGGTGTCCAGCCGAGTTTATTTTTTGCCTTGCTGGCATCGCCCAATAGGGTTTCGACTTCGGTGGGACGGAAATATCTTGGATCTACACGAACTATCGCTCGTGAAGATCCTGAGGGCTGAGGGCTGAGGGCTGAGGACTTAGAGGC
>MGXK01000021.1:3069-3530 GCA_001802375.1 Gammaproteobacteria bacterium RBG_16_51_14
CCAGCGGATTTGCATACCGAGCTCTTTGGCGGCGGCGTTGACGAAGTCGCGCACGCTGTATTGCACGCCGGTGGCGATGACGAAGTCTTCCGGTTTTTCCTGTTGCAGCATCAGCCATTGCATTTCGACATAGTCTTTGGCGTGCCCCCAGTCGCGTTTGGCGTCGAGGTTGCCGAGGTACAGGCAGTCCTGCAGGCCGAGTTTGATTCTTGCGAGGGCGCGCGTGATCTTGCGGGTGACGAAGGTTTCGCCGCGCACCGGTGATTCGTGGTTGAAGAGGATGCCGTTGCAGGCATACATGCCATAGGCCTCGCGGTAATTCACCGTGATCCAGTAGGCGTAAAGCTTGGCCACAGCATAGGGGCTGCGCGGATAGAACGGAGTGGTTTCCTTTTGTGGGGTTTCCTGCACCAGGCCGTAGAGTTCGCTGGTAGATGCTTGGTAGAAGCGGGTTTTCTTTT
>MGXK01000021.1:3560-4198 GCA_001802375.1 Gammaproteobacteria bacterium RBG_16_51_14
CGCGCAATGCGCCCAGTGCATCGGAGTTGGCGGTGTATTCCGGTTCTTCGAACGACACGGCAACATGGGACTGGGCGGCGAGGTTGTAGATTTCGTCCGGCTGCACTTGCTGGATGATGCGAATCAGGCTGCTGGAGTCGGTCATGTCGCCATAATGCAGGATGAAGTTGCGGTTGCTGACGTGCGGGTCCTGATACAGATGGTCGATGCGGTCGGTATTGAACAGCGAGGCGCGGCGCTTGATGCCATGCACGATGTAGCCCTTTTTCAGCAGGAACTCGGCGAGATACGCGCCATCCTGACCGGTGATGCCCGTAATCAATGCAACCTTTGGAGAATCAGGACTGAGGACTGAGGGCTGAGGACTTAAAGGCGAGGGCTGAGTGCCGAGGACTGAGGACTGAGTAGAATCAGGACTGGGGACTGAGGACTGAGATTTTGATTGGGTCATTTTTCGTCTCTTTGCTTTTGAACGGCGGCACGCAAACCACCTAAAATTCGTGAAAGTTCGTCAGCGCTACTGTTTAAATTGCTAAAAACCTCTTGAACAATATATCCAACATCTTGTGCGACATAGAGCTGCGAGCGCACTTCGGCGCAAGATGCTTTTGCTACTACAAGGAATTGATGAAATTCTC
>MGXK01000021.1:4344-5471 GCA_001802375.1 Gammaproteobacteria bacterium RBG_16_51_14
CTTTTTGCCAGGCAATCAAATCTTCAAATCGTTCAACTTTCTGCGCCATTACTCAGTCCTTCAAAATCAGGGGTGAGGTCAGAGGACTGAGGACTGAGGACTAAGTAAAATCACTCGCTGTTTTGCCACTCAGCCCTCGGACCTCAGTCCTCAGTCCTGTTATTCATCTTCCGTAGTTGTCTTCGTAGCGCTGAATATCGTCTTCGCCCAGATAGTCGCCGACCTGTATCTCGACAATATGCAGCGGTTCATCGCCAAGATTTTCCAAACGGTGTTTCGCGCCGATCGGGATGTAGGTGCTCTGGTTCCTGCGCACGGTGATGACTTCATCACCATTGGTCACGGTGGCCGTGCCGGACACCACCACCCAGTGCTCGGAGCGTTGTGCATGGCTTTGCAGGCTGAGGCGCGCGCCGGGTGCAACCTCGATGCGCTTGAGCTTGAAGCCTTCCGGGTCTTCTTCCAGCACGGTATAACTGCCCCACGGGCGGTTCACCTTCGTATGATAAATATGCTCGGTCGCGCCTCTTTCGTGCAGCGCATCCACCACTTCGCGCACACGCTGGGTCTGGTCGCTTTTCGAGATCAGCACCGCATCGGCGGTTTCGACGACACATAAATTTTCCACGCCGATGGCGGCGACCAGCCTCTTTTCGGCCCGGATCAGGCTGTTCTTGCAATCGACGGCGATGACGTTGCCTTGCAATGCATTGCCGTTCTCATCCTTGGCAGATATTTCGTGTACCGCCTGCCAACTGCCGACATCGTTCCAGCCGATGTCGCAGGGGATCAGCGATACGCGGTCGGATTTTTCCAGCACGCCGTAGTCGATGGAGATGGAGGGCATGGCAGAGAAATGTTTTTCGATGGCCTGCTGGAATGTTCCGGCAGAACGGCTCTCCGAAATGACGGTTTGCACGATCCGATGAACCGCAGGCAGGTGGCGTTCGATCTCGGCCAGGATCGCCGAGGCGCGCCACACGAACATGCCGGAGTTCCAGTAGTAATCACCTTCCTTCAGAAATCGTTCGGCGCTGGCGAGATCGGGTTTCTCGGTGAAGCGCTCCACCGCATACACTTGCCCATGCTCATCGCGTTGCGCCTTGATATAACCGAAACCGGTATCG
>MGXK01000022.1:0-14426 GCA_001802375.1 Gammaproteobacteria bacterium RBG_16_51_14
ATGATCTACATGACCAATCGTTCCTACATTCACATGCGGCTTCGTGCGTTCAAATTTTCCCTTGGCCATTGCTGACTGCCCTCCACGTATTTATGAAGTATGATGTGTAAACGTTATTACTCTATTATTCCCTAACACTACTCTGGAGCCCACAACCGGATTCGAACCGGTGACCTCTTCCTTACCAAGGAAGTGCTCTACCGACTGAGCTATGTGGGCAAAATTTCACATTGATTGCCCGGCTCCACTGCCATGGTTATAGATAATTTTGTCAAAAACCAAACCCGCCATCCAGACACGCCTTTCGCTGTACATTCGAATGCCCTCCGGACGATCAGTCATAGCTCATCCAAACAATATGTCTCCATCTCAAGAGTCATTAAGATAAAATACACAAACCCTTGTACCTTGTATCTTAATTCCTGTCACAATCCTGTATGGAGCGGGTGATGGGAATCGAACCCACACCATCAGCTTGGAAGGCTGAGGTTCTACCATTGAACTACACCCGCCTGTTCGTTCCCGCTGAATCTTGTTTTCCCTTACCCGCACCACTTGTTGGTGGAGGGGGTAGGATTCGAACCTACGAAGGCTGAGCCAACAGATTTACAGTCTGCCCCCGTTGACCGCTTGGGTACCCCTCCAAAAATGCAAGCTGTCAATTGTCTGATAATCAGAAAATCGTGTCAATAACACTTTGATTTCAATGCCAGTCAGGTAAAAGGGGACCTGCGTATAATTTGACCAGTCAACGCCTCGCGGATTTCTGTCGGTTGCTGTTGTGGTCCTGTCTTGCCAGGAACAATGTAATCAATGGCCATTCCGAAATAGCCGCGTACGCGTGCAGGTGTTTTGGCAGGTAAATAGCCACTTGGATTTGCACTGGTAGAAACCAGAGGACCTGCAACAGAACAGAGAGCACGGATAACAGGATGTGCACTCACACGCACGGCCAGCGTAGCATGCCCGCCAGTTAGCCAGGCGGGTATCCTTTTTTTCGCCGGGACAAGCCAGGTCACGGGACCAGGCCAACTAGCCAGGATCTGTGCCCAGGTATCGGGACCAGGAAACTCGATATAAGGATGCAGTTGTTGACAGGATGCGGCCACAATAATTAAACCCTTACCCAGGGTTCTCCGCTTGAGCCTCAAGATACAACTGATTGCATCATAATCCTGTGGCAGACATCCAAGACCGTAAACTGCCTCGGTAGGATAGGCAATGACACCCCCGGATCGGAGTGTCCGCAACGCAAGCCTGAGATGCCAGTCATTCAAACCGGGAATTACTTTAGTTGCCTCTGAACAGCAGTATCTTTTTCCCTGATGGCGACCGCATTGGCTGCACGTTCCTCCCTGAGTTGTTGTGCCAGACCGGCGTCCTTCATTGCCAGGATTTGGGCGGCCAGATAACCGGCATTTTTTGCCCCTGCCTTACCAATGGCAACACATGCAACAGGTATTCCGCCGGGCATCTGTACTGTTGATAATAAAGCATCCATTCCCTGCAACGGCCCGGTATCCATTGGTACCCCAATCACCGGCTTCAAAGTCAAACCAGCGACAGCACCAGCAAGATGGGCGGCCAATCCGGCCGCTGCGATAAAAACCGCACAACCGCGCGCATCTGCATCCTTTACATAGGCTTGTGTCATGTCAGGTGTACGGTGAGCTGAAGTGATCTTCACCTCTTTCCTTATCCCGAACTGATCCAGTACATCCAGTGTGGATTGCATGGTGGGTAAATCAGAATCAGAACCCATCAACACTGCTACAAAGGGGGTTTTTTCATTCATCTTGTTTCACACTATTGATATTTTGGGAAATCGATGGCAGTAATCCTGGGAAACATATCAAATGTCAGGGCTAATTGAAATTATTCAGCATGGTGGATTTATCTGCCTTCAGCTTGCCTTACGGGGACGACGACGGCCACGGGTTGCAGGTGCTTCTGCGAGTAATACAACTGATTCTTCCAGATTCAGGCTTGCCGGGTCACGGTCTTTCGGGATTTTAGCATTCTTCTTTCCATCGGTTACATAAGGACCATAGCGGCCATTCAAGATAGAAATTCCACTGCCCTCAAAGATTTTGATTTGTTTTGAGGTATCTGCTTTTTGCTTTTCTCCAATCAATTCCAGGGCACGCTCCAGGGTAATCGTATAAGGGTCATCCTCCTTTCCCAGTGAGACAAATTTGATCCCATAACGGATGTAGGGGCCAAATCGACCAATACTGGCAGCCACTTCTTCCCCTTCCGGTGTTTTTCCCAAAGATCTGGGTAACTTGAATAAATCCAGTGCATCATCCAGTGTAATCGTATCAATTCGCTGACCCGGACGAAGTCCGGCGAAGCGAGGCTTCTCTTCATCATCCTTGGTACCTATCTGGGCATAAGGCCCATACCTTCCCACTCGCACGGAAACCGGTAAACCCGATTTCGGTTCATTGCCCAGAATTCTTGTTTGTGACGCTTCACTGCGACTGACGTTATCTTCCTTGTCCTTCAGCTGTTTTTCGAAGGGCCTCCAGAATTCCTCCATTAAAGGGATCCATTCCTTTTCCCCTCTTGAAATTGCATCCAGTTCATCTTCCAGCCGGGCAGTAAAATCATAGTCAACATAATCTGTAAAGTGTTCTGTTAAAAACTTGTTGACAATTCTGCCGACGGCAGTTGGCAGGAATCGTTTCTTGTCCATCACCACATATTCCCGTTGCAGCAAGGTATAAATAATACTGGCGTATGTGGATGGCCTGCCGATCCCGTATTCTTCGAGTGATTTGACCAGACTAGCCTCTGAATAACGCGGTGGTGGTTCAGTGAAATGCTGTTCTGTCCTCAGTGTATTTAGATTGACGCTATCCCCTTTTTTCAGTACCGGCAACATGCGATCATCTTCATCGGACTTCACATCATCCTGCCCTTCCTGATAAACCTCCATGAAACCCGGATCAGACACTGTAGAACCCGTCGAGCGAAAAATATTCCCTCTGCCACATGTCATATCGACTGCAACCGTGTCGATAATTGCATTCTTCATCTGGCATGCAACAGCCCGTTTCCATATCAATTCATACAACCTGAATTGATCATCAGTCAGTCTGGATTTTATATCCTGTGGACTCTGTTGCGCCGATGTGGGCCTGATTGCTTCATGCGCCTCCTGCGCATTTTTGGATTTCGTCTTGTAACGTCGCGCCTGTGCAGGCAATTTTTCCTCACCGTATTTCCCGGCAACAAATGCACGGATATCCTTCAATGCTTCATCAGCAAGATTCACCGAATCTGTTCTCATATAAGTAATCAGGCCAACTGCACCATTACCGACATCAATACCTTCATATAATTGTTGTGCAATTCGCATCGTTTTCTGGGCAGTAAAACCCAGTTTGCGTACTGCTTCCTGTTGCAATGTTGATGTTATAAACGGGGGCGCCGGTTGGCGGTTACGCTGTTTTTTATCAACTGCACTTACAGTCAACTTGCCCCTTGCCGTTTCATGCAATGACTGTTTTATCGATTCTGCCTTGCTGCTGTTTTCAATACTGAATTGTTTCAGTTTTTCATTTTCAAACTGCGTCAGCTTGGCAATAAAACCGGTCTTTTCATGTTCAAGGTCAGCCTCAATTGTCCAGTATTCCCTTGATATAAACTTTTCTATCTCTTCTTCCCGTTCAGCAATCATACGCAAGGCCGGACTTTGCACCCTGCCTGCCGAAAGACCACGTCTGATTTTTTTCCAGAGTAATGGTGAAAGATTGAAACCAACCAGATAATCCAGTGCACGTCGCGCTTGCTGTGCATTTATCAGGTCGTTGGATAGTTGACGGGGATTGGCGATAGCCTCATCGATTGCTGTTTTGGTCACCTCATGAAATACAACACGGTGTACCTTCTTGCCTTCAAGTACTCCCCTGTCTTTCAGCAATTCGTAAAGATGCCAGGATATGGCCTCTCCTTCACGGTCGGGGTCAGTTGCAAGATAGAGGACATCAGCCTTTTTAAGGGCATTTGCAATAGCATTGACTGCCTTGGCGTTCTTTTCAAGAATTTCATATTGCATGGCAAATCCGTTTACCGTGTCAACTGCACCGGCTTTGGGTAACAAATCACGTACATGTCCGTAGGAGGCAAGAATCTTGAAATCCTCGCCAAGATAGCGTTGTAGTGTTCTTGACTTTGCCGGGGATTCGACAACAACGAGAGATTTAGTCATATACTTTCAGTTCTGAACAAAATAGCGAGGGAGTAAAATCCGGTTTGCCGGCCAGGAGAGACGAAATATCTGTTAATGTATAATTGCATTGACATCGTCCATAACTATATCTTCCATCCATGTAAACGCTGCTTCTTTACCTGGTTGATTGAATAATACCATCAATATCACCCATTTTAATTGGCGTAAATCGATATCATCAGCATCCAAGGCCATTACGCGATCAATAACAAGTTCCCTGTCATAAGCATCCAGCACACCCGCCTGTTCCAGAAAAAGCAGAAATCCCCTGCATTCAATATCCAGCTTATCAATCTCAATATCACTGAACAATCTGATTGAAGGTGTGTTTATTAACTGCATTGTTTCCATATCTCCTTTATACAGAGTAAGTCCTTCAAGCCAGTCAAATGCCATATTGACCTGATGATCACCAAATCCTGCCTGTCTCAGCTGCATCTTGAGTGATTCCTGATCCGGGGTTAAATCAACCTCTTCCTCGATGTAATTATCAAAAAGATACATCAATACATCCAGAACTGTTTCTTTCATTTTCAGTTATCTCTATTTTATCCGCATATAAATGCCACCAGGTCTGGAATCGATTATTCCCTTTAACTCCAGTATTAAAAGCATGGAGGAAACCACATCAGCCGTCAATCCTGTGCGATTTACCAGAATATCTACCGTGACTGGTTCATATCCCATATTATCAAGCAGGAGTTGATAGTCTGCGTCAAGTCCAGATTGATTTATACCATTGGATTTGCCATTGCAAGTCAGGACATTGGCCGCCTGAACAAGCGGTGTTAGCTCTTCCAGAATATCATGCACATTCTCCACCAGTTTTGCGCCTTGCCGGATAAGTGCATGACAGCCACGTGCCAGCGGGTTGTGAATTGAACCGGGGATTGCAAACACTTCGCGTCCCTGTTCCAGGGCCTGGCGTGCGGTAATCAGAGAACCGCTCTGCAAGGCAGCCTCTACGACCAGTACACCTACACTCATGCCACTGATGATACGGTTCCGTCGAGGAAAATTCCCGGGTAACGGTTTGGTACCAACCGGGTATTCTGAAATAATCAGTCCTGAGACCGTAATGCGCTGCGCCAATTCCTTATGACAGGCAGGATATATTTTATCAAGTCCGTTCCCAAGCACAGCCACGGTACCACCGTTTACATCCAGGGCGCCTATATGGCTGTAATAATCAATCCCAAGTGCCAGACCGCTCGTAATTGTAAGGCCACTCTCTGCCAATTGTGATGAAAACTCCTGCGCCAGGCGTCTGCCAGTAACACTGGGATTGCGGCTTCCAACCACGGCGAACTGAATACTATTTAATATCTCTGTGTGACCACACGCATAAAGAACCAAAGGCACATCCGGGATCTCTTTCAGCAGGGCCGGATACTCAGGATCATCCAGTGTAATGAGGTGATGTCCCGGTTCAGACAGCCAGGCGATATCTTGATCAATCTGATGCCAGTCCGGTGCACAAATGAAATCTATTGATCGGCGATCCAGCCCGAATTGTTCGAGCGTTACCCTGCCGGCCCTGAAAACATCAGCTGGTGTTCGAAAGGTCTCAAGAAGTCTTCTAAAAGTGACGGCGCCGATGCCAGGTGTGTGATGTAACCCCAGCCAATATTGATATTCTGTCTCTGAGGATCTTTCACCCATGGAACAACGGGGATATTATTATTGAATGGCAGCAGCCTGCAACCACAACCAATGCACATGACCGGCGTTTGCGCACATCGTATAAATCGGCTGGTCGAATTGCGTCCATGCAATGATACGATCAGGATTCGCTATAAATTTCGCACGGTATCGTAGATATGTACCGGACCCTGAGTTTCCATTACCAGTGCATAACTCAGGTTATTGAAGGTTCGAAAAACCATCAGTACCCCTGTGTATTCCTCCGGCAAACGCACCTCTTCATACTTCGCACGTTGATTTGCAAATCCAGGAAATTTTTTATCAAACGCGCGTTTTGTATCTCTTACGTCATTTGCAAAATTACTAAGTGCTTCTGCTACGGTACTGGTATCCTGATATTCAAATTCGATACGCTTTTCATCTTCCTGCTTGGCCTTGAGTGCACTGCCGGCCTTATCCTGAACAGTGTATCCACTTTGATAAATGCCCAGAATAGTACCGATTTCAACACCATTATCATTACCCACATCAAGCACGACAACCTGATACTGACCGATCTGGCTGACACCATCGAAAACGGAAAGTATGGACCCCTCTACCTCAGCACTGGGCGGATGGGGTATGAATGTCGTATTTACCTCATCCTCCGGTTCCGCTATCAACCTGTCGCCAGCCAGCACCTCGCGATTGGCAACTGTAATTATGGCCGAGGCGGGATCACCTTCCTTCTCCAGAACGGCATCCCCGATATGGATGGCTTCATATCCCAGTATACCCCTGTCTTTTTTATTTGGATTTGAATAAGCGGCGCCTTTGCGATAGATTGAATATCTGCGCTTTGAGACCTCTTCAGGAAGCCCGCGGATGTAGATTTTATTGCCCGTGCTTGCGACCAGATGCTGATCATAACTTGATACCACATAAGGCCAGGTATCCATTTCTTCATCAGTCACAACCAGGGGCCTGATCAGGAACTGCCGGATTGCATCGACTGGAATCGTAGGGATAGCATCACTTCTTTCATCACTTCTGATCTCGGGAGACAGCTTGACATTGCGCCCGGACACCACACTCCCGGTCCCACGTTCGACAGTCAGTACAGGTTGTCCGTTCTCATAGCTCAGGGAAATAATATCCCCTGGATAGATCAGATGTGGATTGCTTATCTGGGGATTACCCTTCCATATCTCTGGCCAGCGCCAAGGCTGCGTCAGGAAGCGGGCTGAAATAGCCCAAAGCGTATCACCCTTCACGACAACATATTTTTCCGGATGATCCGGATTAATCTCAACAGTGTCTGCCAGAAGTAACGCTGGTGGCAGGCATAGAACCAATACCAAGAGTATTTTATTCAACATGTTTGTAGCCTTACGTCATTTCCTTCATGTAGATTAGCAAAAAGTCTAGCAAAATGTTAGGCATAACACCATATTTCTGTTGTATCGCAACAACAATTGCATTTTCCTATATACTATCAGCAGCTTAATCAGCAGCTTATTTAATGAATCCGGAGTCACTTTTGAGCAATGGCCAGACTGAATGTCCTGCATTTTCCAGATGACAGATTACGAAAAAAAGCCTTAGCCGTCGAAACAATAAACGATGAGATCAGGATTCTGGCCAAGGATATGCTGGAAACCATGTATGACGAAGGCGGGATTGGCCTGGCTGCAACCCAGGTCAATGTCCAGAAACGCGTTGCCGTTATGGACCTCTCCGAGGGAAAGGATAATCCGGTAGTCCTGGTAAATCCGGAGATCACCTGTACGGAAGGTACCCGGGAAATGCAGGAAGGCTGTCTCTCCGTGCCGGACTATTTTGATACCGTCGAACGTGCTGAATGGATCCGCTACCAGTATCTTGATCTTGATGGAGATCTGATTGAATCGGAAACGGATGGCTTGCAGGCAGTATGTATCCAACATGAAATAGACCATCTTGATGGCAAGTTGTTTATCGACTATCTGTCGCCCCTGAAACGCCAGCGACTGCGAAAAAAGCTCGATAAACAGGAAAAACTCCAATCACGGATCCTGTGAATAAACGGAATCTCCGTTTGGCGTTCGCGGGTACTCCTGACCTTGCAGCAGTGGTACTCAAGACCTTGCTGGAGGCGAAACGACAGGCAGTGACGGATATTTTTACCCGACCGGATCGCCCGGCCGGTCGTGGTCGCAGGCTCGTCAGGAGTAACGTCAAAATCCTTGCCGAAAATTATCAAATCCCTCTACATCAACCCTCCGGCCCGGAACAGATTGACCCGGAAAACCTGCTAAGTCATCTGGACCTGCTGGTAGTGGCCGCCTATGGCATGCTGCTTCCGCCTGGGTTGCTGGTACGGCCACGCCTTGGTTGTATCAATATACATACCTCATTACTGCCTCGCTGGCGTGGTGCGGCGCCGATCCAGCGCGCCATCCTGGCCGGAGATACAGAGACCGGCATCAGCATCATGCAAATGGATGCCGGACTGGATACCGGTCCGGTCTACCTGCAAAGGTCGTGTCCGATACAAGCGGATGATACCTCAGGCTCACTGCACAACAGACTGGCACAAATGGGTAGTCAATGTCTTCTTGAAGTACTGGATCAAATGGCATGCGATTGTCACAGGGCAATTCCCCAGAATAATGACCTGGCAACCTATGCCAGAAAAATCACCAAGGGGGAGGCCATGATCGACTGGTCCCTGGATGCCGCGACCCTGGAAAGGATGGTCAGGGCATTTAACCCGGCGCCGGTGGCACATACAGAATTAAACGGGGTATGCATGCGGATCTGGCGATCACAATCCCTGGACAAGATAACCGGACTTCCCCCAGGCAGGGTGGCCGGTTGCGCCAGAACCGGGATCGATGTTGCCACAGGAAGTGGACTGCTACGCATTCTTGAACTGCAACTCCCCGGGAAACGGGTAATGAGCGCGGGTGAATTTCTCAACGGAAGACCGGATTTCCAGTCATCGCCCTGACGGCGACGCATCGACTTGAATCAGAACATGCAGACCCGCACCATCGCCGCCCGTATTTTGACAAGGGTTATCAGGGATCGGCAATCGCTATCGACAGTGCTTGCCGATGAATTGAACCGGATAACCGATAATAAAGACAGCGCATTCATTCAGGAACTCTGCTATGGCGTCCTGCGCTGGTTTCTGCCTCTTGATTTCATTTTCCACCAACTTGTTGACAAAGATCTGCGGAAAAAAGACACCGATATCAAAATGCTGTTATTAAGCGGGATTTATCAACTCGAATATCTCTCGACACCGGATCATGCTGCCGTATTTGCCACCGTTGAAGCCTGTAAGGATCTGGGCAAACCATGGGCATCGCGTTTGATCAATGCCGTATTGAGACGCTATCTCAGAGATCGTGTGCAACTCATGAACCGGCTGGAGAGCAATTCTGAAGCGAAATACGCACACCCGCAGTGGTTACTGGCAATGTTTCAGGAAGATTGGCCAAAACACTGGGAAACCATAGTCGAAGCGAACAACCGGCACCCGCCGATGTATCTCCGGGTAAACCGCCAGCAAACAACACGCACCTGCTATAACGACCTGTTGCACAAAACCGGTATCGAGGCCGGAATTACACCCTATGCAGAAGAAGGATTGCTGCTCAGACAGGCGGTGAGTGTAAATCGTCTGCCCGGCTTTGAAGACGGCCTTGTTTCAGTCCAGGACTTGTCAGCCCAACTCGCAGTTGAACTGCTCGACCTCGCCAGGGGACAGCGGATACTGGACGCCTGCGCCGCTCCCGGTGGAAAAACATCACACATCCTTGAGGTTGGGGAAGCGCTTAATGAAGTCGTTGCAGTCGATCATGACAGTCAACGAATTGAAAAGCTTCATGATAATCTGCAGCGCCTCAAGTTAAGGGCCACCGTACATACGGCGGATGCCTGCACGCCTGATGCCTGGTGGGATGGCAGAATGTTTGATCGGATCCTGATCGATGCCCCCTGCAGTGCAACGGGGGTAATCAGGCGTCATCCTGATATCAAACTGTTACGCCGGGAATCTGACATTCGTTCCATGGTTGAAAAACAATATAAACTGCTGTGTGCCTTATGGCCTGCATTGAAGCAGGGAGGAATGCTGCTATATGTGACCTGTTCCGTCCTGATGCAGGAAAACAGGAAACAGATCGAGAGATTCACTGCAGGGCATGAGGATTGCCATATTAATCCGATTAACGCCTTATGGGGCTATACTACCCCATTCGGCACACAGATATTGACAGGTCAGGACAATATGGATGGATTTTTTTATGCCCGCCTTGAAAAATCCTGAACAAACGCTGGTATTGCAAAGGAGACTCTCAAAGTCAGTTGTCCTGATATTACTGTATCTTTCAACAACCGGTCCTGCATCCGCAACCGGGATAACTATCCAATCCTGCGCAACACACCGGGAGGGGGATATCTACGTACTTGATGCGGACATTCAGTTTGACATTAGTGAAAATGCACTGGAGGCCCTCAAACATGGCATAGCACTGCAAATCCATACCATCCTGAGACTGAAAAAAGACCGTAACTGGTTATGGGATAGCGTACTCAAGGAAACTGTCCTCCGTTACCGGATGGAACATCACCCGCTCAGTGGCCACTACATGGTAACCGATCTTCTTACCGGTGTCAGACACACCTATCCAACATTGGAGGGTGCCGTCGGTTTTCTTACAATATTGAATAATATTCCGTTTTTTGAGTCGAATTTACTCAAGGAGAATGAGTCCTACACCGGAAATATGCGCACACAACTGGATATTGAATCCCTCCCGGCCTCCCTGCGTCCGGTTGCCTATCTTTCATCAAACTGGCAACTCTCCAGTCCCTGGCATAGCTGGGAGATAACGCGATGAAAGGTGGCGGAAAAGTGATATTAGTGACAGGACTGTTTCTGTTTGCCTTCATGCTGGTGTCATTACTCATGATGAGTGCAGCACTGCAGGATTCTTCACGGTTTGACCGTTTTTACTCGATTCTGCTTGTATTTAATACGTTGGGACTGTTGACGCTCATTGTATTAATCGCTCTTAATTTCAAACGTCTGATCCGGCAGTTACGCAACCGCACGGCAGGTGCGCGACTGACCATCCGGATGGTAATGATGTTTTCTTTGTTATCTGTTACCCCCGTTCTGATTGTCTATTACTTTTCACTGAATTTTCTCCATCAGGGAATTGACAACTGGTTCGATCTGCGTGTCGAACAGGCGCTGGATGATTCACTGGAACTGAGCCGTCTGGCGCTGGATGTACGTATGCGTGAGTTACTCAAGAAAACAGAACAAGTCGCGGTTGAGTTTGCCGATTTGACAGACGAGGCTGTCCCGTTCGAGATTGATGAAATCCGGGATCGTATCGGCGCTGACGAACTGACACTCATAACCCGGCAGGGTGGTATTATTGCCTCAAGTGCCGGAGATACAACCAGTCTGGTACCTGACATACCTGATAAAACGACCCTGCTTCAGCTGCAGCAGGGAAACAGTTATATCGGACTTGATACCGTTCGAAACAAGACCCTGTCCATACGTGTAGTTGCGAATGTGCCGGGAATCGGGATTAAATCGGAAGCGAGGATCATCCAGGCACTTTTCCCTGTTTCAGGTCGTATGAATGAGCTGGCGGAAAGCGTTCAGTCCTCCTATGTCAAATATAATGAACTGTCCTATCTGCGAGAACAGGTGAAACTGAGTTTTATCCTGATCCTTACACTGGTACTGTTGTTCAGTATCTTCAGCGCGGTATGGGCTGCATTTTATTCTGCCCGGAAGCTCGTCGCTCCAATCCGCGACCTTGCCAGAGGGACACAATCGGTCGCAGAAGGGGACTACGGAACCCAGCTTCCCGTCCCCGGCAACGATGAACTCGGTTTTCTGGTTGCATCGTTCAATGAAATGTCCAGCAAGATAGCCCAGGCCAGGGATACAGCCAGACTGAGCCAGCAGGAGGCTGAGGCACAGCGCACCCACCTGGAAGTGGTGCTTTCACGGTTATCATCGGGTGTACTTGTCCTGGACAGGGAGTGTACCCTGCGCACAGCGAATATCAGCGCTGGAAAGATTCTGGACGTACCGGTTTCGTCATTGCTCGGACACAGCCTGGATGATATCGCCATGAAATATCAGCATATTGATGAATTCAGCAGAACCATCAATTCCCGTTTGCGTGACCGAAGTGGAGACTGGCGGGAGCAGGTTTCCATTTATGGCGGCAGTGGGCAGCAGATCGTGATGTGTAGTGGCAAGGCCCTGCCTGGTGAAACCGAGGCAAGCCATGTTATTGTTTTTGATGATATTACTGCGCTTCTGCAAGGCCAGCGCAATGCCGCATGGAGCGAAATGGCAAGACACCTTGCCCATGAGATCAAAAACCCGTTAACACCGATTCAACTGGCTGCCGAAAGATTGCGTCACAAGTATTTGCGCAGCATGAACAAGAAAGATGCCGAAATCCTGGACCGGTTGACCAATACCATCGTCCAGCAGGTGGAAACCATGAAGGATATGGTCAACAGTTTTTCAGACTTTGCAAGGACACCCGAAATATCGCCGGAATCAATCAATTTGCACAGCCTTATCGAAGAAGTGCTGGATCTTTATCGTAATCTCGATAAACAGACCCGCATCGATCTCCGTTTAGGGGCCGATAGTGCAAAAATAACCGGTGACCCGAAACGATTACGGCAAGTACTGAATAATCTCCTGAATAACGCCTTTGAGGCGAATGAATCCGTGCCTGATGCGCGACTTTATATCAGTACCCATACCATCAGCGATAGCGGTTCAGACGTCATTGAGTTGCGCATAAAGGATTCTGGCCCGGGAATAGATGAAGATATAATAGGCAAGGTATTTGAACCCTATGTAACAACAAAAATAAGGGGAACCGGCCTGGGCCTGGCTATCGTAAAAAAAATCGTGGAAGAACACGGCGGCAAGGTCTGGCTGGAAAACAGCAGGTCAGGGCTGGGGACCTGTGCGGTTGTCCAGTTACCGGTTACACACGCTGCTCAATTTAAAATGACGCATGATGCAAATACACAAGGAGCCGTATAAACATGGCCAGGGTACTGGTTGTTGATGATGAACCGGACATCCGGAATCTGGTAAAGGAAATCCTGGAAGACGAAGGTTTTGTCGTCAGCGTCGCAGAAAATGGCGGGCAGGCCCGGGTCCTTTACGAATCAACCCGTCCGGATCTGATTCTGCTCGATATATGGATGCCGGATATAGATGGCATTACCCTGCTTACTGAGTGGAAAAAATCGGAAAATTTTGATACCCCGGTTGTCATGATGTCCGGGCATGGTACTGTCGAGACCGCGGTCGAGGCCACCAGGGAAGGGGCCTATGATTTCATTGAGAAACCACTCTCTCTCGCAAAATTATTATTAACCGTCAGGCATGCTGTAGAGACGACGACCCTGCTGCACGAGAATGTGTACCTGCGCCAGCGTAACTGGGCAACCATAGAACCGATAGGCAAAAGCAAACGGATTGTTGATCTGAGGGAGCGCATAAAGCGCATCGCAAACCACAATACCCCGGTATTGATCCAGGGAGAATCAGGGACAGACAAGGAGTTGTATGCCAGATATCTGCATTCCCTGAGCGACCGTCAGAATGGCCCGTTCGTATCGGCAAACGTATCCGCGTTATCCACAGAGGATGCGGAAATGGAATTATTTGGCCGTGAAAAAGATAGCAGCAGTTATCCGGGGTTCTTCGACAAGGCCCTTGGCGGTACCCTGTTCCTAAAGGACATTGCCGATATGAACATTACACTTCAGGCGAAATTACAAAATGCAATCGATAAACGGAATTATATGCACATGGGTGGTACGGATCCGGTTGAGCTGGATGTCCGTATTATCGCCGCCACACGTTGCAAGCTTGAAGATCAGGTGAAAAGCGGCAAATTCCGCGATGAGCTGTATTTTCAGTTGAATATTGTCCCCATTCAAATCCCGCCGCTACGTGAACACTTCGAGGATGTCCCTGAGTTACTTGATTATTACGTCAATTATTTTGTTGAAAAAGAAGGTCTGTCATACCGGCACTTCAGCGTTGCTGCCCAGAACCGTTTGCGCAGCCATGACTGGCATGGAAATGTCAGGGAATTAAAGAACCTCGTACAACGGTTATTAATCCTCGGTTCGGGCGAATCGATAGAACTGAATGAAATTGAAACTGCACTAGTCAGCAGGACGACATCCAGTACACCGGAGACGGTTCTTGATTTTGATCTGCCATTACGTGAAGCCAGGGAACGCTTCGAGAAGGCCTACCTTGAATTCCAGCTCAGGAAGGCCAATGGCAGTGTCAGCAGGGTTGCACGTATCGTCGGTATGGAACGCACCCATCTCTACAGAAAGCTGAAGGCACTCGGTATAGAACTGAAATGAGTAAAGCAGAGAGATGGTGACGGGTGGCGGGTTGTTGGTTGTGGGTAGTGAACAACCAACAACTGACTACGGGATAACTTCGTTTGTTGCGAGTGGTTGGTAGTGGGTAGGGTACAACTGACTA
>MGXK01000022.1:14465-15570 GCA_001802375.1 Gammaproteobacteria bacterium RBG_16_51_14
CCCGAACCTGACTATGCCACATACTGATGCTGACAAATGGAATGAAATCTACCGGGCAGGTAAGCACGGCGGCAGGCAGGCCTGCCAGGTACTGAAAGAGTATATCCATCTGTTACCCTGCACCGGCACCGCGCTGGATCTTGCCTGCGGCATGGGTGGTAACGCCATCCTGCTCACCGGGCATGGTCTCGCTACCTCGGCCTGGGACATCTCGTCAGCCGCGATAACCACCCTGGATGCATTTATAAAAGACCAGGAACTCCCTGTTCGTACCCGTGTTGTCGATGTAGTCAAAGATCCACCTCCCGGTGATTCCTTCGACGTCATTGTTGTCAGTCGTTTTCTTGAACGTCAACTCATCCCTGACATCAAAAAGGCGATTCGGGCCAATGGTCTGATCTTTTATCAGACGTATACCAGGAACAGGGTCGATGCAAAGGGCCCGAAGAATCCGGATTATCTGCTGGAAGATAATGAACTGCTTCGGTTGTTTCATGATTTTCAGATCCTTGCCTACCGTGAAGAAGGGACAACGGGTGATGTTGATAAGGGATTCAGAAATGAGGCCATGCTGGTTGCACAGAAGCAGGCAAAGCGCCTTTGAATCTCCCCGCGCCTGGACACGGGGTTTTGTTCCGCGATAACTCCCTTTTGACAGGGCGGAGATAGCACAGTAACCGACAAAAATATGAATATCATTGATCGTTTTGAAACCATGCTGGCTGCTGGCCAGGACAGTGCCCTGCTTCGCTTCAGTCTTGGCAATGCCTATTTGAAATCAGGCGACTATCCCCGTGCGATTACACATCTGGCGCAGGCAATACAACTGGACAAGCATTATTCCGCTGCATGGAAATACTACGCCAGCGCACTCGATAAAAACGGGCAGAAAGGGGAGGCCATTGCTGCCTATGAGTCTGGTATTGCGACTGCGGAAAAAAACGGTGATATCCAGGCCGCCAGGGAAATGAAGGTATTCCTGAAAAGAATAAGAACTGGTCCTTAGTCCTTAGTCCTCAGTCCTCAGTCCTCAGTCCTCAGTCCTCATCAGTATATAACTCCAGTGTACCCATCAGCTCCGATATATGGCTCATACCATGCCGTT
>MGXK01000022.1:15591-16828 GCA_001802375.1 Gammaproteobacteria bacterium RBG_16_51_14
CGTTGATCTTCGGACAGACCAGCGGGTCGTAGAATAATGCGGTACCGATCCCGACCGCCGTTGCCCCGGCAATAATAAATTCAATGGCATCTTCAGCACTCATGATCCCGCCCTGACCGATGATGGGGACGGCCTGTGCACGGCATACCTGATACACCTGATGCACCTTGAGCAGGGCGACCGGTTTGATCGCCGGGCCTGACAATCCCCCCTGGTTGTTACCCAGCACCGGTCGTCTCGTCTCAATATCGACCGCCATGCCCATCAGGGTATTGATTACGGCAAACGCATCCGTTCCCGCATCAATACAACGCCGGGCATTTTCCGCGATGTCCGTCTGGTTCGGTGACAGCTTGGTTATCAAGGGTTTGTCTGTTGCCCTGCGGCAGGCGGCAACGACCCGGGCCGACATCTCCGGATCATTGCCGAAGCTGACACCGCCCTCCTTGACATTCGGGCAGGAGATATTGATCTCCATGGCATCAATAGGCGAATCATCAAAGACCCGGGTGACCTGCTCATATTCCTCGACGGTCGACCCTGAAATATTGGCGATGAACCTCGTCTCGCTGAGATCCAGATGCGGAAGATACTCGTCAACAACGGCCCGTGCACCGGGGTTCTGCAGACCAATGGCATTCAACATCCCCATACTGGTCTCGGCAATACGGTGTGGTGGATTTCCAAGGCGGGGATGCAGGGTGGTTCCTTTCAGGCAGACGGCACCTGCATCACGATTGGAAAAACCGGATATCCGTGTATATTCCTCACCAAAACCGACACAACCTGACAGCAATACCAGAGGGGTATTGAAATCCAGGCCGCAGAATTTGATCGAGAGTTTCTGTTTTTGTTCTTGTGTCAAAGACATCAGGCAACGAACCAGGGGTCAGGGATCAGGACTGGCAGGTATAATACTCTGGTTTCCGCAAGCCTGACACCTTATATCCGGGGGTAACTGCTGATTCATGTTCAACATCGTGCTCTATCAACCGGAAATACCGCCGAATACCGGCAACATCATCCGCCTTTGTGCAAACACGGGTGCGAGCCTGCACCTGATCCACCCGCTCGGATTCGGGCTGGATGAAAGGAAACTGCGCCGTGCCGGTCTTGACTATCATGAATGGGCTGAGGTCCACGAATACCCGGATTTTGCCACCTGGACCAGGGACCGGGATCCGGCAAGGGTCTTTGCCATTTCAACCAAATGCAAAACGATCTATTCAGGCAGGTC
>MGXK01000023.1 GCA_001802375.1 Gammaproteobacteria bacterium RBG_16_51_14
CCGGTTACGAAAAGTTCTCCCTGCCCGATATCGAAATACCAGCCATGGATAGACAGTTGTTTCCCTTCAACCTTTTTCTTAATCCACGGAAACGCCATCAGGTTATGCAGGGCAATATCGATATTTGCCTGTTCACAGGCCCGGCATTGATCCTCGAAGGATGCCTCAGGCCGTTCTTTCAGTACCCGATCGCGGGCAGGGGCAACAATATCCATCCAAGGATCGATGAAACCATAGCGGTGATCCTGATGTTTACCCTCCATAAGGCTCCTGATGCCGCCGCATTGACCATGCCCGAGGACAATGATCTGTCTGACACCCAGGATCTGGACCGCAAACTCGATGGCTGCACTTGTCCCGTGCGGTTTGCCATCCTGTTCATGCGGTGGTACGACATTGGCAACATTACGTACAACAAAGATCTCGCCGGGATCGGTGTCCAGGACCTGCACCGGGTGGACGCGTGAATCACAGCAGGCAATGACCAGGGAGGTGGGAGACTGTCCACTGTTGACCAGCTGCTGGTAGAGTCCGGGCTCCCTGGAATAATAGCGCTCCCTGAAGCGCCGGAAACCCGCCAGCAGTTTGTCGATCTCATTCACAATGGCTATACAACCAGTCTGTCCCGGGCCTCCCGATACTTCGCCGCCGTGTTCCGGATGACCTCATCAGGCAATTTTGGTCCCGGGGCCTTTTTATTCCAGTCCAGTGTTTCCAGGTAATCACGTACATATTGCTTGTCAAAACTCGGCGGGCTGATCCCGATCTCATAGGAGTCAGCTGGCCAGAAACGGGATGAGTCCGGGGTCAGGACTTCATCAATCAGCACCAGTTCACCGTTTCTGTCCGTCCCGAATTCTAACTTGGTATCCGCAATGATAATACCGCGTTCATGGGCATATTCGGCGGCATCCCGATAGATACTGAGACTGACATCCCGGACCTTTTCGGCCATCTCCCGCCCGAGCAGGTCGACCGTTTTCTCAAAATTGATATTCTCATCATGCTCGCCTATATCGGCCTTGGTGGACGGGGTGAACAGCGGCACCGGCAACTGCTGCGCCTGCTGCAGGTCCTCCGGGAGGGGTATCCCGCAGATGGCGCCGGTTTTTTGATAATCCTTCCAGCCAGACCCGATGATATAGCCGCGCACAATGGCCTCGACCGGCAGTGGTTTGAGTCTGCGTACGACAATACCACGGCCTTTGACCATTGCCAGTTCGCTTTCATCCGTTAAAATCTGTTCCATGGACAGGCTGCATAAATGATTGGGAATGATGTGTTTGGTACGTCCAAACCAGAAATTGGACACGGTGGTAAGGACATTGCCCTTGCCCGGGATGGGATCAGGCAGAACGACATCAAAGGCAGAAAGACGATCGCTGGTGACAATCAACATGTGATTGGCATCCACTGCAAATATATCTCTCACCTTTCCGCTGTTAATCAGGGGGAGACTTTTAATATCGGCTTTATAGAGAACCGGAGGGGTATTGTGCATGTGCTATTTATCCTGTCTGGTAGCTGTTGATTATTTTCTGTACCGAAAAGTTTGTTATTGCCGCAGGGCGACAGCTATTGTAATGGGCGCCAATCTGAACTCAAGGGAAATAATTCACACCAGGGGTACGCGTTGAAATGAAAGGAAATCCCGGGAAGATCTGCCTGTATGGATTTAATAATCTGAACAAACACTGAGTTTCAATTTCTATTCTGAAGAGGCAACTGTACTGGACGGGATTACTGATTCTGAAACACCGGGTCCTTCACCGGAGGCCATTGTCACCCATCTCGACAAAAGCCAAATGATATCTTTTACGGTAAAGATTCAAAGGGGGTCGTAAACTAGTCCCGTTTGTCTTCATTCAATCTCGCCCATGAATCACGCAGGGTAACCGTCCGGTTGAAAACCGGAGCCCCATCGGTCGAGTCCCTGTTGTCCACACAGAAATAGCCGAGACGCTCAAATTGAAAGCGGCTCTCAACGGTAGCCCTGGACAGACCGGGTTCGACAAATGCCTGCCTGATGATCTCAACGGAATCAGGATTCAGAAATGATATCCAGTCCCGGTCATGCTGGCTGCTGTCCGGTTCCGCCTCGGTAAATAGCCTGTCATAGAGACGTACTTCTGCTTCAAGGGCATGCGCGGCAGAGACCCAGTGTAGTGTGCCCTTTACCTTGCGACCATCGGGGGCATTACCGCCCCTGGTTGCGGGATCGTAGGTACAACGTAATTCTGTGATTTCCCCCGTCGTTTCATTCCGGATAACGCGTTCGCACCGGATAAAATAGGCATAGCGAAGACGGACTTCCCGTCCAGGGGCAAGCCGGTAAAACTTTTTCGGCGGTAGCTCCATGAAATCCTCTTGCTCAATATAAATGACCCTGGCAAAGGGGACCTTGCGGCTGCCCATTTCCGGATTCCCCGGATGAAAGGGGGCATCCAGATCTTCGGTCACTCCCTCAGGATAATTCTCGATAACGATTCGTAATGGCCTTAATACCCCCATGACACGCCGGGTGCGCCGGTCCAGATCCTCCCGGACACAGTTCTCCAGTACGCTCATATCGATGATCGTATCGTTCTTGGTTACCCTGATGCGTTCACAGAAATCCCGTATCGCCTCCGGGGTGTAGCCACGGCGACGCATGCCGATCAGCGTGGGCAGGCGCGGATCATCCCAGCCGGAAACATGGCCTTTGGTTACCAGTTCATTTAATTTCCGTTTGCTGGTTACCGTGTAATTCAGGTTCAGACGTGCGAATTCGATCTGCCGCGGATGGCAGGGGACGGGCAACTGGTCCAGAAACCAGTCATATAACGGCCGGTGATCCTCGAATTCAAGGGTACATATCGAATGAGTAATACCCTCCAGCGCGTCCGACAGGCAATGTGTATAGTCATACATGGGATAGATACACCATTGGTCCCCGGTGCGGTGATGATGTGCCCTGCGGATACGGTACAGCGTTGGATCCCGCATATTCATGTTGGGTGACGCCATGTCAATCCTGGCCCGCAGGACGTATTCCCCTTCCCTGAATTCACCTGCCCGCATGCGTTGAAACAGATCCAGATTCTCTGTGGGGGATCGTTCCCTGGATCTGCTGTTCTTTCCCGGTTCGGTCAATGTGCCCCGGTGCAGCCGTATTTCATCGGCACTGAGATTATCGACGTAGGCCTTACCGTCCCTGATCAACAGGACAGCGTATTCATACAGCTGTGCAAAATAATCCGAGGCGTAAAACAGCCGGTCTTGCCAGTCGAAACCCAGCCAGCGAACATCATTCTTGATCGATTCGACATACTCGATATTCTCCTTGTCCGGGTTGGTATCATCAAACCGGAGATTACAAAGTCCTCCCTCGTTTTCGGCGGCAATGCCGAAGTTAAGACAGATGGACTTGGCATGACCGATATGGAGATAACCATTCGGCTCCGGGGGGAAACGGGTGTGAATGCGCCCGTCATTTTTATTATTCTCCAGATCCACAGCAATCATTGCCCGGATAAAATTCGGTGAGGTTTGAATGTTCGTGTCAGACATATACGCCTTGCAAATTTCGGTAAATCAAATAAACCGCAACTTCCCTTGACCGGATGTTCGGTAATACAGGTAATGAATAATCAGGGCGCGAATCGTAACCGGTCAGGAAAGGCCCCTGGCGGATGCCGGGAGATCGCCCGCCAGGCCCATGGCCTGAACCATGATCCATTCCTTCAGCACGGGCACTGAATCCATGATATCCATACCGGTATTTCGTAACCAGCGAACCGGACAGGCCTCGCTCTCAAACAGATATTTCAAACCCTCGAATATCATCATCATCCGGTAGTTTTCACCCTTGCGCCAGCGCTCATAGCGTCGCAGGACAGAATAGGCGCCCGCATCCCGTCCCTTCAGACGTGCCTCGATCATTATTTCAGCCAGTGTCGCCGCATCCAGCAAACCCAGATTGACACCCTGTCCGGCGAGTGGATGGACGCTGTGTGCACTATCACCAATGAGTGCCAGCCGGTGCTGGCAATAATGTTCGGCCTGTGCCCGTCGCAACGGGAAGCTTGCCCTTGTCCCGCTGCTGATGATCCTGCCCAGTGTCCCGGCAAAGGCGGATTCCAGTTCCAGGTGAAATCGACCCATGTCCATGTTCATCAGTTCAGCTGCATGTTCCGGCCTTGTTGACCAGACGATCCCGCACCTGGATGGCTCCGCCATCGGCAAAAAGGCCAATGGTCCATAGCTGAGAAAGCGTTGTCTGGCAATATCGCCATGCGGCTTTTCGGTAGTGACGACAGAAACAAGGGCTGATTGCCGGTAATCATGACTATCCAGGGTGATACCCGCCAGTTCACGTACCGCAGAATTGCTACCGTCCGCTGCCACAATCAGGCGTGAACGCAGGCGGCGCCCGTCATCCAGGCCAAGCACAACGGAATCATCGTATTTCTCCAGTAACACAGGCCGCGCCGGACGATACCACTTTATGGTATCCATATTCGACAGGGCGGCATGTAACGAGTCCTGGATGAGTCTGCTTTCAATAATATAGCCGAGGGTGGACTCACAAATTGCTGCACTGTCGAAATGGATCTGGCCATGCCCGTTCTCATCCCAGACATGCATCTCACGAAAGCAGCCAATACGATTGCCGGCGATCCTGTCCCAGATATTGATCTTGCGCAGTATCTTTTCCGATGCCCTGGTTATCGCCAGCACGCGCGGATCAGCTACGGATTTGTCCTTGTCCGGTTCGGCGGCAGTGGCTTCAATCAGCGCAATGCTGATTCCGGCCCTGCCAAGCAGGGCGGCAAAGGCGGCACCGACGATTCCGGCCCCGGCGATGATGACGTCGACACTGGTACCGGCATTATTCGTAATCACAAGGGCGCCCCCCGTACCATGCGAGGCTGTACGCCCCAGAAACCCGTCGCTTTGCGAATCAGGCGATGTTTAAGGGCCGGCACCAGATCGGTTACCAGCATGGCGCTGTTCCGCAGCAGGCTGGTCAGCGGAAGATCATTGTAAAATGTCTGTGCCAGGCTGTCTGTGAAACGGATGACCCGCTGCTGGTCCTGCTCACGCAAGGCAATATAGGCGTTTAACAATTCAAGTTCGCCCGGGTCTCGACAGTCGCGATTTCCCTGCATGATGATCTCTGCCAGACCGGCCACATCACGCAAGCCCAGATTGAATCCCTGGGCAGCATTGGGATGGAGGGTATGCGCCGCATTGCCGAGTATCACCAGGCGATGCCGGACCTGCTCAGCCGTCTCGATTAAGGTCAGGGGATAGGACCTGCGTTTACCGATCGTTTGCAAGCGTCCCAGGCGTCTGCCAAAACGCGTTTCCACGTTTTTGAGAAAATCCGCATCAGCCATTTTCATAAAACAGTCTGCATCCCTGCCGGCAACGGTAAAAACCAGCACGCTCTGCTGCCGCAAGGGTAATAATGCCAGTGGTCCCGTGACTGTAAACCGTTCAAAGGCAGTATCCTTATGTGGCAACTGGTGCGTGATATTGGCGACGATGGCGGTTTGCCCATAATCCCTGGTTTCAGTGCGGATACCCGCCATATTGCGCACCTGTGAATGTGTCCCGTCGGCAGCAACCAGCAATCTGCACTTCAGTCTTTTTCTTGCGTTGTCATGGACCACACAGACCTCGGCGAATTCATCATGCAAGCCGACTTCCTCAACACGGGCGGGACTTGATAATGTGATATTGCCACAGCCAGCCATGCGGTCCAGCAGTGCCTTTCCGAGCGATCTTGCCGTGACGACATAACCCAGGGCCGGTATACCCAGGTCGGCTGCCGACATGCGCACAAAGCCGAAATGGTGCTGATCGGATACATGGATCATATGAATGGGACTGGCATCCCCGGCGACCGATTTCCATACTGACAGGGTGTCCAGAATACGCTGCGATGAGGGCGACAAGGTAATCCCCCGGTCATCGAAACTCTGCTGGTTATCAGAACTGAATGGAACAGCTTCGATGACACAGACACGCATGGATGTTCCCGACAGTGCACAGGCGAGGCTGGCACCTGTCATCCCGCCACCCGCGATCACAATGTCGAAATCAGTGTGCACCGGCCATTATTGCCTCAATCTCATCGACCTGCTTCGGGGCATCCATGCTCAGTACCTCGTGGCCATCACGGGTAACCAGTACATCATCTTCAATCCGGATGCCGATATTCCACCATTTTTTTGCCAGGCCACGCATCCCTTCCGGAAAATACAGTCCTGGTTCAATCGTCATGACCATCCCTGGTTCGAGCATGCGCCACTCACCCTCGACCTTGTAATCGCCGACATCATGGACATCCATCCCTATCCAGTGCCCGGTACGATGCATGTAATATTTCGAATAGGCCTGTTCCTTGATCAGGGTCCTTGCCCTGCCCTTGAGTATGCCCAGATCGATCAGCCCTTGTGTAATGATCCTGACGGCTGCCTCGTGCGGATCATTCCAGTGATTTCCGGGCATTACCTGTTTGATCGCCGCCCCCTGTGCTGCCAGGACAATGTCATAAATATCACGCTGCGGTTTGCTGAATACACCGTTCACCGGGTAAGTTCTGCTGATGTCGCTGGCATAGCCATCATATTCAGCACCCGCATCGATCAGCACAAGATCACCGTCATTCAACTCCGCAGAATTCTCTGTATAGTGCAGAACACAGCTGTTTACACCACTGCCGACGATGGGGGGGTAAGCCGGTGCACGTGCACCATTAACCATAAACTCATGGACAAGTTCAGCCTCGAGCTGAAATTCCATCATTCCAGGACGACAGGAACGCATGGCGCGTTTATGCGCCGTAGCTGATATCCATGCCGCCTTACGCATGGCCTTGATCTCCCGCTGGCTTTTGTACAGGCGCATGTCATGCAAAAAATGGGTTAACGCGATGAATTCATCCGGTGCATTGACACCTGTACGCACACGATCGCGTACCTGCTTGACCCAGCCGACAACACGTTGATCAAACCCGGAGTTATTTCCCATGGTGTAATAGATACGCTCATGGTCTTCCATCAGGTTGGGGAGGATGTCATCAAGGTCTTCAATGGGGAAGGCATCATCCGCCCCGAAATAATTACAGGCACCTTCCAGACCGGCCCTTCGTCCGTTCCAGATTTCCTTTTTTTTATCACGCTCCCGGCAAAATAATATGTATTCTCCGTTGGTCCGATCGGGAATCAATACAGCAACCGCCTCCGGTTCCGGAAAACCGGTCAGATAGTAAAAATCACTGTCCGGCCGGTAGGAATATTCAACATCGCGGTTACGGATATGTACCTGTGACGTTGGAATAATTGCAATACTGCCCTCGCAAATCATGTCCATTAACCGCTTACGTCGTCGCGGGAACTCTTTTAAATCCATCAATGCACACCCTCAGAACTGTTGTGATCCGATGATGATTCCATATTATCAGGCAGTTCCTGATATAGCATCATGACACCCATGCGGAGATATTCGATCAATTCTGTCAATGCCCGTTCATCCTCTTCATCTTCCGCATCGGCGCTGCTGGCCCTGGCTATTCTGGCGATATCGTCGATCATTTCACTACATTCCTTCGGGATCGTTCCGCTCTGGCCAATACCCGCGGTACCAAGCCCGCTCAGGAATCCGCTGCACCAGTCTGCAAGTGCAACACCTCTTTCAGGAAGGGATTGATTGTCATCAGGTAGCAGTGGTTGAAATTCCAGATCCGGGGAATCGATCTGTGTTTCGATGGCTGAAGCCATCTCGCTAAATGCGGTATGACACGCCTGTAGTTGCTCATCTTCATCAATATCCGCCAGCAGATAATCATGCCATACATCAGAATTGTACGCACGAGTCACACACAGCTGGCCACAAAGAAAACCGTGACATTCAGCCGCACGTATCCCGGCCTGTGCCCGGAGTAACACCCCATTCAATTCATCATAATCCAGCATATACAGTTCAGCCCCTGAATTACTGCCAAAATCATTACATTTTCCTGAAAAACACCCGCTTTGGAGGAATCAGGAAATTTTATCCTGTTGACCCGTCAGAAACGCCGCTCTATATTTAGCAATTATAATAAACAAACATCAGGCATTGTCCATTACCTGAAATTTAAACCGGGATGCGGCTATGGCAGAGCAGAATAATGGAAATATAGATCTGGCTTCTCTTGAAGCCCGTGTTGATGAACTGATTCGGACAGTCGGGAAATTGACGACAGAAAACTCGGCATTACGTCATCAACAGGAAACACTCGTCAATGAACGGGCCATCCTGATTGAAAAAACCGAACAGGCCAGGGCACGTATCGAGTCAATGATTTCCAGGCTCCGGGCGATGGAAACACGTACATGACCACAGACGTAAAGCCTGTCAGCGTCATCATTCACGATAAAGAATATCTGATATCCTGCAGAGAACGGGAGCGTGAGCAACTCTATGATGCAGTTGAATTTTTGAATAAAAAAATGCAGGAAATCAGGGAAATTGGTAATGTGATAGGAACCGAACGCATGGCGGTCATGGCGGCACTGAATATCGCAAATGAATTCCTGGCATACAAACATGACAAAGCAGACTATACTTCAAAGGTAGGAGACACAGTTCAACGCCTGCAGAGTAAAATAGAAAAAGCACTTATCTAGGGAAGAAAACCGGCCAGGGATATAGCTGGATGGCCAGACGGAACAGAACGGTTTACAAGCTCGGGTATCTACTACGGTGATCGAGTTTCAGGCTCGGGAAACTTGAGCCTATTTCACAAAACCCGGGGAACGAAATTGCAAGGTTGTTGTGTATGTCCATAAAAATGTGGAAAACCTGATACCTTGCTCAAAGTTCCCACTTGAACCCATGGTTCAAGTTCAACGCCTGTATCGGCGCCGTGGTTGATACCCACTCTCTCCTTATAATACACATCCTGCCCGAAAAATCAGGCACACCGCGAGGCTCGAAGGCTCAATCTGGGCAATGCTTTTCAACTTTTTCCTCCTGTCTTCATCTGTCTTGAAAGAATCAATCAATGCCTGCAAACCGTCCGCCTGAACAATGCTAAGATCCGCCTTAAGATAATTTTATTGATAACCCCGCGCTTACGCACGGGGGAGTTCACACTGAATTAAACAATATAGTTGATTAATGAATTTTCGATGAATTGGTGGGGAAAATTAATCGGCGGTGCCTTCGGCTTTATGCTGGGCGGCCCGCTTGGCGCCTTGCTGGGGGCTGCAATCGGGCACAATTTTGATGAAGGGATGAAGGGAATTTCACCGGATAATTCTGCAAGGGGGCACCAGCAGCAGGTACAGGCCGCCTTCTTTACGGCAACCTTCTCAGTCATGGGGCATGTGTGCAAGGCGGATGGACGTGTCACGCCGGATGAAATCAGCACCGCCCGGCTGATCATGACACAGATGGATTTATCAGCGGGTCAGAGAAAATCGGCTGTTACACTGTTTAATGAGGGCAAAAAGGCGGATTTTCCACTGGAAGACATATTGATGCAGTTCCGCAAGGAGACAGGTCATTCCGGAAACATCAGGCGCATGTTCATCGAGATACAGTGTTATGCCGCCTGTGCAGATGGTGTTGTCCACCCTGCCGAGAAGGCGTTGCTGCTGAGGGTATGTGGACTCCTCGGTTTTCCACAGTACGATTTCGAAAGCATCATGGCCGCTGTTGGTGCACAATATCATCACCAGCATTCAGCTCAAGGAACAAAAACAGAAAAGATGAGTTTACATGACGCCTATAAAATTCTGAACATTACCCGCAATTCCACTGAAGCAGAAGTCAAACGTGCCTACCGGAGGCTGTTAAGTCAGCATCACCCTGACAAGCTGGTATCAAAAGGACTGCCGGAAGAGATGATGAAGGTCGCAACACAGCGGACACACGAAATCAGGCAGGCCTATGAAAGGATTAAACTGGATATGCGGTTCTGATCAGCAGTGTCAGTAATTACCTGGAGACAAAACAGCTTAAACAGATATTTGTGCCTGTCGCTTGTTATGCGCCTGCTGCATAACGGGATCTGTATGCACCGATGTACTGCACCCATTGTATCTGCGCAGGTCTTGACATAGATTACTGTTCACGAGACTGCGCCAAATCTGGAGGATCCCTGATGGGGTTTGAACTATGAATCTGACGGCCTGGAGTGACGAATTCAGCGTCGGTATTAAATCAATTGACGAACAGCATAAAAAAATAGTCAATATGATCAAAACCCTGCATGACGCCCTCGACAAGGGAAAGGCGCCGGCGGTCCTGGACAAGATTATCAACGGGCTTCTTGATTACACTGGTCAGCATTTTACCTATGAAGAAGAGCTGTTCGACAAGTACGGTTATCCCGATGCCGGAGATCACAAGAAAGAACATGCGAAACTCGACAAGCGGGTCTTGAAGCTCAAGGCCGAGCTGGATGCAGGCAGTCTTAAAATCGGCGAGGTGCTGCTGCTGGAACTGCTTCATGATTTACTGCAGAACCATATTCTCAAGACCGATAAAAAATACAGTGCCTTTCTGGTTGGGAAAGGAGTCAAATAAGCGTTCCGTATCACAGGATTGATCCATACCAGAAAACCCGGACAAGTCCCTGCAATATTCAAGTT
>MGXK01000024.1 GCA_001802375.1 Gammaproteobacteria bacterium RBG_16_51_14
CAACGATGGCATGGATTTGGGTTCAATCCCTGCGACGGTTCTGTGGTTTGGAATTGCCTTTCATTCTGCGCAATATGCTCACGCTATTGAGCCCTACGCGGCCTTAATGAACCGAACAAATTTTCCAATCAAGCGTGAACTCGTTGCCGAACTCTTCTCGCTGGTATGTTGGATCATCAAGTTTCAGGGTGCATTGCAAGTCTTGAATCAACTTCCGATTGTTGCCGGAATCCCAAATAATAGCTCCCATCAAAGTGCCATCCGACACGATCATCAGTTCGATCTTGCCATCAAGCTGCTCTAGTTCTTTGAAGTGCCGGCTGTTCTGGGTGCGAACAATCAGGATAATCTCATCTTCGTTTATCTGGGATGGCATGGTCTTTCCGTAGTATTCCCCTTTGACAATACTCATGGTTGTGCGAACCAATGTGGAAAGCCTGGCCATATCATCATCACGATAAAGATTCCCCGCGCACGATGTGCCCGCCCCAACAAAAACAACCAGAAATACTATTAGCGTTTTAAACCCAAAGCGTTGCATTGCCTTCTCCAGTAGGGTCAATTGTTCCTTTATCCAGGTTCCAGTTAGGCAATGTTGGCATGGAGATATCGCCATTCCCCTCAATGGCGGCATTCATGGCTGTCCAATACCGGACAATGTTGTCAACACCAAAACTGAAGATATCGCGGTAGTGCATACTCATACACCGAAACGATTGGTTGCAGGTGTCTTGGCTTGCTCAATGTACTTGGTCATTGCTGCCGCAGGAATATCCCCTGAGTCTGCGTAGAGTAAACCGTTCTCGGTAGCAGCGTGCCTGAACAGGATCAAGCTGTTATCAGCCATATCGATAGCCCGGATATAACCATTATGCCAACCATCGAAATCAGGACTATTCTGCTCATACTCTTTGGGATAGGTAGATTTAAGCATGTGCCCCCAAATAGTTTTGATAGTCCTATCCATACCATCACCGCTGTCATCGGTAGTGTGGCGTAGATAATCTGCCCATTCATCATTCACCAACTCATAGCCATAGGTTTCCTTGAAGATGAAGGAGTCCATGTACATCTCACAAATGCGGTGTTCTTTTGCATTCTGCTCATACTCTCCTACGATCGCCCTCACCACAGGGTGAATCGAAGCGTCCAATACTACATGCGAAAGATAACCGGACAACCAGGCTACGGCTCGCTGAAACTCCATACTCGTGCGGTCTCCAGCCCACTCGCTGAGCCATTGAATGCCAGACCGGACAACATCGCCCGTGCGGTTGTAGTGCATAAGATCAGCCCAACTGTCTGATGAGTCATGGCTGCGAAGGTGATGCAAATATGAGTAGTCGGGCCCGACTGTGCCAGCCTGTAACCATTGAGGATATTTCAGCGTGCTTCGGGCAATCAAATCAAGGCCATTGAGTTCTGCTGCTTGTTTCGCTTGATCGGCAGCTACCATATGAGCAAATGCACCGGGCATATCTTCGCCTCCTTCTATATTTTTCAACTGATCGTAATTCGAGCCTGGCACTTTGTTTCACTATTTACCCTGCTTCCTGTACTTGAGCCGCCGGTTATCGAACGCGGGGAGGGTTCCTTCAAGAATGTCGACAACCCGTTTATTTATCTCTGGATTCTCGATTGAACCGGAGTAAAAGTCGAAATCGTTACCGTTCTTCTTATCAATAGATACATGAATGATCTGTTCTGCGTCGGCGACCACTGCCAAATTCGGGTTGTGGGTCACCATAATGATTTGCCGTCGCTTTTTTGCTCTCTTAAGGAACGTCACAAGAATTTCATAGACGCTCTTGTTATCAAGATTGTCCTCGGGCTGATCTATCACCAGTGGAATGTCGCTCCTATCTAGCATCAAATAAAACACGAGCAGCAACCCGCCTCGTTCACCAGGCGATAATTCACTTAAGTCTTTCTCGTCAACTTTGAGGTCATACTCCGTCTTCAGGTAGTCGAAGCTGAAGACGTAATCGTATAGGTCTACTGGATCCTTTTGGTTTTTCATCTGCTTAAAAATGTCCCGCGCCGTGTTTTCTCCCACTAAGAGTTCGTCTCTTCTGTCGTTGTGTAGAAAATCGACAATGCTATCAAGCACAGAAAAGATGTCCTCCTCGCTTTCCCAATTGGTCACGCGCTCGCACAACTTCTTTAATACGGTTTTACCATCTTCCGTCCCATGGAAACTTCCTTTAACGGCTTGGTTAATGTACCTAAAGAATTCTTCATAGAATGAAGCATCGAATCGCAGCCCGGCTTCAATTGAAATGTCATAGTCTCCGAGTTCATCCCTATATTTTTCTATCTCCTTATCGATTGATTGCTTCACAGAGTTATAAAACGAGGTGAGATTGAGCTTTTCTTTGAAAATATCTCTACTTATGTTGGCTCTGTATGTTCGAGCCGAGTCCATATCTTTGGAATAGTCATTAGTGATCTTGTTCAGTTCCTGCTGAAGACCTCTAATGGTATGTGCGGTTGGGTTTTGTTCGTCGCCAAGTAGCTCTCTTTTCCGCGTTTCCCATTTGGTTCTTTTCTCAAGATTCGCTTGATATTCCCTTTCCGGCCTTCCGAGGCGCTCAACGATGCCGAGCTTCTTCTGGTTGAGTTCCGCAAGTTGACAGACAAGGCTTGCGCTACGTGCGACCGCCTTATTTGTATCGTCAGAAGTGCTGCTGGCTATATCCTCCTCGGACGCGAGGAAAGAACAGATTTCGTTCAGCCTGCTTGTCTTGGTCTCGATTACTTGATCGAGCGTGTCATAGTCAATGGTAATTTTGATAATATTGTTGAAGTCCAAACCAACTGCCGTGAGGCTTGCCTCGTGTTTTGTCTTAAGAGCTTTCAGCGCTTCGGGCACTCGTTCGATTGCTTTTCGGGTTTGCTTAAGTTCCTCAGTCTGACTAGCAACCTGAGTTTGCTCTTGCCCCAGCTCCCCGATCCTTAGGCGAAGTTCTGTTATGGATTTTTCAACAGTACCTAGTTCTGCTGCTCCCGCTGTATCCGAAATATTTTCAGGAGCAGGTTCAGGCTTTGGAGGTATTAGAGTTTCATGGCTCTTAAGCTCTTCTTGCTTTAACCGTATCTTCTCTTCAACTTCTCTGCGGTAATCCGGAACAAGCTTCTTTTCGATTGATACTACTTTCTCGTTCGCTTCATGGAGTAGCGACTTGGCGGCTCGGATGCTTTCTTCATCCTGCTGCGCCAGGTAACTGATGAGGTCATCAAGATTCGTCTTATCAAAGCGGTCGGCTCGTTGCACGTAACCAAATATGACTTCGTCCAGTGTTGAACGGAACTCATTATCTTCAATATTTGCGCAAATTCTTTCCAGATACTTCTGCGGGAGATACTCCACTTTTTCCGGCAGACTCTCGTCAACTGTTGCATCGAGAATTTTTTGGTCAGGTACTCCGGCATGCCACCGCAGCTCCCCTTTAAAATTCGAGGCGCACTGGTTCTTAAGAAACTTCTCTTTGTTCAAAAATGAGAAAAGTATTTCAGGTTTTCCAGTAGCTATCTTGGACTTTTGATTGTGACTATTACCCAGAAGACCTATGATGTCTGTCAGTGCACTCTTACCGCTTCCCTTGTTGCCGATTATCGCAACGAGTTCTTTGTTGAGTTCTATATTTTCCTCTTGAAACCACATACCGCATCGACCGGCATACCCGTCTGCCTGTGTCAAATAAACCGACCTTATGTACTTTGTTTGGTTACCTCGTACTCGGCCTTCCACCTCCGGCTCTTCCCCAATGAAGACTCGGCTTTGTTCATATATGATTTGCCTCAATCCTTCGAAGGTCAGGTCAGCTTTGATCCACGTCGGCTGACGTATCACTCGACCCTCTTCCAGGTCACATTTCCCAAGCCACTTGTCGAGTTCCACAAAGGAGTGCGCATCACATCCTGACACGACCGGCTTTGGTTTGGCCGCCTCTTTCTTGTTTTCAAGCCGATCTGTCCTTTGAAAATATTCTGCATTCCCAGAGTTCCCCAGGAATCCATCACTGAATTTATCGAGTTCATCAGTAATTACCGCCTTGCGCTTTATACCCCTCTGTTTTCCATCTATTGTTTCGGTCTCCGTCCGCATCCCATCGTTGTTTGCGGCCGTGAATATGAGGACGTGGTCAGCTAAGTCCGCCTTTTGGCCATAAGTCTCATCAAATGCCTCTTGAATAAAATTCCTGGTAGTTGTCGCCCCTTCATAGTCTACTGTCGTAGTCAATTCAGATGCCTTCACATTTCGGCTACCATTTCCAGTCTTATTGGTTTTTAGATGCTGAAGAAAGGTTCTGATTTTCTTTTCATATTCTGGTTGAAACGGGTTAAAGATGATGTGCACATTAACTTCTTCTTTAGCAACATTTACGACGTCGCTCGTCCGCAGCTCGATATTGGGGAAGAATACTTTCGGAGACTTCGTGTATAGTTCGCGGAACTTGTCGATGAAGGAAAAATAGCTATCGGCAGAAAAATAATCAGTAATTCCGAAGGCAGAGACACCTGACTCGTGTACCTTCCTGCAATACTCCGTCAATACGTCACCATCTTTCAGCTTGAATTGGTCGTTCAGCTTGGTTCCTGGAGAATGGATATGAAGATCCCATTTGCGCCATAGTGAACCTACTGGGAATGGTGCAGAGTCAGTCACAATATTTCCTTTTATGTTCCGCATCGGATCAAATGGGTCAGCATCATTAGATTTCTCTAACACCTGTTTGTATAAACACTGTAACTGATACACCAAAGCGCGCATCCATTGCATTGCATTGCCGCAAGTCGATCTCGCGATTGCCGCCACCGCTTAATTCCAAAACCTGAAAAGTCATTCATAGTCTCCCAAGGCGTAGAGCTGACCTTCATCCCACACTCACCGGCACCGGCACCAGCACCATCGTATCATTTCCGAAGATGTCGATCACTTTCACGGCGACGGTGTAGCGGCCTGCTTTGGTATAGGTGTGGGGTGCGGAGGTGAATTCCAGGTCGCGGTTCTTGCGGGTGCGGAAGCTTTGCCATTCGTTTTCGAAGATGTAGCTGCCGGTCCAGCGTTCTTCGAATTCGCCCTCTCCCGGCCTCCGGCCACCCTCTCCCGCTTGCGGGAGAGGTTGGGGGTGAGGGGGCTGCGAGGGGAGCGCCGTCCACGCCGCTACCCACCGCCACTTTGATGATTTCCTTGCGGCTCATGTAATCGAAGTCCACGGCCCAGTAATCCACCCAGTCGGCCCAGTGTTTGGTGAGGGTGTCGCGGGTGACGATGCCATCTTTGTTTTTGCTCACCTTGATGAGTTGGCCCTGTTCGCACACGACTTGGCTCTTGCCGTCCTTCAGGCTCGCGGCGGCGGCTTCTGCGGCGCCTTGCGTGTAGTAAACGGAGAAGTCGGTCAGTTCGATCTGGATGGTGAATTTGTCTTTCTTGTTATAACGCGGCGTGGCCTCGATGAAGCTGATGTCGAAAAACACCACCTGCCCTTTTTCGACCGCGCGCTTATCGAATACCTCGGGGGGAATCTGCTTCGGCATGAGGTCTATACCCTTTTGTTTCGCTTCTTCCAGCACGGCGGGGAACAAACCCATCTCGAACTCAAAGGCGAGCATGTCCACGCGCGAGGCGCCGCGCTTGCGGCATTCGGTAATGACCTCCTCGACGAACAGCCGTCCCACGGGCAGGTTGATCGGGCCGATTACGACCAGCCGTCCAGCATTCTTGCCGTGAAAAAAACTCTCGCCCTCCAGCGGCTCGGCACGATACGCGCGCAGGATCAGGTCGCGGAACTCGCGCTCTTTTTGCATCAGCGCCTGTTCTTTCTGCTTGCCGGACAACCGGCCGCCGACGTTGAGATAAGCCTGGCGCTCGTAGCGTCCGAGGTTCAGCACTTCGAAGGCGCGGAATGGTTTGCCGGATTCCTTCAGCTCGCGCTGCACGCCGATCAGCCGCTTGCGCGTGGTGTGGATGCCGAACTTGCCGAGGTCGGTAGCAATCCACTTGCGCCCGAGCTTTTCCGCCACCGCCGCCGTGGTGCCGGAACCGCAGAAGAAATCGGTGATGAGATCGCCTTCGTTGCTGCTGGCTTTGATGATGCGTTCGAGGAGGGCTTCTGGTTTTTGGGTGGGGTAGCCTAGACGTTCAGAGCCCGTATTCGTCACTCTCGATACGTCTTGCCAAATTGTTTGTGGCGCTTGTCCCTCCTTGTTATCCAGATAGACGATGAGTCCATCCATTCGTGGCGTGCCGTCTCTCTTCGTCGCAATCCTTCCATCTGCCCACCATTGTTCAAGTTGCTCTAGCGTGTAGCCCCATCCTCGCGTTGAGGACGGCATCGTCCCACGCCAATCGAACTTTCCAGAATTGCTATTGGGCCGAGGTGCCGTCAGGTCTTGAGTGGTGAAGAGACGACCTTCTTCATCCTTCTTGTAGCGCGCCAATTGCTCTTCGGAGAATCCGACGGGATCAGGATGCCATATATATCCATCAAGTTTCCGCGTAGCGAAATGAATCGTGTCATGGATTCTTCCGTACTGACCAGTTTCGTTGTGTGCATTGGTGCGTTGCCAAATTACTTCGTTGCGATAGCTGTCACGGCCAAACACCTCCTCGATAGCTGATCGCATGTAGGTGCTGACCCGCCAATCACAATGCACATAAATGCTGCCTTCCTCCGCCAACAAATCCCGCATCAAAATCAGCCGTTCGTAAATCATCGAAATAAACGAATCCGCCCCGCGCCCCCAGGTGTCGCGGTAGGCGATCTGTTCGAGCAGGTTCGGTTCCTTGTGGAAGGTCTCGCCACCGATTTCGATGTCCATGGAGAAGTCGGCACCGACATCGAAGGGCGGGTCAATATAGATGAGCTTGAGGCCGCCCGCGTCCTCGATCTGGCGGCGCAGCGCGCCGCTCTTGAGCGAGGAGAGGATCAGTTTGTTGTCGCCCCAGATGAGCTTGTTGGTCCAGCCCTTGAGCTGACGGCCGCGCGTGTCGAACAAATCGCTCTGCATCTCCGGCGCTTCCTTGCGCGGTTCGTCCACATGCTCCAGCGACTGGAACGGCAGCACGGTGGTGCAGACATCGCGGGTCTTGCCGTTCCACACCAGCTCCACCTCGCGCTTGTCCTCGAACAGGATGAAGCGGTATTTCTCCGGCAGCGCCTTGCCCTGCTGGA
>MGXK01000025.1:0-128 GCA_001802375.1 Gammaproteobacteria bacterium RBG_16_51_14
CAGTGTTCCATGCGCTCGTGACGTTGGACTGAAACTTTTTTAACCATCCGCTGAAGCCTGGCCCGAAATCCGCTTTCCCGTTGGGCTGCCAGCCAATAGCCAGTTCCGGCAATGCTTCGCCCTGAGGC
>MGXK01000025.1:157-365 GCA_001802375.1 Gammaproteobacteria bacterium RBG_16_51_14
TTCAGAGAATAACTGCTCGCTCTGCTGCTTCTCTTCTTCGATCTGCTCGCGCGAAGGTGGCCCATAGATGTCTTTGTATGGATCATAACTATTTTGATAGTCTGATGTCTGACTTGTCCAGGAGTATCCGGTAGGAAGTGGCATTTTTTTTGTCCTATATGCGCCAGTTTACCAACCCTCTAAACCCTGCCCCACTTCCAAAGGCGGG
>MGXK01000025.1:371-1211 GCA_001802375.1 Gammaproteobacteria bacterium RBG_16_51_14
TTCTTGTCTCGCGTTGGCGTAGTCAGGCGCTGCGCCTCTTACTGCGCCCCTTACTCCTCCTCCACCGCCGCCGCCACCACCCCCGCGCCCGCGGCTTCTGCTTCCGCCAGAACCAAATCCACCGCCACCGCCTCCTCCGCTGCCCATTGTCGAAGGTACGACCCTGCCAGTGGCGCGCAAGTAATTCATCTCTCCCTGGGTTGGGATATAACCCTGTCCGCCTTCACTGACCGGAAGCATTTTTGTATATATCTCCTCCACCCATCTGCTTTCTGTCTGGTGCGATCTTTGCGGCGTGATGCGTGGCGTACCAAAATTTTGATTAGGCAGGCGTGGGGCAGTTGTTGCAGGTGTGCCAGCGGATGGGTGGGCAGTTGTTGCAGACGCGCCGATGGTCTGCCCAAGTGGGTTGGTGGATCCATTGGTTGAAGTAAATGGGTCTAATCCAACCAGCTTCCGAAACGCGCTGCTAATGCCTCCAGAAAAACTCTCCCATGCCGGGTATGTGGTTTTGTTTGCGAGCGGCTTATTTGGGTCATATCCAACAAGGTTTTGAAAGAAATTAGGGGGTTGATACGTCCTGCCAGTCATATTGCCCCCAAGCACATTATACAATGTCTTGCCAGTCATATCGCCCCCAAGCACGTTGTACGTGCTCAACCCGCCCCCCACTGCGCCCTGCGCCGCGTTGGAGGGAATTGTGCCTGCCCTATCGCCCCCAAGCACATTCAGAACCATCCCGGTCTGTATCCGGCTGGCGTCGGGGTTGGCGGCAAGTATGTCCGCTTCGGTGGTGTTATTCGCCTTGGCGATGTCGGGAAGGGTATCGCCGTCTGCTAC
>MGXK01000025.1:1242-1949 GCA_001802375.1 Gammaproteobacteria bacterium RBG_16_51_14
CCCGCACTTCCTCCACCGACATTCCCTGCTGGTAGAGGCCCTCCAGTTGCGCCACCTGCCGGTTGTAATTGACCTTGGCCTGGTATCTCTGCCGGGCGTTCAACTTGGGTTTGCTGTAATCTCCGCGTCGCGCCATTTGGTACTCCTTGTTTCCTATTGCCCATCAATCCTTGCAGGAACTCATCTCGTATCTGATCTCTGTAGTCCTGCGCTTCCACGTGCCATTCGTCGAGAAGTCGCTGCGTTATCATTGTTTTGCCTTTTGGAAGTTGCGCCTGATTTGAATAAAATCAAGCCCTGCCAGCAATCGCCGCAATTCATCCTCTGTCGAAAGCCAGAAAAAAACCTCACAAAAAAACCACTTATCTATTCTGGCAGCAGAGAACAGAACAATTTGCCTTCTGAGTTTAGATAACAGCCATTTCCCTAAATCGTAAACCAGGGAAAATACAATGATGTATGCAACTAAAAGGAAGATTGGTTTCATTGCTGGCCTCTGCCCATCGTAACGGGCGGGTTGCCACCCATTGCAGGATTATTCATCAACCCTCCCGCGTTCTCCATGCCGGGCGATCCGCCTTGTGCGGCCGTCGCTGCTTGCTGTTCCTGCATCCGCATTGCCGCCTCTTGTTCCATTGCCTGGGACTGCTGCTGCTGTTGGATGCCTGCCTGCATTTCCATTGCCCGCTGTTGGAATTCCTCCTGGA
>MGXK01000025.1:1998-2630 GCA_001802375.1 Gammaproteobacteria bacterium RBG_16_51_14
GTCCTCCAGCTTGCGTCTCTTGGAAAGTTCCGCCGGGTCGCCCAATCCCAAGTCCTCCAACAACTCCGCTTCGGGAACAGAGAAGTTTTGTTTCATCAACACCGCTCCGTTGATCTGCTGCAACTTGTCAACGGGCATGTCGGCGGTCAATATCACTTCGATCTGCAAGGCGTCCGGGTCTATGGTGTCGGACGAAATCCTAACTTCCTGCCCCATTCTGGACTTGTCATCATACTGCCCATACAAATCCACCTTTCCGTATTCCTTGCCGTAATAGTGAAGCCAGCACAGCATCAGGTGCGCTGTTTCAGCCAATGCGTTCTCACCGAGTATCTTATACGGGGAAAGGCTGCCAGCCGCCTGCGATAAAAGCTGGTTGACGGATGAGTAGGCCGTGCCGGATGGAAACTCAAGCGTCTGCAATACTCTTGCGACAGTGGACTGCCATATTCCCGCTTTTTTCTCCGCCTTCTGCTGCGAGACCCTTTGGTCTGACTGCTGGGAGGGCAGGGGGGTGAATTGCTGCGTACCCTGTGGGAGTTTCAATACTCCGGCGGGTTCTGTGTTATCTATCTCCGGTTCTTGTCCGGGCGGGAACACTCCAGCAAACTGAACCTGCGCCGCCCGCTTCA
>MGXK01000025.1:2892-2959 GCA_001802375.1 Gammaproteobacteria bacterium RBG_16_51_14
TCGATGTAATCCTTCTCATCGACCACCTTTTCAGACAGCTTCCCCCAGCTATCCTTGAACTCATCGA
>MGXK01000025.1:3142-3364 GCA_001802375.1 Gammaproteobacteria bacterium RBG_16_51_14
CGGCTACTTCCGCGTAGAGGGCCGCGGAAAACATCACATCCCACACAACGGAGGCGTCGTTCCTGCGTCCTGCCTGTTTGAAGTTGTAGGCAATGGCTGTTTCGATCTGGTTGGCGCGGTTCCTGTTCGCTTCGTTGGGGAGCATCGGCATTACCTTGAAGCGCGGCTTCACGGATGCGAATGTCCTCACGGTGGTCTGGACCGCGTCGTGCGGGTCTGTGG
>MGXK01000025.1:3530-3622 GCA_001802375.1 Gammaproteobacteria bacterium RBG_16_51_14
GATAATTCCTTACCCATTGTTGCGAAGGCGCTTTTCTGGTGCTCCCTTCTCACGCCCAGCAGGTCGCTATCCGGCGGGGGTATCAAAAGTCC
>MGXK01000025.1:4060-4244 GCA_001802375.1 Gammaproteobacteria bacterium RBG_16_51_14
CCAGGCAAGGGTAAAGTAGTCGTTATCCTTCATCTTCAACTTGTCGGAGGAAGATGCGTAGTCCACGCCGAAGTACACAGGCCAGGACGGGCTTATCTTTTCATACGGGAACTCGTGCAGCCATTCCCGTTTCAGGTTGATGCCCTCCGCCCGCGTCAAGTCGAGCATCTGCATCCGTGCAAAA
>MGXK01000025.1:4310-4465 GCA_001802375.1 Gammaproteobacteria bacterium RBG_16_51_14
CACGTCCAGTATTTCGAGCGCCACTCAAAAGCTGATGGCTGAGTGCTGTCAGCTTCTTTTATCAGCGGCGTTTCCATGATGTGATACAGGCCGGTACTCTCGACATAAGCGTAGAAGTCATCCCCGTACCAGGGGGTATAACTAAAAATTGCTAC
>MGXK01000025.1:4720-5302 GCA_001802375.1 Gammaproteobacteria bacterium RBG_16_51_14
TACAATGTCGTAGCCCTCGAATGCCCACTTCTTCGCCTTATCTGGTTTGAGGTGCGGGTACATGCTTTTCCAGCCCGCGTTATGCTCTATCGTGTCTGCAATGATGCTGGAAGTCTTGCCGCCCGCCGTGTCAGACTTCTGCACGATCAGGATAGAGTCCTCCGGGTGGGTGGCTAGAATGTATGTGCTAAATCCAATTGTCCACACTGTACTCTTGGTCGCTCCCCGGTGCGCCTTGAAGCCGAAGCGCCTCACACCCTTGTCGTAATACTCGAAGAACTCCTGCACCCATTCCAGAGCAAAGGCGGGGATGTTGTGCGTGAAGATGCCCGCGTAGTGGTGCTCATACCCCTTTGCCGAGAAGGGGAGCATGGGAGCCAGCGCAATACTGTTAGCGCGGCGCAGCTTGTTCAACTCATCAAGCGGACGCCCCTTTATTTGCTCCTCAGCGGTAGTTATGATGGGTAGGGTCATTTTCTTTCGTTAGAAGTGCCTCTACGTGTCACTGCGTGGCAAAGAACAGGTGTTCTAGCTCCACGTCCACGTTACCGAATGTCCGGTATCGGTTCTCGTCATTACGAA
>MGXK01000026.1:0-12502 GCA_001802375.1 Gammaproteobacteria bacterium RBG_16_51_14
TATGGGGGTACTTATAATCTGTTTGCCCATACCTTGCCTCAATTCGGTATTAGAGTACGTTTTGCCGATGTGAAGGACATCGAAGGGATGGCAAAATTGATTAACGACAATACAAAAGCCGTCTTCTGTGAGTCCATCGGGAATCCGGCCGGGAATGTGACTGACCTTGCTGCTATTGCCGGCATGGCTCGTGCTTACGGCTTGCCGGTGATTGTCGATAATACGGTGCCAACCCCTTATCTTTGCCGCCCGTTTGAACATGGATGCGATATTGTTGTTCATTCATTGACCAAGTATATGGGGGGGCATGGGACCAGCATCGGCGGTGCACTGGTCGACTCTGGTAAGTTTCCCTGGGCGAAGCACAAGGAGCGCTTTAAAAGATTAAATGAACCTGATGTCTCTTATCATGGAGTTGTGTATACGGAGGCCCTGGGTGAGGCTGCCTATATCGGTCGGGCACGCGTCGTACCATTACGAAATACGGGTTCAGCAATTTCGCCCTTTAACAGTTTTTTAATTTTACAGGGGATTGAGAGTTTGCCGGTCAGGATGGATCGACATTGTGAAAATGCACTTGCTGTTGCCAGGTATCTTTCGGCCCATAAAAAGGTTGTTTGGGTGAATTATGCGGGCCTGCCCGATCATCCCGATCATGACAAGCTCAAGAAATACTGTTCCGGCAAGGCAGCCGGCATTCTCAGTTTTGGCATTAATGGAGGCAGTAAGGCCGGGGCACGTTTTATTGATGCACTCAATCTGGTTACACGGCTTGTAAATATCGGTGATGCTAAATCGCTTGCCTGCCATCCTGCCACGACAACCCACCGGCAGCTCACCGAAGAAGAACTCGGAATGGCCGGGGTAACCGAGGATCTGGTTCGTCTATCTATTGGTATCGAACATGTCGATGACATTATTGCGGATATCGATCAGGCCTTGCAGAAGGCCTGACGAGATCACTTGATATATGAACGAAAGTCACCTGCTTGCAGGCGGCGGCATAAAAAAAAGCCCGGAACTGCTCAATTAGAGGGGGAGGAGGGTAGAGCAAGTCCCGAGCTACTCACAAGTATCAGGGAGGTAATAAATTCACTTGGTAGAAGTCTAGTCGAAGGGCTGGTTTAGCGCTGTGATACAACTCACAGTTTCGCGGCAGTACTGTACGTTTTTTTGTGATCACCTTCACATATCTGTCCCATGTCCTGTAACAATGCTGTTGCATAACTAATCATGGTTCTGATCAGATACAGGACAGGCTATCTCTCAAGTATTGAAGGCACTAACCACATGTTCTTGAGCTGTCACAGGTAGTAGTGGACAGACCAGATCGGAAAAGAGTCTATATCATATTTGTTTATTATCCCGGGCAGGGTGGAAAATCCATATAAATGGCAATGAAAGCCCCCGCCACCGTGTGAAGATAAGCGCGTTGAATTGCATAGGCCTCGCGTTCACGTACTTGCTGATCCTGACAATCCTTATTGTCAAATTTACCACTGAGATCCTGAAGGTAATGTACCAGTTCATGTACGATTATCCCGCGGGTCATGGGATCAGTCTGATCCTTTAGTACATTATTAATATTGATAATCCCGTCATTGTTATACCAGGCAGCGACACGGCAATTCCGCTTGCCGTTGCAGGCATACTGGACAAAAAAATCATTGTTTTTATATTCAATAACCGGAAGTATGTGGGGATGGGGATAACTGGTAAGTTGTACCGCCCAGCTTAATAAAACCGAGAGTAATTTGGTCGGATCCATATAAATTTTGTCATGGGTATTTTGAAACTGGTCTTGAGTTAATCTGTTTTTTGAAATACCAGTGTCGCGTTTGTTCCCCCGAATCCGAAACTGTTGGACATGACGGTGTTCAGTCCGGCATTGTCTATTCGTCTTGTCGCAATGGGCAACCCTTTCGCCTTTTCATCAAGCTGACTGATATTGGCAGAAAGACTGATAAAATCATGTTCAAGCATCAGCAAGGTATAAATTGCTTCATTAACACCGGCCGCACCGAGCCCATGTCCACATAATGATTTTGTCGCACTGATTGCCGGGACCTTGTCAGGAAATACTTCCCTTATTGCTTCAAGTTCAGTGATATCACCTGCAGGCGTACTGGTTGCATGGGCATTTATGTAATCGATTGACGTGTCAACGGTTGCCAGTGCCTGTTGCATACAGCGTACGGCACCCTCGCCGGATGGTTTCACCATATCAAAGCCGTCCGAGGTGGCGCCATAGCCGGTAATTTCCGCATAGATCCGTGCATTTCTTTTCAGGGCATGTTCCAGTTCTTCCACTACCAGGATGCCCCCTCCGCCTGATATTACGAAGCCATCACGGGTAGCATCATATGGACGTGAAGCTGTTTCAGGAGAATCATTGAATTTTGCAGACAGGGCCCCCATGCTGTCAAACAACAGTGTTGTGGTCCAATGCACTTCATCACCACCACCTGCAAAGATAATATCCTGTTTGCCGGCCTGGATGATCTCGCAGGCATTACCGATGCAGTGAGCACTGGTCGAACAGGCAGAACTTATCGAGTAATTGACGCCCTTGATCTTGCAGGCCACAGATAAACAGGCGCTGTTGGTACTTGACATGATTCGCGGTACCAGCATCGGACTGACCTTGCGTGCGCCTTTAGAACGAAGTGTATCAATTGCCACCTGCATGTTTTCGTTGGAACCACCGCCTGATCCAACGATCAAACCCGTGCGTGGATTGGATATGTGCATATCTTCAAGTGCCGCGTCTTCGATCGCCTCTTGCAGAGCGAGATAGGTGAAGGCAGCGCTGTCACCCATGAACCGTTTATACTTGCGATCGATCAATTCTTCGAGATCAAGTTTTATCGGTCCATGAACATGGGAACGGAATCCCAATTCAGCATATTCCCTGCTATAGACAATTCCGGATTTTCCTGTTTTCAGGGATTCCAGTACTTCCTGTTTGTTATTTCCAATGCTGGAGATGATACCCATCCCGGTTATAACTGCTTGCTTCACTTTTGCTTACCTAAAAATCTTTTATTGATGTAAACAGGCCTACGCGTAAATCCCTGGCGGAATATATTTCAACCCCATCAACTTCCATCGATCCATCAGCAACGCCCATTACCATGGTCCGCAAGATGACGCGCTTCATATTAATATAGTACGTTATTTTTATGTTGGCAGGAGTGACCTGACCGGTGAATTTGACAGCACCACATCCAAGGGCGCGTCCTCGGCCTGGTGCGCCAGTCCAGCCGAGAAAAAATCCAACCAGTTGCCACATGGCATCCAGACCCAGACAGCCAGGCATGACCGGGTCATTCAGAAAGTGGCAGTCAAAAAACCATAAATCAGGCTTGATATCCAGTTCGGCAATGATCTGACCCTTCCCTGATTTTCCACCATCTTTGGTGATGCTGATGATTCGGTCAAACATCAGCATGGGGGTAAGAGGTAATTGGGCGTTGCCTTTACCAAACATTTTGCCCCGCGCGCATTCAAGCAATTCTTCTTTTGTATAGCTGTTTTTTTTATTCATGCTGACTAGTATCGCATGCCGTTGTGATTTTTTCCCAATAAATTCATTTATCAATGACCGGTGTATTCAATGAACTCCCGCTACCATTCCTTTGTCTTTATAAACTGATAAATCATGTGTAAATAACCGGTTTCCCTGGGGCTATCAGACTGGAAATGCCCAAAAAATGTACTCATGGTATTGATAGAAAAATGCAGAAATCTGCCGGAATGACTGGTTTATCGCAGGGCAAAACCCCGTGCGTGAGCGCGGGGGAGATTGAATTCCCTGAATCTGTTTGTAATACCCCGTGCTTGACAGTTCTGATATGCTCGTTAGACTTTCCGCACCATAAAAAAACAGGCTTAAATACAATATATGTCCATGGAATACGGTCCCTTGCATCGGCGCAACAGCACAGCTGTCAAGGTTGGGTCAGTCATCATCGGCGGTTGTCATCCGATCGTGGTGCAATCCATGACCAATACGGATACAGCAGATGTTGAAGCTACAGTACAACAGGTTCAACAACTTACTGCGGCCGGTTCAGAACTGGTACGTGTCACTGTCAATACTGAGGCTGCGGCCGGACAGATAGCGAGAATTCATGAGAAACTGGATGCGGCAGGGTACCTGGTCCCCCTGGTGGGCGATTTTCATTACAACGGCCACAAGTTGCTGAAAAAATATCCGGATTGTGCCGAGGCATTGGCAAAATACCGCATCAATCCGGGAAACGTTGGTTTTGGCAGGAACAAAGACAGTCAGTTCGCGACCATGATCGAACTGGCGATGAAATATGACAAGCCGGTAAGAATTGGCGTGAATTGGGGTAGTCTGGACCAGGAATTGCTGACTCGAATGATGGATGAAAATGCCGGCCTTGCCGAACCGAAGGAGACTGATGTTGTCATGCGGGATGCATTGATCGTATCCGCATTAAACAGTGCCGCTCGTGCTGAAGAACTCGGTCTTGGGCGGGATCATATCATCCTGTCGTGCAAGGTCAGTGGCGTACAGAAATTGATCGCTGTCTACCGTGATCTGGCGGCACGTTGCGATTATGCCCTGCATCTCGGTCTTACCGAGGCCGGTATGGGTTCCAAGGGGATCGTAGCATCAACAGCTGCCATGAGTGTACTGCTGCAGGAAGGTATCGGAGATACCATCCGTGTCTCCCTGACCCCGGAACCGGGGGGGGACCGCTGCAAGGAAGTAATCGTCGCCCAGGAAATGTTACAAACACTGGGGATGAGATCGTTTACCCCGCTCGTAACCGCCTGCCCCGGATGTGGTCGTACTACCAGCACCTACTTTCAGGAACTCGCGGATAATATACAGGCCTACGTTCGCAACCAGATGCCAGTCTGGCGCGAACAATATGTGGGTGTGGAGGAGATGAATCTGGCTGTCATGGGCTGTGTAGTGAACGGGCCAGGTGAGAGTAAACATGCCAATATCGGTATCAGCCTGCCGGGTACCGGGGAAGCCCCCTCAGCACCGGTATTTATCGACGGCAAGATGGTTACTATCCTGCGTGGGGATAATATTGCCGGCGAATTCCGTCAGATTGTAGATGACTATGTCAAGCGGACGTACGCTCATGCGTAATCCTGGGACTGTTTTCACTGTTTTTATATGTGCATGGGTTCCCAATTCTGAAGGTCAAAATAAATCCACAGATCAGGATTAGTAATCGGGTTAAAAACCCTGTATATAGCTGTGTTTATAATTGACAATTACAATATCTGCCGTGCCTGATTAAGGTAGGTCTGAAAATTCCAGTACCTCGGTACCCCCTGGTGGGGGTAGGGAATTATGCAGACCTTTCCTGACTGTAATTTTATGGTTCTCGCCTGAAAAAGTAAGGAGGGGCTTATGTCCGGTGAAAAACTTTATGCTGTGCCTGGGTCACTGGCCAGCAGCGCACACATAAATAATAAAAAATATCTGACCATGTATGCACGGTCAATTGAAGATCCGGATAATTTCTGGGCAGAACAGGCTGAGGTATTTGTCACCTGGTATAAAAAATGGAACAAGGTGTTGGAGTGGGATTTCACAGATGCCAATATCCAGTGGTTTAAAGGTGCAAAATTAAATGTTTCCTATAATTGCCTGGACAGGCATCTTGACGGTCGCGGCGATCAAACCGCCATCATCTGGGAGGGAGACGACCCCGCTGTTGACAAAAAGATCACCTACCGGCAACTCCATGAATCCGTATGCCGCTTCGCCAATGTCCTGAGAGGACGTGGTGTAATGAAAGGGGACCGGGTTTCGATCTATTTGCCCATGGTCCCCGAAGTGGCAATCGCCATGCTTGCCTGTAGCAGGATTGGTGCCGTTCATTCCGTTGTATTTGGGGGGTTCTCCCCGGAATCACTGAAAGACAGGATCCTCGATTCCGACTGCAAGGTACTTGTCACAGCGGATGAGGGTATGCGCGGGGGCAAAAAAATTCCGTTGAAAGCAAATGCGGACAAGGCGCTTGCAGCCTGTCCCCATGTACATACTGTTATTGTGGTCAAGGTCACAGGTGGTGATATTAACTGGGTCGGGCAAAGGGACATCTGGTATGACGAGGCGGTCGCCACGGCATCCGTGGATTGTCCTCCTGTAGAAATGGATAGTGAAGATCCCCTGTTTATCTTGTATACCTCCGGCTCGACCGGTAAACCAAAGGGAGTCCTGCATACGACCGGCGGTTATCTGCTGCAAGCAGCGATCACCCACAAATATATCTTTGATTATCATGATGGTGATAACTACTGGTGTACGGCCGATGTTGGTTGGGTGACAGGCCATACGTACATCGTATATGGTCCGCTCTGTAATGGTGCAACGACCCTGATGTTCGAAGGGATCCCGACTTATCCTGATGCCGGCCGTTTCTGGCAGGTGGTGGACAAACATCAAGTGAATATTTTCTATACGGCACCGACGGCAATTCGTGCCTTGATGGGCATGGGTAATGATTATGTCAAAAAGCAAAGTCGCAAAAGTCTGCGTATCCTGGGAACCGTAGGTGAACCAATCAATCCTGAGGCCTGGGAATGGTATTACCATATTGTGGGAGATGGACGCTGCCCGGTGGTGGATACCTGGTGGCAGACTGAAACCGGCGGCATATTAATTACCCCCTTGCCCGGTGCGACTGCCTTGAAACCTGGGTCAGCAACGCAACCATTTTTCGGTGTGTTACCGGGCCTGGTCGATGAGAAGGGTAATGAACTGCAAGGGGTTGCCTCAGGCAACCTCGTGATCAAACGCCCCTGGCCGGGCATGATGCGGACGGTCTATGGTGATCATCAACGCTTTATCGACACTTATTTCAAGATATATCCGGGTAAGTATTTCACCGGGGATGGTGCCCGCCGTGACGAAGACGGGTACTACTGGATCACTGGTCGTGTTGATGATGTTATCAATGTATCCGGTCACCGCCTGGGAACAGCTGAAGTGGAGAGCGCACTGGTTCTGCATGATGCCGTTGCCGAGGCCGCCGTAGTCGGCTATCCGCACAACATCAAAGGACAGGGTATTTATGCCTATGTGACGTTGATGACCGGTGTAGCATACACAGAGGAATTGCGACAGGAACTTATCCGGCACGTGCGCAATGAAATCGGGGCAATTGCCACACCGGATGTTATCCAGTGGTCGCCGGGTTTACCCAAGACGCGTTCCGGCAAGATCATGCGTAGGATATTGCGCAAGGTTGCCGCCAATGAACTGGAAAATCTGGGTGATACCAGTACCCTCGCCGATCCCTCCGTCGTTGATGAACTGGTGGCCAACCGCGCCGGTCGATAAACGTATAAAGGTTCGAACCAGGGACTGGTCGGGCACCGTGAGCAATCTGTCGGATAGAGAAAATTCCTGAAATACCCTGTGCACGGGGGCTACGGAAGTACCCTGTTTCTCAGGGTTCAATGTCATGCTGGTTGGCTGAGCCCAGTAAATATCACTGAATCTCCGGTGTGGGTTGTGCCGGGTAATCTCGATTACACCGGCCTGAACACTGATTAACAGTTGTCAATTGTACAGTGTAAGTTTTTTCATTGTTCTTCTGCTGAAATCATAGTAACTAATTGAATTCTATATTGAATCTACCAGAGCTTAGGCACAGGATTTTGTTCTGTGATAAAAATACTCTCAGGCAAATTGCAATGCGGATGAGTGGCGATCGTTTATTGTTATCAGTTGGTTGCTGTTTTCATGTGATGAGGCTTGACAAGTGGGTCCGATTTGATTATGTTGCACTGCAATATGTTGCATTGCACAAAGAATAGTTGCCCGATCTACAAAAATATCACAAGTCCTTACGGAGAATGAAAATGCAAAACGAAATTTATGAAACATTGACATCAGCCAGCAAGTCTTCCTACGCGACCATGAAGGAACTGGGCGACATCAATACCTCACTACTCAGGCAGATGACCGAGTTACAGTACAGCTTTGCTGTGACAACTATCGGGAGTGGCGTTAAACAGGCCAAGGTTTTGAGCGGCACGACCAATTACCGGGACATCCTGAATGCACAGGTGGATTTTGCCAATGAGTACGTCAACAAAGTAACCGATTTCAACCGTCAGACCGCAGGCGTGATGATCGAGGCAAGGGACGATATGGTTGCTTTATTTGAAAAAGGCCTGGAAAACGTGACAGAGAAGTCGAACCGGCCCAAGGCACAACGCGCGGCAAAAAAAGCAGCCAACTGATTTTTTCCATCAAGACCTCCCAAGAGTTTAGCCCGTACTGTCTGTTCATGAGTTACGGGCTTTTTTTACTCTACGCTGTGATGAATTTGCTTGTTGGTGAACAAAATATCCACAAATCGATCCTGTTCTGAGTGTTATACACAGCGTCAAAAGTAAATACGCATAAATCGTCATTCCCGCGAACGACTGCATGGAAGCAGGAGATAGAGCGACTCAGGGAGACAAAGCCGAGGCGGGAATCCAGGTAAGACGCTGGATTCCGGGTCATACCCTCTGGGGCACAAGAGCCCGGAATGACAGGCAATGTTGATATGAGCAAATATTTAGGTCGCTGTGTATAGTACTGGTGCGATTTGAACACAGGAATTGAACAGTAATTGTTGTGTTTTTGCGGTGCAAAATTGACCGTGCTAGGATAATTTCATGATAGTTCATTGAAGTAAGGGAAATTAATACATGAATGATAAAAATTCCAGCCCTTTTCAGGATTTCGACTGGCTAGAAGCCCAGCGTAACTATATGCAAGCCTGGGCATCATTCTGCCAGGGTACGGATACTAATTCGAATTCAACCGCATCAAAACCGGGGAATATCCCGTGGGCACAGGCCATGGATTTCTGGTGGCAATCTGTCAAGGGTGCCTGCCCGGACAAGTCAAGGGACTTCTTTGGAAAAATGGTCGAACAAACCAGGGCCTTCTACCAGGTTAGTGATCAGTTGACCCGGTTTATGAGTGCCGTTGCCGACATCAACAAGGCAACGGAAGACTGGCAGGATAAACTGGCTGAACACTTCACGGGACTGAAATCATTTTTCACCAGACAGTCAGAGGCGGTACAGTCCTTCAATGGCATCATGGGTGCGTGGCATTTAATGCCGATGGATACCCTGCATAGAACAATTTCATCAGCCTCGTTTATGCCGGGTGATTTTCTGCAGAATTTCAAGCCGGACGGGATGCAAGGCATAACGGACAAATTCCTTTCAATGCCCGGCGTAGGATACACGCGGGAATCCCAGGAACAGTTTCAGGAAGGGATCAGGCTCTGGAGTGAATATCAAAAAACGCAGCAGGAACACCATAATGCGTTATGCGGTGTTGCCGTCAAGGCGCTCGAAACCATGCACGAAAGGATACTTGCGATGGCAAAAATTGGTAAAAAGATTGACAGCCTGCGTGAAATCTACGATCTCTGGGTGGACTGTAATGAAGATGCCTATGCAAAGCTCGTTTTCAGTGAAGGATATTCAAAACTCTATGGTCGCCTTGTGAACTCCCTGATGGCGGTCAAACAACATGGGCGCAACCTTGTGGATGAAACATTGACCGCCATGAATATGCCTACGCAGAGAGGGCTGGATACTGTCAAAAGGCGACAACAGGAATTACGCCGGGAATTAGCGTCCATCAAGGCAACGAATGAGCAAGGGGCAGGACGTATGCAAAGAATGGAATCCCAGCTCGCAAGACTCAAGGGTGAACTCGAAATGCTGAAGTCCGCTGCCGGCAGGGTTTCCGGGATCAAGGCTGAAGGTGCAACCCTGAAAACGGTCACAAACAAGGTATCCGCCTCAGGAAAGCAGCAGCCCGCAAAGAAGATCGCAGGCAGGAAATCAGTCAGAAAGAAAACAACCCGTAAAATAAAGGCAGCTGGAAAGAAGGTTGCAAACAAGACAGGCAAAGACGGGATGATTGTCATTAAAATTTAACAAAGGGGATCGCGATTGTGTTTCCATTTCAAATCAGGCCGGATGAAATAATCGGCGAGATACAAACTTTTAACAGCAAACTGGCACAGGGTCTGCACACCCTGTCCGGGATTGGTGATATTGAAGTCGGTGTTTCCCCGAAGGAAGTGGTGTATCAGGAAGACAAACTGGTATTGTACCGTTTCAAGCCACGCACAAAAAAACAGAACCCTGTCCCGGTATTGATAGTGTATGCATTGGTAAATCGTCCTTACATGGCAGATCTGCAGGATGGCCGTTCCATAGTGCAAGGTCTGCTGGATGCAGGGCTTGATCTCTATCTGATCGACTGGGGCTATCCGGATGGCGGTGATCGGTTTCTGACGCTGGACGATTATATTAATGGTTATATCGATCGTTGCGTTGATGTTCTCCGCAAGAATCACAATGTCGACAAGATCAATCTTCTGGGAATTTGCCAGGGAGGGACATTCAGTTGTTGTTACAGTTCGATACACCCTGACAAGATTCAAAACCTGATCACTACGGTAACTCCAATCGATTTTCATACAAAGGACGATTTACTCAGTCATCTTGTGCGCCATGTCGACATTGATCTGTTTGTGGATACACTTGGCAATGTCCCGGGCGAGTTATTGAACTGGGCCTTCCTTACCCTGAAGCCGTTTCGTCTCATGGGACAGAAGTATATGGACCTGGTGAATCTGCTTGATGATACTGACAAGGCCAGGGATTTTATGCGCATGGAAAAGTGGATCTTTGATAGCCCCGATCAGGCCGGTGAGGCCTATCGTGAGTTTATGAAACATTTTTATCAGGAAAATGGGCTGGTCAAGGGCACGGTCAAGATCGGTAATGACACAATTGACCTGGGGAAGATAACCATGCCGGTACTGAATATCTATGCCGCACAGGACCACCTGGTACCACCGGATGCGTCCAGGGCGCTGGAAGGTTGTGTGGGCACCGATGACTATACCGAGATAGAATTTCCCGGCGGCCATATCGGCATCTATGTCAGTGGTAAAGCCCAGAAGCTGATTCCACCCGCTGTGGGTGACTGGCTGGCGAAACGAACCTGAAGTCCTGGATCGGGGTCAGAGAAAAATAATCAAAAATTTTGTCAGTTTTTACTCTGCCCCCGAACCTACCAAAACCATAGTTGCCCGGAAGATGATCAAAAAGACCGGAGATCTCACTTTTACTTAAAATATCATTGGTAATCATTTCAGCCGGGTTGCGCGTGTTAATCACCTTACCCTGCGCGGCAAAACGAAGATCAACACCCATGGATGTTCTGTTCATCAGGCCATAACATGGGTAAGATTCCTGTCTACGGGCAAGGGTTTCCCTGACAAGAAACAGTGCGTCAATACAGCGACGAATCGAACCAACCGCGATACCAGCCAGTACCAACGGAATCGACTATCGATACGACGGTATGAACACAAAATAACATAAGCCATCACCATGATGCCCAGAGCCCCTCTTCAAAACCGGTTTTTTCTACAGGCTCGTTGGGCGCTCAGCGTCATAACCGTCACAGTCAGATGAAGGTCTTGTGTTGATATGCAAGTCGTAAAGCAACACCAACGAATAGCCGATTTTTTCGGTTTGAAGAAAAACATCGTGGCTCTACTGGCAATGGTGATACTGGTAGGGCTGGGGGAAAAGATGGCAGAGCGATTTTTGCCACTTTACCTGATGGCTTTGGGCGGCGGCGCGTTCTCTATTGGCCTGCTGAACGGCTTGGATAATCTCCTCAGCGCCCTGTATTCTTTCGCTGGCGGTTATACCAGCGATAAATTGGGTTATAAACGCGCCCTGTTGCTGTTCAATTTGATTGCAATGGCTGGCTATGTTGTGGTGATTGCTGTACCCAACTGGCAAGCCGTCATCCTTGGCGCAATCCTGTTCGTGTCGTGGACAGCTATCTCATTGCCTGCCACCATGGATATGGTGGCAACTGTTTTGCCCAAGAACAAGCGGACGATGGGCGTGTCGTTGCACTCTCTTGTCCGGCGTATTCCGATGGCGTTGGGGCCAGTGATAGGCGGCGCACTGATCGGAGTATTCGGTGAAATTCAAGGCGTGCGTCTCGCCTTCATCGTTGCCTTTATCCTGGCTGGAGTGTCGCTGATACTCCAGCAGATAATGATTGACGATGAAAAACGATCTCCCGCTGTAAAGGGTTCATCTACATCCTACGGCTTGTCCTTGCTCAATGCGCCCCTGCGAAACCTGCTGATATCGGATGTTTTGGTGCGATTCTGCGAGCAGATCCCCTATGCTTTTGTCGTTATCTGGTGCGTCAGCATCAACAAGATTACGCCGTTACAATTTGGCTTGTTGACGGCTATCGAAATGATAACGGCAATGCTGGTGTATATTCCTGTGGCGTATCTGGCAGATAAGAGTACCAAAAAGCCATTTGTAGTGACGACATTTGTCTTTTTTACAACGTTTCCGCTGGTTTTACTTGTCGCGCAGTCATTCTGGATAATGGTTATTGCTTTCGTTGTTCGGGGGTTGAAAGAGTTTG
>MGXK01000026.1:12515-15844 GCA_001802375.1 Gammaproteobacteria bacterium RBG_16_51_14
GCGTAAAGCGTTGATAATGGATTTAGCCCCAGACGACAGAAAAGCAGCAACGTTTGGCTTGTACTACCTCATACGAGACATTATCGTATCCTTAGCCGCTTTTGGCGGGGCGCTTCTCTGGGATGCTTCAACGGCAAAACTCATCATGGATACTGTTGGGATAGGACAGGCGCTCTTGCCTTTCTTCAACTTGATTGCATCCCCAGCAACCAACTTCCTCGTCGCTTTTGCCTTTGGATTGGCAGGAACGGTGTACTTTATCCTGTTTGGTCAGGATTTAGGCCGTGCTGCAATTCCTATCATACAAACACAATCAGCAAAGGAGTAAATGGCTATAAAAAGGAGACGCTACCCTTTACTCATGCCTGGAAAAAATACCGCACGTATGATGCAGGGTCTTGCATTGACATATCAGTAAAAAAACAAGGGGCCAGAGAACCCTGAAATCACTAACCCTCCCGGAAATATTTTTTCTTCCTCATCTCCTGCTGTTCCCTGGTAACATCTTCAGACCGGATCGGAACAACAGGCCCAGTACTGCCAGCGACCAGACAATGACAGCGCCCGTCGGCAGATCCCAGCAGGAGGAGATCAATAAAGCCATGGCATAGGCAGTCGCGCCAATGCCATAACCAATAGCCAGGCGTCCAGGCCCTGAAAAATTGCGTGTTGCCAGTGCGGGGATGATCAGGCTTGCAAATACCAGATATATCCCGACGAGTTGCACGGAAGCAGTCACGGCAAGTGCAAAGATCAGATAGAAGCTCAGGCGTCGCAGACTGTCTCTCATGCCAAACCAGAGAAACAGGATCAGTGCATACAGGAATGCAACCGGTAACAAGGTGGAATAATTGACCCAGAGGATCTGTCCGACCAGCAGGTCACGCAAATGTTCGCCACCATGAGGGTTGTTGGAAAGCAGTAACAGCCCGCCACTTGCCGCCAATACGAAAATCACACCGATGATCGCCTCCTGTATCTCAGGCCAGTTTTTCTCGGTGTAATGAAGCAGGACAGAACCGGATAATGCCGCGCCGCCTGCCGCCAGCTGGACCTCACATCCCTGGGCTTGCCAGCCAAAACTGTATGCCGAAATCACGCCCAGTCCTGCAATCTGTGCAATGGCGAGGTCAATGAAAATAATACCGCGTGCCAGCACCTCCTGGCCCAGCGGGACGTGTGTTGATAACACCAGCAGCCCGGCGAGGAATGCCGGAATGATGATACCGAGTTCGATCGTTCCTGGATTCATTTCTGTATCGCCTTTAGCAGTTTCTGGATTGTGTCGTCGAACAGGCGGAAGAGATCCGTGGCCTCCGGTGTTCCGTCTACTGTGCCGGGCAGCATAACGGCCGGAATGCCGGCACGTTCAGAGAGCCATTCAGACGGTCGTGCATCCTGATAGGCGACACGAACGATCACCCTGGCGGGTTGTGCCTTGAGTTGCGCCAGCACTTCCGCAAGGTGGGCGCTGCTCGGAGGCAGGCCCGGTTTCGATTCCAGGGTGGCGACTTCCTGCAGACCGAGCCACTTTTCCAGATAGACCCAGTATCTATGAGCGACAACGATGGGCGTCCCCTTGAGCGGTGCGGCCTGTTGCTGCCACTTGTCAATCGCCTTCTCCCAGCGTGCCGAGAAGTCCTCATAGCGGGCCATGTATATCGCAGCATTGACAGGATCGAGTTGCGCCATGCGCCCGGCCAATGCCTTTGCGACCAGACCGATATTGCGCGGATCGGTCTGGATGTGCGGGTTGCCCTCCGCATGGATATCACCTTCGCTGCGATCCATGCGGGCCGGTACTTCCAGCATTGGTACGTAATCGGCCGCCTGGAAGAAGCCCGGTTGACCCGGCTGGATCTCCGGATTGGCTGCCTGGCGCTGGATCATCGGTATCCATCCGATCTCAAGCCCGGCGCCCGTGCATACCGCGAGATCAGCGCGCCGGGCCCTGGCCAGCAGGCTCGGACGGGCCTGCACCTGGTGGGGATCCTGGAGTGCGGTGGTCGCACTGAAGGTGGTCACGTTCGAACCACCCAGCTCCCCGGCCAGTGCTGCCCATTCGGGTTCACACGTAAAGATCTCGAGGTTGGCCTGGGTTGATCGAACAATAAATAATAAAACGACAAACGTGGTCAAGAGACATGTGCGGTTCATTCCGGTTCTCCTTAAAACTGATGTGCGCCATGGGCACCCAGGCTCATGATGTATTGCAGGACAAATTGATCATCGGACTGCAGACCTGACTCGTCGCGGTTATACTGGAGCCGCACACGACTGAACTCACTGTTGGACCAGTCGAGCATGGCGCTCAGGATCCACGGGGTATGTCCGTTGTTATCCAGCGAGGTGTTCGCAAAGGCCGGCCCGGCATCCTCCGAATCGAGCCGGGAATAACGTAATCCGGTCCGCCACTGCGGTATAAACTGGTACACCCCCTGAACGTAGAATCCATCCTGGTCAATCGACAGCGGTAGTACAGTGCCACCTGCCGGAGTGAAGCGACCGCCTTCGTTGCGGAAGAAGTATTCACCCTGGATCTTCAGGTTGCGATAGACGATATTCCCGTCCGGCGCCCATTTCCAGACAAAGTCGGCTACCCACAGATCGCTGTCTCCGGAGAATAAATCGGGGGCGTCCGGATCACCGGTCTCGCGGCTGTCTGCCTCCGCAGCGATATAGGACAGACCAGCACGCCAACTGTTACTCAAACCTGCATCGCCACCAATATGGCCGAACAGGGTCCACATTCCCTTGCCGTTATCGGAGGCCCCTCCTGCCGGGAAGCTTGCACCGCGCAACCACTCTCCCCCCACCTCGACCAGCAGATCGGCGGGGGCTATCCAGCGCACCTGCACACCATCATCGCCAAACTGATTGTCCAGAAATACGCGATAAGGCAATGACCGATCGGCGAAGTCGTCGGAGTGGGGATGGGTGGGATTGAGGTAGCCTATGCTGGAGAAGAACCGGCCTCCCTTGAGCGTCACGCCGGCAGGGAGCGCCAGCGTCTGGATGTAGGCCTCTTCCACCGCTGCAGTGGTATCACCGTTCTCCTCTTCCAGCGAGGCCGTCAGGCCGCCGTAAAACTTGTCATCAATGTTGGCATAAAAATTCAGTTCCGATTCACCCAGCGAGAGACCCTCAGAGCCGATGCCACCCCCGGCAGGCAGGGTAAATCCCGGGATCCGGAATGCCCCGCTGTCCTGTGAGTAGTAACGTCCCCTGGCATCAAGGATCACACCGATACCGGGGTTGAAGGCACTGGCCGTGGCTGGTGGATTCACTACGGGCGCAGTTACGACTGCAGCAGCGGACGCCTCTGCGTC
>MGXK01000026.1:15874-17953 GCA_001802375.1 Gammaproteobacteria bacterium RBG_16_51_14
ACGATCCTCCAGCGCCTGCATGCGTTGTTCGTAGTCCTGTTTCATCTGCTCAATCTGTTCACGCAGGACGTTGAGATCATCATTCCCGGCGCCAAGGCCGGCGATGGGAACGGCAGCGAGCGCCAGTCCCATGAATAGTGGCAAGGGGTTCATGTGTACCCTCCGGATTCATAACAAATTAATGACGGCGTTACGACTATCACCGTAACGCCGGACAACAACGGGTTATTTGATCAGATTATGAGGACAGGAGGTGCGCGTACCAGAAAGGCGATTAAGGGGGAACAGCAGAATTCCGACTGTACGGTAATTAATTTGTCAGCAAGCGCCGGGGTGACAGGAATTGACAGTGGCGTATATGACACGGCATTTGCCATGTGATAACCAACCAGACAAATCTGGCAGTTATCCCTGTCGTTACCGGACAGATGTGATTCAATATGCTGAATCAGGCCCCATTGCACAATCAACAGTGCCAGCACAAGACACGACAACATCCGCTTTGCTGCCTGTGAATCTCTTGATTTCTGCAGAACCATAATCTTGTGCATGTTAGTAACTGTCGATCAAACCATGTGGCAGACTGTCAGAATCAATATATACTCAATGTCCACGTAGCTGCAAGCAAATGGCTGGCGGTGAAGAAAAAACCGGGTCGGAGTCTGAGGGATCCCCGGTGTGCCAAGAAGTAAGAAGGAAATGGAATCCCTTCAAACATGCTGTATCGAAGATGAGGATAGGCCCCTCGGTACCGCCTCGAGTTCGGGGTCAGAGTAAAAACTATTATGCAAGACTTGAGTTATCCACGAAAGTTATTACTCTAACCCCGAACTCACTCTGCCACGGTTTGAGTGACGATAAACAATGGCCCAGCCTGGGTTAACCATGAACGGCTTGCGCCACCAGACGCACCCCCAAGGCTGCACACACTCGGCTGATCGTGTCGAAGCGCGGTTGCGCATCGGGACGTAGTGCCTTGTACAAGGCTTCGCGGGTGATCCCGGATGCCTTGGCAATCTCGCTCATGCCACGCGCACGGGCGATGTCGCCCAGAGCCGCCGCCAGCAAGGCCGGATCATTCGCCTCCAGAATGTCTGTCAGGTAGGCCGCAATCGCCGCCTCGCTGTCGAGATATGGTGCGGTGTCGAACTCGGGCAGGTTTGCCACCTTGATGCGTTGAGTCATGAGGTCATCTCCTTCAGTTAATCAAGCCTGCGCCTACATGAATACGCAACTCCGACACGCCCTCGCCCACCGGCACTACATCGCCCATCAAACCAAGTGCCAGGCGCTTGATGCGTGCCGCCACCACACTACGCACCGAAGCGTCGGTGCAGGCCGTCGAGCCATTCGGTGAATCCGGGGAGCGGCTTTATCGAGAACACGGCGAAACAGTAATCGAACGATTACATATTGTCAAATGAACTCACCGGTGTTTGACATCCCGCTACGACTCCGGCACAGCGTCGGGTTCGTGGTCAGAGAAAATATAATCAAAAAATTTGTCAGTTTTTACTAACCCAGAACCTTTAATGTATTGGCATTATCCAGGTTGAACACCAGCCATCACCATGATGCCCATAGTCTCTTTTTTAAACCGATTTTTTCTACAGGCTCGTTGGGCCTTATAATCACGCATTACGTTAATCATGAATCGCGTTACTATAGTGCATGATCAGATCGTTCAAGTGCCCCGAGACAGAGGCGCTGTCCAAGGGTGAGCGCATCCGGCGATTTGTAAACATCGCTGCCGTGGCGCAACGAATGATCAGTGGCGCGTCTGCTTTCGCTGGACGGAAGCAGGCGCTGAAGACGTGGAGATAGTGGATTACCACTGAAGAGAGGTACATATGGGAAAACTCAAGCCCGTCACCCCTGGTGAACTCCTCCTGAAGGAGTTCCTTAAGCCCATGGGCATTAGCCAGTATCGTCTGGCGAAAGAAATCAGCGTTCCGGCCCAGCGTATTGGAGACATCGTGGCGGGGAAGCGGGGGGTCACTGCTGATACTGATTTACGGCTTTGCCGCTTCTTCGGCTTGTCCAACGGCTATTGGCTGCGTGCGCAGGCTGCCTATGACA
>MGXK01000027.1 GCA_001802375.1 Gammaproteobacteria bacterium RBG_16_51_14
GAATCGGCTCGGATGATATAATTTTTCATCAAAATGAGAAAGTAATTGCGAAGTTGCTGAACTTCGTCATATTCGGCTTGTCATCCCTGAAGCCCGGCTCGCGCTTCACAGGCATCCGGCTTGGTAATCGCGATGGGTGGATTACCTGCGGAATAAATATAGCCCGAAGAGTTTCAAGCAGCCACAGCGATGTTGGCCATTTTTATACAAATCGCAAAAAGGTCGTTAATACATGAAAACGGTAAGCAACCTCAGAGGTTTCGCCATTGTTTTTCTCCTTGTGTCACTCAACTCGGGGTGTGACAAGGGTGCAGAAAATACGCTGGGTATCGGCGGGGCTACGAAAGACCTGTCTATAGGCCGGATGAAGGTGTCTATCATGCCGGAATATGACGATCCCAGCGTATTGGCAATTTATGACGGCAGATTTGAAGAAGTTTCAAGCTACCCCATCAAGACAAGCTTTCTCATACCCAAGGGTTCCGTTATCAGCGATGCCTGCAGTCTCTCTCATGAAGGCCAGCATTTTTGCCAACTTTACAAAACCGTTAATAAAGGCAATTACGATGAGGTAAGCCTTATATTGCCCTACCCCAATTTTTATCTCAGCTTTCACACCCCACAACTGGACGTAAAGACCGAAAAGAAAGCAATTGACTACCAAATCAAAGCAAATCACCCCATAAGGGCCATGGAAATTGATATTCAACAACCTTTGCGGAGCACTGCATTCAACATACTTCCCCCGGAAACCGCTGCGGTGTCTCAAAAAGAGGGATCAATAAGTGTAATCAAGGGGTTTAACCATTTTATCTATCGACTTGAGAGCATCGCGATAAACCATGAAAACACTTTCAAAATCAATTACATCAAGAGTGACCCCAACCCCTCGGTTGACATCAAATACACCTCCATGAAGGAATCGCAAGCCAAAGAAACGCCTTATGAAACCCAGAGAAACATAAAAACAATGATCTATGTGTTATTTGGAACAGGCACTTTCGGCATTGTGGTATTGGTTGCATGGTATTTCAGGTCTTGGAAAAAAAGGCGCGGTAAGCAGCCATGAAGCAAATTTTTGCCCGCCGGACATTTCTTTTTTTCTGTCTGCTCATGCCAATAGCCTATGTCATGACCCTGTCCAGCGCCTCAGCGTTAACCGTTAACGAGGTTGCGAAAGATCTCGCCTGCCCATGTGAATGTCCGCTCGTCCTGGAAGACTGCAACATGACCTGCGGTCTTGAATGGAAGAATGAGATTGGCGAGCAGATCAATAAGGGAATGAGCAAGCAACAGATTACGGATTATTTCATCAAAAAATATGGGGACGATGCTCGCATTACCCCCATGCAGAGAATTCGGGGAAAGGTTTACCAATACACCAGAAGTTTTGATAAAACAGATTGGGCGTTGTTGTGGATCGGATTGATTGTATGGGTACTTTTAATGTTCTTTGGCATCTATCTTGGCGTCAAAAAACTTTTTTTCAACAAATCGCAGGATGCCTCGGCTCATCCCGACACCCTATAACAAGGGATCATTGACCCGCAGGTTAGCTCATGAGTTATATTGAAACCCCGCCTGATTATCGTTTTCCCTGGTATGTTCGCCTGTTCCTCGCCAATCAGCGGCGACGCTATGGCCGCGAGTTGGAGCCGGCGCGACTATGGGCGCGTTCGCCCAAGGTTTTTGCCGGCCTGTCAGTACTTTATGGTGCGCTGGACCGCAAATCGTCGCCCATCGAACCAACCTTGCGGACGCTCATCACGATACTGGTGTCGCAGATCAATTGGTGCGCATTTTGCGTTGACATCAATTCCGCTACAGGCATCAAACGCGGCCTGACCGAAGCGCATCTGGCGGCTTTGCCGGAATTTGAAACATCCGCGCTATTCGACGCACGCACCAAGGCGGCTCTGGCCTACGCTGCGGCAATCACCTATACCGATCGCCAAGTGGATGCCGACCTGATGGCGCGCCTTAAAAGCCATTTCAATGATGAGGCAATTATCGAACTTACCGCGCTGGTGGCATTCCAGAATCTCTCCAGCAAGTTCAATTCTGCGCTGGATGTCGCGGCACAAGGATTCTGCAACGTCACGCCGCCAACTATCTTGACCAGAACAAATAAAACATGAGCATGCCAGTCAAGCCCCTACTTATAAGCATCACCCTGTTTCTGTTGCTTGGCGGTACCATGATCCTTCTTGCATTCATGTACCTGACCGACCAGACTCCGGGTGCTGCAATCGATAGCATTCAAAGGGAAGGGAAATTCTTCCTGTATAAGCATAATATGGTTGAAAAATTATCTTCCAGGGAAATTACCCTTCTCTATCGAAGCACTTGCACCAGAAAATGTCACGGCAGAGATGTCATCGAAAAAAAGCCCAAGACCGCCGCAGAATGGGAATTGGTGATGACCCGCATGAAGGCACCTGATCGTGCCGGGATAACGGATCGCCATGCTGACACTATCACCCGGTATTTACAGAATAATTTCTTGAGCAATGTACCGACCGTTCTTCCAGAGAAGACTATGAAGTTTGTCAAAAAATATCTATGGAGAATGGATTTCGGCGAAGGCGATCTGTTTCTGGATATTATTTATGTGCCGCGCGAACACCTCTCTCTGTTGCGCTATCTGGGTGTAAGCAATTTACCGCCAGATCAGCAGCATCCCCTTTTTATCGTCTATATTAATACTCATCGTGGGACGGTTCCCGATTGGAATTTCGCAGAAATATCCACATTCCGTGTTAACAAGGGTAATCCGCAAAATGCAACTGGCTGGAAAGTTCTCTACCGGGATGGGCAGCGACACCATATTCAAGGAATGCTCACCTTTCCTGATATTGATATCAACCAAACAAACGAAATGGAGGTTACGATGAAACCAGCAGGCATGGGAACAAAGACATTCCAATGGAGTCTACCCGTACCTTCCTCGCAGGAATAAGCCATGTTGAACTTCAAGTCATACAAACTGCTCATTACCCTTGCCGTTGTCGGGTTGGTCATTGCGCTTGGCGTCATCGGTTTTTTGCTTACGCAAGGAAACGCAAAAAATGAACCCGCCGCAAATTCATCATTGGAGACCAGAGAGCCTGCCCCGAATTTCACGCTTGCGCTTCTTGGCGGTAAAAGCTTCCAGTTCAGTGATCATAAAGGGAAGCCCGTCCTGATCAATTTCTTCGCTTCCTGGTGTTTACCCTGCAGGGAAGAGATGCCGGTGCTTGAGCAAATTGCCCGCGAATACCAAACCAAAGGTGTGGTATTTCTGGGAATCGCTGTCGATGATACCGAAGAAAAAATGAACGATTTCATAAAAAGATACAATGTCACCTTCCCGGTTGGTCTCGATAAGACAGCAGAGATTCAGAAGTCTTTTGGCTTGTATGGCATACCCACCACCTACTTTATAGACAAGCAGGGGGTGATCAATTACTTTCACTCTGGCGTCGTTACAGAGGAGCTGTTGCGACATGAACTCGACAAGCTGCTTTAGGAATCTCTGCGCTGGTTTTTTCCTCATGGCCTTGATTTCCGGGTGCAGTGAGGAAGTCAGCAGACCCTTGCTTCAGGTCGGCGAAAAAGCCGTGCCCTTCACCCTTGAATTGACCGGTGGCCAACAAAGCCAACTGGAGCACTATGCCGGCAAGGGGCTCGTCATCACCTTTATGTCTTCGTGGTGTCCCTGTTCCAATGAATCTTTACCGCTCATGAAACAAGCCCATGCAACACACAAAGATGCTCCGGTAGCGTTCCTTATGGTCGGCATTCAGGACTCAAGGTCAAATTTTGAAAATTTTGTTAAGAAATGGAATGTACCTTTCCCCGCTGGTTACGATAAAAACGATCATATTGCCAAAGATTATGGTGTCAGTTCGCCACCGACCACCTTTTTTATTGACAAGAACGGGATCGTGAAACGGGCTTTCTACGGGAACATAGCGAAGAAACCGGATGAATTCCAGCAATGGGTTAAGGAGATAATTGAATGAATGGCGGCATGGCATTATGGGGAGGTTTCTCCTCTTTTTTCTCCATCTGGCAGGTATGCATCCTGCAAATCAGCCCATTTTTTATCGCTTTTATTGCTGGCAGTTACCTGGCGACCCCCGATCAAAAAACTGATCGGGGAATTTTCCGGTGGTTCATCCCGTCTTTTATCGCCTACGGAGCAAGTTTTACCGTCTTGTATTCCCTGCTGATCGCATCCGGATTAACTATCAGTCGTCCGTTAATCGGCAACATTGGCAGCCTGAGAATAGCTTCAGGAATCCTGATCCTGCTTGTCGGCCTGTATATTTTACTGGTCAATCGCATGCCCTTTCTGAGCAAGATGCATCGCCCATTATTGCTGAGTGTCCTGTCCCTGATTATCGGAGCCACTTTCGCCATCATATACTCGCCATGCATCACTCCAATGCTCTCCGATATTATGGGGCTGGCATCGCAGCGGAACACTGCAAATGAAGGGTGGTATCTGGCGTTTTTTTACGGACTCGGTATCAGCATAGCCCTTTGCATGACATCCCTTGCCCTGATTTTGCTGTTCAGGGGGCGCGGGATTATCTTGCGCAATGCCGGTTTGATTAAAAATGTTTGCGGCATTATTCTGCTTGCCCTGGCCTTCATGAATATGACCGGCCTGATGAGACATTATAAGGCGTTTGTTCTCGGGTTCGTGCTGTGACCGCGCCGCCCAAGGGAATAAAAAAACAGGTTCTGGGTGGCATGTTTGTCTGCCTGGGCGCAATAACCACGTTGCTGGCCGATGTGATCGGATTTGAGCTGGATATTTTTTATGCCGTTATCAGCGTTATCGGGGCGTGCCTCTTTCTGTATGGCACTCTGCAGAAAAACCGGTCTGAATCGATGACGCGGCGGGTTTCAATAGGTAACAATGCAGGTCGGGTTTCAACCCGACATGTCGGGCTAGCTTTGCATAGCCATTCGACTAGGCCGCCAAGAGACGGTGGCCAAGTCGCTGGTTAAAGCCCGACCTGCAAGGGGTTGCACATAAGTGTCGCCAAGAGTAATGCACTACATTAGCTGAATCAAGCTAAAAGGAATATCGATGAAGCGTCAAAGTGGGCTTCTTACCAGAAAGAGCCTTGCAATTTTACTGACTGTTGCCGTAGCCATTGCGGTGGCTGCCGCTGTATTTATCGGTTCTCGCCGAGTCAGCGAACCCGTGGTCAAGCCCCCCGAGGACATCGAAGACTACCTTTTCTGGCAAGCGAAGGAATTGACGGATTTCAAATTGATCGGCGCAGACAATAAAACGCTTGGCCTGAATGACCTGAAGGGGAAATGGAGTTTTGTTTTCTTTGGCTACATACACTGCCCCGATGTCTGCCCGCTTACCATGGGAGTATTGGGACAGGCGTTCAAGCTCATCGAAAAAAATCCGGCGGCCCATCAGGAAATTCAGGGCATTTTTGTTTCCGTCGATCCCAAGCGGGATACCCCGGAACTGTTAAAAGAGTATGCGTCCTATTTCAGCAACAAGTTCATCGGCGTCACCGGGAATACCGCCCAAGTGGACGCATTCTCCCGGCAGATGAGCGCGCTGTACACTATCCACCCCGAGGAATCGCAAGAGTCCGGGGATAATTATTTGGTAACACACAATTCGACCGTCTTTCTCGTCGATCCGCAGGGAAGGCTTTATGGCCGTTTTCCACCGCCTCAACTCCCCCAGGAGATTGCCGAGGTATTTATAAAAATCCATACGTTCTATAATGAAAGGGTAAAGAAATGATTAAATTTTTCTCGACGATATTAGTGGCGCTGATGCTCGGGTTGGCTGCCTTAAGCGCGTCTGCCGGCAGCGATATTCAGATACGCGATCCCTGGGTGCAGGCTGCGCCGCCGAGCGTCAAAGTGCTGGCTGCTTATTTGGAGATCAAAAACGACGGCAAGAAGCAGCGGGTGCTCACCGATGTTTCCAGCCCCGCCTTTGCGCAGGTTGGCATTCACCGGACCGTGATGCATGGGAATATGGCCCACATGGAACACTTGAAGGAATTGGCTGTCCCTCCCAACGCCTCGGTGGTGCTGCAACCGGGCGGATTGCACCTCATGCTGACAGACGCAAAGAAACCGCTCAATACCGGCGATTCGGTTCCCATGACATTGACCTTCAAAGATGGGGAAAAAGTCGCAGTTCAAGCAACAGTCCGCTCCGGCCAGAAGGAGGACATGGGAGATCACCAGCACATGGATCACTCCGGGCACATGAACCACAACCATTAAGCGCCGCGATCTG
>MGXK01000028.1:0-563 GCA_001802375.1 Gammaproteobacteria bacterium RBG_16_51_14
GATCATGATCCGCTGTTTCATACCACCGGAGAATTGATGCGGATATTCATGGATCCTGCGTCCGGGTTCCGGGATACCGACCGCATTGAGTAGATCAATGACACGATCATGTTGTTTTGTCCCCTTCAGTCCCTTGTGCCGTTGCAGGGTCTCGCCGATCTGCTGGCCCGCCGTCAATACCGGGTTCAGTGAGGACTGGGGTTCCTGGAAGATCATGGCAATATGTCCCCCGCGGATATCGCGCATGGCGCGTTCCGGCAAATCAAACAGGTTGTTACCCTCCAGCAGGATTTTTCCTGCGTTTATCCGCGCGGCCGGTGGCAGCAAACGCAGGATGGAAAGGGCCGTAACGGATTTACCGCAACCGGATTCCCCGAGCAGCACGAAGGTCTCTCCGCGGTCGATATAAAAATCTATCCCGTCTACGGCATTGACCGCAGTTGCCCCCGTACCGAATGTGGTGCGGAGATTTTCCACAACCAGCAGATGGGATGATGATTCAGACAAGACAGTTATTTATCCGGTGGCAATATTCGCGGCCTGCGATTTTCATCCAGTGCCAC
>MGXK01000028.1:610-36302 GCA_001802375.1 Gammaproteobacteria bacterium RBG_16_51_14
GATCCCGTTGCGCAAATACCTCGACCCGGACCGTAATCGAGGTACGCCCGACACGGATGATATCGGCGTAACAACTGATGAGATCCCCGATAAAAACCGGTTGCCGAAATTCAAATGAATTCACGGCAACGGTCGCTACCGGTCCCCGTGCGCGTTCCATGGCGGTGATACCGCCGGCAATGTCCACCTGGGACATGATCCAGCCGCCGAAGATACTGCCACCGGCATTGGCATCCCTGGGCATGGCAACGACACGGATGGACGGGATCCTGCCTTGTGGTATTTCAATATTGGTATCACTCATACGGCATTTCCTTTATACATTTTGACGATCTCCTCTGAAAATTTACTTTTATACGGTTATATCTGATCTTCGTGGACGAAGTTTATTATATCCCTTCCGCCATGACCCGATTTTCACTGGTGCCTTTTCCAGTGACAGGAACCTGTACGTATTCATCATGCATCACGATAATTTCCACGGATCCCCTGCCGGTTGCCCCGGGCCAGCCAGGACATCTACTCAAAGCCGGTCCTTATTCTCGGATCGAAGGCGTCCCTGACCGCATCGGAAAACAGGTTGGCCGCGAGGACCAGGACAAACATAAACAGAAACGCCGCGGTGAGTGACCACCAGACGATGGGTTCCCTTGCCATCTCCAGGCGTGCGCTGTTGATCATGTTGCCCCAGCTGTGCATGGTGGGATCGACCCCGATATTGATATAGGACAAAACCGCCTCGGCCAGTACCAGTCCGCTGAAATCAAGGACGATGGAAATCATGACAATATGCATGACATTGGGCAACAGGTGGCGCAGCATAATCGTCGTGTTACCGACACCGAATGCCTGTGCCGCCTGTACATAATCAATCTCGCGCAGCTTCAGGGTCTCACCACGCAGCATCCGGCACAGACCGGTCCAGCTGGTGATGCCGAGGATGATACACAGGAACAGCAGGCGCATGTCGGCCCGGTGTTCGATGCTGGTGAATTCATCGGCATGGTTGGCGATATATACCTGCAATATCAGGATGGAGGCCGCAATCAGTAATACACCGGGTATGGAATTCAGGGTGGTGTAGAGATACTGGATCACATCATCCACCCAGCCGCGGAAATACCCCGCCATCAAACCCAGCATGATCGCGAAGGGCAGCATGACCAGCGTCGTCAGCGTACCGATGACCAGGCCGGTGCGGATGCTTTTCAACGATTGATACAGCACATCCTGCCCGACCTTGTCGGTACCGAGGACGTGATATTCTGAAGCCAGGACAATCGTTACCGATGCCGTGATCACCAGCAGCGCCAGGGTCAGTAAAATGGCATGCCAGGGGATTGCCTTGCGCCTGCGAATGATTGCCATGGCCTCCGCTGTGAAAGACACCCTGCCTGCCCGGCCGGACAGCAGAACAAAGATTCCGAAAAAAAGTCCGGACAGGGTGCTACCGAGAAGCAGGCCGCTAAACACACGCTGGAGGATGTCCTGCCGTTTTCCTGCCTCCGGGGCAGACAGGTGTGCGCCACCGTAGAGTAATCTCGGGTAATCCCTGATCTGACTGCCATCCGGCAGTTCTATGATCTCTTTGGCATACAGATGGCTCGCCAGGGGTGACGAATAGGTTTTTTCATTGCGGGTACGTAGTGGACCTGTGACAACATCCAGCAGGCTCATGATCTCGGTTGAGTTGATTATCTCATCCGATCCGGCAGCCGGCATGCGGGGATGAAAATGGATGGAATCAAGCAGCCCGACAAGGATATAGGCCGCCAGGATCACCGCGGAGGACATTGCCAGCGGACTGCGTACCACCTGCCGCCAGGGTGCACGCAGATGTTCATGACGTCGTGCATACAGGATGAAACAGGACACCATGAATACCAGGAAAAAAATCAATGCATCGGTGATGAATAGTACCGGCATGGGTTCCCCTATTCCAGCCGCACACGCGGATCGACCAGGGTGTACGAGATATCCGTCAGGATCAGGCCGATGATGTAAAGTACGGAGCCGAGAAAGACCATGGAACGGACAATCGCGAAATCCTGCATGTTGATGGCATCGATGGTATAACTGCCGAGGCCGGGTATGGCGAAAAAGGACTCCATGACCAGGCTGCCGATAAACAGGGTGGGCAGGAGGACGACCACGCCGGTCAGGATCGGGATCATTCCGTTCATAAGGACATGGCGGAAAAGCACCTGCTGTTCCGGGATCCCCTTGGCGCGTGCCGTGCGGACATAATCCCTGTTCATTTCTTCTAGAAAGATGGTACGGTACCAGCGGGTGCTTGCCCCGATACTCCCAATCAGACCCACCAGCACCGGCAGGACCACGAATTTGAAGGCCTCAGGCCCGATGTCATATCCCGAGATCGGGACCAGGTGTAAAAATTTCCCAATCAGGTATTGCCCGCCAATGATGTAAAACAGTCCTGAAATGGACATCATAATCACACAGATCACGACGCCGGCGATGTCAACATAGGTAGCCCTGAAGAAGGCCAGGATCAGACCAAAGGTGATATAGGCAAGTAATCCCAGCAACAGGCCGGGTACGGTAATGGCGAGGCTTGGCCACATGCGCTGGCTGATATCATAGCTGATATCGCGCCCACTGTCGGATCGCCCGAAATCAAATACAAACAGCTTGACTGAATTCCGGTAGAAAATAGTATCCGTCAGTTTCCCGGCGCCGCCTGTATTGCTGTTCCAGAGCAGGGGTTTGTCATAACCACGTTCGGTTTTCCACTTCTGGATCGCCTCTTGCGTCACCCTCTTCTGGCCAAGATTCATGCGTGCCATATCATCCGGGGTGTTGACGACGAAAAACAGGACGAAGGTAATGATATTAACGCCGATCAGGATCGGTAAGGCATATAAGATCCGGCGAAAGATATAGGCAATCATAGTACCGGTGATCGTTCCCGTTTACGGTATGCGATGATGGCAGGAATCATCGCTGCGATGATCAGGATGAACAGCACGCCGACGGGCCACCAGACCGGCTGGTTCCAGCGTGCACGCATTTCCTTGCGCAATAGCGGTTGGATCCTTATGTATTTCAGTGTGTTGTTGGCCATCAGGTTCGGCTTGGCGTTCCTGTACCAGCTGTGGTGCAGGGAGAAACCGACCGGGTGATAACCCCACAGCCAGGGGGCGTCATAACGGACAATTTCAACCATCTGGTCGATGAGTTTCTGTCGTTGTTGCCTGTTAGTCATGTTTTTCATCTGATTGAACAACTGATCGAATTCTTCATTTTTATAATTGGCCGCATTTTCCCCGTTATTGTCCACCTTGGAATTCGCCCCGTAGAGCAGGAAAAAGAAATTCTCCGGGTCCGGATAATCGGCATTCCAGCCCCATTGAAAGATCTGTGCGGTCCCCTTCAACATCTTTTCCTGGAACCGGTTGTAATCCGTCGCCCTGATGACGAGATTGATACCCAGCTTGGCAAACTGTTTTCGCAACCAGTCAAAAATCGCCTTGCTTCCCGGGCCTGCTGCCGGGGTATCCAGGTTCAGCACCAGTGGTTGCCCGGACTGTGGTTCACGGCCTGCGGGATAACCGGCAGCCGTCATCAGGGTCTGGGCCTCTGCAACAGAACGGCGTTTCGCCTTGCCGTTATCCCAGGCATAGACATAGGGATTAATCCCGGCTTCCCCGGCAACGTAGCCGAAGATCCCCGGCGGGATGGGACCCTGTGCGGGCACTCCGCGTCCATTGGAAAATATGGATATGAATTCCTCATAATCCATGACGATGGAGATGGCCCGGCGCAACAGGCGTGCCCGTTCGCTGTCACCACCCACGGTATCATCGAGCATATTAAACCCCATGTAAAAGGTCGATGAGGTAACGGCAGTCAACAGGCTGATCCCCTTGTCCTGCATTTCGCTGGTCAACTGCGCCTCGCCCTGTGCATTGAATTGCACGGCCTGATCAAAGCTGTCCGAGACAATCCCGGAGGTTTCGTAATAACCCTGCAGGAATTTGTTCCATGCCGGTATTGCCTCTTTTTCCAGACTGAACATTGCTGTATCGATAAAGGGCATCGGGAGACCGGCATCCACCAGCAGGCCTGATTCACTGTCCCCGCTGTCCCCCTCCGTGGGGAAAGGTTCCCCGCGAAAGTTCGGATTCCGCTGCAGGACCATGCGCCGGTTCGGATTGTTTTCAGTCAACATAAAGGGGCCGGTTCCCACCGGAAACCAGTCCAGCGAGATATTCCGATCAGACATCCCGGGCTGTGCATAAAAATAATCCGCCTCCCATGGCATAGGCGCAAAAAATGACATGGTCAGCCAGTAGAGGAACTGCGGGTATTTTTCCTGTAACGTGATCTCGAAGGTATATTTATCAATGGCCCTGGCGCCTTCCATTTCATATTCACGCAGGTCGATAAAAGTCGATTTATCCGGCGCCTGGACTGAATATTCATTTGCCAGGCGGGTGGCCAGTTCCTCCAGACCGAGTATATATTTACCCATCAGACCGGCAACCGGTGAATGGACACGCGGGTGTGCCATGCGCTTGATCTGGTATACATAATCACTCGCAGTCAGTTCACGCGTACCCACCACTGCAAAATCCTCCAGGGTATGTACCGTTTGCACATAGGCTGCCGACAGATGGTGATACAGGTAATCTCCCGTTGCGTTTCTGGCGAATGCCGGGTGGGGTTGATAGAGTATGCCCGGCTGAATCGTGATCCGGTAGCGGACACGAAATACCTCACCTGCCTCTGCATCTCCTGTCAGGGCCCGGCCTTCCTTGTCGACATAATCCGGTTCGGGAACTTTCGTTGCGGTCAGGGGGATCAGCTCATAGGGCCGTTTGAGGAAATGATATTGCAGTGGTGGTTCATAGATCTGTCCAATAAATACATACTCATTGGAGCTGTAGGAACTGATCGGGTCAAGGTGCCTGGGTTGTTCCGAAAAAGAATCGTAGTAGATATTGCTGTCCGACTCCGTGTCCGGATAGGGATTATTCCAGGGGGAATCCGAACAGGCACTCACACTGGCCATCAACGCCAGAAAACACAGTCGAAATGGACGCGGCATAAAAACAGGATAATGACCGGTTATTGTTTACCAACGCATTATAAACACTGGATTTTTTCTGTACACTTGGATAACAATCAAATCGCAAGCTGCAATACATTAACCGGAAGGAAACAGAGTATGGGTCTACTTGATAACAAACGTGCATTAATCGTCGGTGTGGCAAGCAATCGCTCTATCGCCTGGGGCATTGCCAGGGCCATGCACCGTGAGGGTGCCGAACTGGCATTTACCTACCAGAATGACAAACTGCGTGGGCGTGTTGAAAAATTTTCAGCCGAGGTCAATTCAGAAATCGTCATACCTTGTGATGTGGCCAGCGATGACCAGATCCAGGCCGTTTTCGAACACCTGGATGATTACTGGGACAGTCTGGATATCCTGATCCACTCCGTCGCCTATGCCCCCAGGGAAGAACTGGACGGCGAATACCTGGAAAACGTAACCCGCCAGGGTTTTCTTACCGCACATGAGATCAGTTCCTACAGTTTTGCAGCCCTCGGCGATGCCGCACGCTCCAAGATGCAGGGCAGGCATGGCGCCATGCTGACGCTGAGTTATATCGGTGCCGTCCGGGTCATGCCGAATTACAACGTCATGGGGGTTGCCAAGGCCAGTCTCGAGGCAAATGTCCGTTACATGGCGTCCAGTCTTGGTCCCGAGGGTATCCGGGTGAATGCGATTTCGGCAGGCCCGATCAAGACCCTGGCTGCCTCCGGCATCAAGGGGTTGCGTGATTTTCTCAGCCTTGTCGAGAAAGTCTCCCCACTCAGACGTAATGTAACGATTGACGAGGTAGGCAATGTTGCCGCTTTTCTGTGTTCTGACTATGCCTCGGCGATTACCGGTGAGATTACCTATGTCGATTGTGGCTATAATTCAATCGGTATGAGTTCATGACTTCCATACAAAAAAGCTGAACTCCCACCGTGGCAATTTGGGGGGTATTAGAGACCGGTCTGTATACCGGGCAAGGTCTGAATAATTTCTACCTGGAGTTTTCAGTCCGCGAAAAGCGGAATTGACAATGGCGGTACCTCCCGATACCACCGATATCGCGGAAACCCCGCGATTAATCAGAGCTTCCCTGAATAGGGTCAGCGGATATCCTGATATCCGCCTTGTCCCTGATATCATTGATGAAATATGACCATTCACTATCCGCTGTACGCTGGAGTAATTGCTGATGTGTCGTCTTGCTGTCTTCTTCTTTGATATCTTCAGGCACGGGATTTGTTGCTCCGCGTACGCTGACGATAGCGTAGCCTCCCGTGCCGAGTGATGTTCCACCCGCAACGGGGTGACCGGCATCCGGAATACCCAGGCTGAAAGCCACCCTTACTACCGAACGGGCAACGTTGACATCTTCCCGCGTCACGCCTTCTGCGTACGTCCACTCGAAACCATTATCAGCGGCAACTTGCCCCGGATCTGTTCCAGCCTGTAGTTGTTTGATGATTTCCTGTCCGATTTCATTTGTTTTTTCACTTGCCTTTCTGGCATGAACCGCATCAACCACCTCATTCCTGACGGTTTCCAGTGGTTTCCTCTTCTCCGGTGTCTGATCAATTACCCGCAGTATAATGACCCGGTTATCCCCCAGTTCGATCGCTTCACTGTTGTTCCCGTTGAGCATGACATCTTCACTGAAACTCGCAGTAATAATCTTGGATTCTGATGTAATGTCCTGTTTTTCGCTGTTGCGGCTGAAAAATTCCGATTCATGGATTTCCGCACCGATTGCTTCAGCTGCAAGATCCAGTGTATCCGGATGCTCGTAAGCCAGGGATGTCAGTTTATCGGCCTGCTCAAAAAATTCGTTCCCTGCCTGTTGATGCCGGTAATCCCTGTCAAGATCAGCGTGTAAACTCTCGAAGGTATTACTCGACCCGCCCTTGATTTTACCAATCTTGATGATGTGAAAACCCTTATCTGTCTTGATGGTCTCACTGACATCAGCTTCCTTGCCGGCAAACAGGATTTCATCAATTCCGGCCGGTAATATCCCCCTGGCGACAAAGCCATGTTCACTGTATTCAAATAGTGGCCCGGGGTCATTTGCATGCTCATCAACAATCTGTTCAAATGATTTTCCCGACAGGACAAGTTCCCTCAGGGATTCCACCTTTCCCCTGGCATCATCCAGTTCCTTTTCGGAAGCATCCTTTGCCACCTTCACATACAATTGCTGAACCTGACGTTGTTCCTCTGTTTCATACTTGGCCTTGTTATTTTCATAATAGGCAAGGAGATCGTCATCAGTCACAACAACCTTTTCCGCCAGTTTGTCTATATCCAGATCAATAAAGGCGATTTTTACCTGTTCCAGTTCAAGATACTGCTGCAAGTGATCTTCGTAATACTGCCTTATCTCCTCATCAGAAACGCTGATGGCTTCCCTGTAGCTGTCAGTATTCAGAATTACGTAGTCAATATCACGCTTCTGTCCCTTCAGACTCGCAATTCTCAAGGTCTCTTCACTGGTCACGAATACGCTCGCAGCAATCGCGCCCTGTAATTGTTCAGACAGCATATCCAGTCGCATTTGCTGTTCGAATGACACGGGCGTCATACCGGCATTGGCAATGCTTTTTTCGTATATATCCCTGTCAAACCCGTTCTCCCCCTGAAACGGACGCAGGTTTTTAATACTTTCGCCAACAGCGCGGTCACTCACCCGCAATCCGATATCAGCGGTAACCTGATTCAATAATTCTGCTTCCACGAGTTTCCTCAAGGCCTCATCCTTGACGAGTTTCTCTTCAGCCTGGGTCATTGTTGTTTTGAAGATGTTTTGCATCTGCTGACGCAGATTATAGAAAGTCTGTTGATAACTACGCATTGTGATATCAACCCCGTTTATGGTTGCGGCAGAAATTTCACCGCCCTGGCCGAAATAGGAGTTAATCCCCCACAATGCAAAGGTGATTATCAACAGACCAACGATGACTACAGCAACCCATCCTGTCGCTTTTTCCCGTATTAAACGTAACATGTTCTAAATGGATATGAATTGAAATTGAGTCACTGATAAATAATCAGGGCGTACCGCTTCCTGGAACGCCCTTTTAACGTTGGCGGAGTGGACGGGACTCGAACCCGCGACCCCCGACGTGACAGGCCGGTATTCTAACCAACTGAACTACCACTCCGGTGTTTGAAAGCGGGTTCTGGTGGGTGCTGAGGGGTTCGAACCCCCGACCTTCGCCTTGTAAGGGCGACGCTCTTCCAACTGAGCTAAGCACCCCAGGGAAGCGCGCTAGTTTATGGTATCCTTGAGCGCCTTGCCAGCCTTGAATCCAGGTACCTTGGAAGCCTTTATCTTTATCTCCGCTCCAGTTCGCGGATTACGTCCGATGCGGGCAGCACGCTTGCGAACGGAAAAGGTTCCAAAACCAACTAATGTGACAGTATCTCCCTTTTTCAGGGCCTTTGTGATTGTCGCGATCGCTACATCTAATGCACGTCCGGCAGAGGCCTTGGACAGGTCAGCGGCATCGGCAATAGCATCGATCAGTTCAGCTTTATTCATATGATTGTTCCCCTTATTATGGTTTCCCAGTACAGTTCTTTGCGATGGAGATGTTGAATTTGTTTATTGGCCAGCATAGTACCTACACGCTGGTTTTATACCAAGTGGCCCGATATCCGTCAAGCAACAGAAAGCTGAATTGTGAAAAATAATATTTTTCGCTACAAATCAGTGTGGTCGCAACAGGTCACTCACCGCATCCGGAACAACTTCATCCTTTTTGACGATTTCCGGTTCTGACGCGGCATTTTTCGAGGCAGGTGCAGGCATTCGCTGCAAGGCAACTTCCAGGACTTCGTCAATCCAGCGGACCGGCTGGATATCCAGATTCTGTTTTATATTCTTTGGGATTTCAGCGAGTTCTCGTTTATTTTCAAATGGAATCAGTACGATCTCAATCCCGCCGCGCAACGCCGCAAGTAACTTTTCCTTAAGCCCGCCAATAGGCAAAACCTCGCCCCGCAGGGTAATCTCACCTGTCATTGCAACATTGGAATGGACCGGTATCGAACATAAGGCAGAAACGATGGCTGTACACATGGCCACCCCGGCACTGGGCCCGTCTTTGGGAGTAGCGCCTTCCGGAACATGAATATGAAAATCATGTTCTTTGTAAAAATCCTTGTCTATACCGAGGATTTCACAACGACTTCTGACAACGGTCATCGCCGCTTCGATTGATTCCTGCATAACCTCACCGAGGTGACCTGTGCGTATCGCCTTGCCCTTGCCAGGCACCACAGCCGCCTCGATCGTCAGCAAATCACCTCCAACCTCGGTCCATGCCAGCCCGGTGACCTGACCGATCCGGTCTTCTTCTTCCATTCTGCCGAAGCGAAAACGCTTCACACCAAGAAATTTATCCAGCCTGTTTGGTGTAACCACCACTTTCTTGTCCGTCGGCTTCAGCAGGATCTGTTTGACCACCTTGCGACAGATATTGGCGATTTCACGCTCCAGATTCCTGACCCCGGCTTCACGGGTATAATAACGGATGATGTCACGTATGGCTGATTCACCAATGGTGATTTCATCCGGCTTCAACCCGTTCCGCTCGAGTTGTTTCTGGATCAGGTATTTTGTTGCAATATTGACCTTTTCATCTTCGGTATAACCGGACAACCGGATTACCTCCATCCGGTCAAGCAGGGGCGGCGGGATGTTAAGACTGTTTGCAGTCGTAACAAACATGACCTCTGACAAGTCATAATCCACTTCCAGGTAATGATCATTAAAAGTGTGGTTCTGTTCCGGATCAAGCACCTCCAGTAGTGCTGAGGCCGGATCACCCCGGAAATCCATTGCCATTTTGTCAATTTCATCGAGCAGAAACAGCGGGTTTTTCTTGCCTCCCTTGGCCATGCTCTGGATGATCTTGCCGGGCATGGATCCTATGTAAGTCCGCCTGTGTCCGCGTATCTCGGCCTCGTCCCGGACACCGCCAAGCGACATTCGCACAAAGTTGCGGTTGGTTGCCCTGGCGATGGAACGCCCCAGAGAGGTTTTGCCAACACCGGGTGGCCCCACCAGGCACAGGATTGGGCCCTTCATCTTTCTTACACGCTGCTGTACAGCCAGATATTCCAGTATCCGTTCCTTGACCTTATGCAGGCCATAATGGTCTGCTTCCAGTACACCTTCCGCTTTCTGGATATCCCGTGATACCTTGCTGCGCTTGGTCCAGGGTACGTTGACCAGCCAGTCAATATAATTACGTACAACCGTTGCCTCAGCCGACATCGGTGACATCATCCGGAGCTTGTTCAGTTCAGATACCGCCTTCGCCTTGGCTTCCTTGGGCATACCTGCTTTTCCAATCTTTTTGGCAAGTTCATCAATTTCGTTGGGGACATCCTCCATCTCCCCCAGTTCCTTCTGGATGGCCTTCATCTGCTCATTCAGGTAATACTCGCGCTGGCTTTTCTCCATTTGTGATTTGACCCTGCCCCGGATCTTCTTTTCGACCTGCAACAGGTCAATTTCAGATTCCATCAGGTTAATCAGATATTCAAAGCGTTCACGAATATTGAACATCTCAAGGAGATGCTGCTTCTCATCAATCTTGATGGACATGTGTGCAGCGATGGTATCGGCCAACCGGCTTGCATCATCAATCGTAGATAACGAGGATATAATCTCCGGAGGAACATTCTTGTTTAACTTCACGTATTGCTCGAACTGGTTCATGGCAGAGCGTCCGAGAACATCCATCTCCCGCTCATCGAGAACCACCGGTTCCATCACCCTGGCTTCCGCAGAAAACATCCCCTCAGCTTCAATAAAGTCGTTTATTTGTACCCGTGTTGTACCCTCAACCAGTACCTTTATTGTCCCGTCAGGCAATTTCAGTAATTGCAGGATATTGGAGAGGGTGCCTACTGAATATATTTCATGAATCTTGGGATCGTCATCGGCAGCGCTCTTCTGTGCCACCAGTAAAATCTGCTTGTCTCCTTCCATTGCCTTCTCAAGGGCCCGGACAGACTTCTCCCTGCCAACAAAGAGGGGGATTACCATATGGGGATAAACGACGACATCCCGTAACGGCAGAATCGGATAAATTGTTTTCACATTCATCATTTTTGAATCTTCAGACTGCAATATCTTTTCCGTGGCTTGTAAAATGGATTACTGTTCATAGTGCAATACCGGAAGTTTATCAATAGATTGCCGATTGATAATGATGCCGCTACCGGATTATACACGGGTATTCTCCCGTCAATGGCAGGAGCAATATAAAATTTCTGTCAATCAGCAGCTACCTTCTGTATGTCCGTACCTGCATAGATCATAAATGGCTTTGATTCTCCATTAATCACGCCTTCATCAATCACAACCTTGGTCACATTTTCCATGGAGGGAAGATCATACATGGTGTCCAGAAGGATGCTTTCCAGGATGGAGCGCAAACCGCGGGCCCCTGTCTTCCGTTCCATGGTTTTCTTGGCGACAGCCAGCAATGCGTCTGACCTGAATTCGATTTCGCAGTCTTCCATCTCAAACAGTCTTGCATATTGCTTGGTAATGGCATTTCTCGGTTCCACCAGGATTTTGACCAGTTGGCGTTCATCCAGTTCATCCAGGGTTGCGGCAACAGGCAACCGGCCTACAAATTCGGGTATCAGCCCGTATTTGATCAGATCTTCAGGTTCAACCGTACTCAACAATTCACTGATGCTTTTCTTGTCATCCTTGCCTTTGACCTCTGCCGAAAATCCGATGCCGCCCTTTTCTGACCTCTCGCGTATGATCTTTTCCAGTCCTGAAAATGCACCGCCACAGATAAAAAGAATATTCACTGTATTGACCTGCAGGAATTCCTGTTGCGGGTGCTTGCGCCCTCCCTGCGGTGGTACGGAGGCGACAGTACCTTCAATCAGTTTCAGCAATGCCTGCTGTACCCCTTCCCCGGAGACGTCGCGTGTTATGGAAGGATTGTCTGATTTGCGTGAGATTTTGTCGATTTCGTCAATGTAGACGATACCCGTCTGTGCCTTTTCGACGTCATAATCACATTTCTGTAACAGCTTCTGGATAATATTTTCCACATCCTCGCCTACATAACCGGCCTCGGTAAGGGTGGTTGCGTCAGCGATGGTAAACGGGACATTGAGTAACCGCGCCATGGTTTCGGCAAGCAGGGTCTTGCCGCTCCCGGTTGGTCCAATCAGCAAAACATTGCTCTTGGACAGCTCGACATCTGATTTTTTTGTCCCCTGTTCAAGTCGTTTGTAATGATTGTAAACAGCAACAGACAATATCTTTTTTGCGAGTTCCTGGCCGATGACATATTCATCCAGTATCTTTTTTATGTCATGGGGTGTAGGCAGGGCACTGCCTTTGCCGCCAATTGATTTTTCCTGTATTTCCTCCCGGATGATGTCATTGCAGAGCTCAACACATTCATCACATATGAACACGGAGGGACCGGCGATGAGCTTGCGAACTTCATGCTGGCTCTTGCCGCAGAAAGAACAATACAGGAGACGATCACCATCGCCACCCTTGCCCTGTTGCCTGTCACTCATAAGTTGCCCCGGTTTTCAGCAGAACATTCACTTGATAGCAATACTTATGACTCCACCACCTTCGCCTTCGCATCTGCCTTCGGCAGATGGCTGCGTTCATACAGAACCGCATCAATCAGGCCATATATTTTTGCCTCATCTGAACTCTTGAAATTATCGCGTTCAGTATCCTGCTGAATTTTCTCAAGCGGTTGCCCTGTGTGTTTTGACAATATTGCATTCAATCGTTCACGGGTTTTCAAAATCTCCCTCGCATGGATATCGACATCCGTAGCCTGGCCCTCGAAACCACCCAGAGGCTGATGAATCATGACGCGGGAATGGGGCAGACAATAGCGTTTACCCTGTGTACCTCCGGCCAGCAGCAGCGCCCCCATACTGGCCGCCTGTCCGACACACATGGTGCTGACATCCGGCTTGATAAACTGCATGGTATCGTATATCGCGAGACCGGCGGAGACGGAACCACCCGGTGAATTGATATAGAAATGGATATCCTTGTCAGGATTTTCCGACTCAAGAAACAGAAACTGGGCCACCACCAGATTAGCAACGTTATCCTCGATCGGTCCGACCATGAAGACGACACGTTCCTTCAGCAGGCGTGAATAAATATCATAGGCGCGTTCACCACGGGAGGTTTGTTCAACCACCATGGGGACGAGATTGAGCGCTCTTATCTCACTGTTTTTCATTGTATTTTTGATACCTGTCAGCACCCTGGCCTGCTTCACACGGCCTCAGTCTGCCTTTTATTCATGAGTTCGTCAAACGTGTATGTTTTTTCCGTGACCTGCGCATGCCCCAGCACCCAGTCAACAATATCATCTTCCAGTGCCAGCGCCTCGACTTCTGCGAGATTCTTCTGATCACTGTAATACCAGTTGACCACGGCAGAAGGATTTTCATAGCCGGAGGCCGCTTTTTCAATCATCTCCCTCACCCTGGCTTTATCCACCCTGATTTCATTCTGTCTGACGATTTCAGCAAAAATCAGCTGCAAGGCCACCCTTCTCTGTGCCTCCTGTTTGAACAGGGATGGCTCGGCAGATTCTATCGCATCATAAGCAAGGCCCTGCTGTTGCAGGTTTTCAATCAATTGTTGTTGCACCTGTCGTACCTCCCTGTCCACCATTGACTGCGGCAGTTCAATGGAATTGGACTCATGCAGGGCCTTCATGACCATGTCTTTCATCTGTTTCCGGATGGCCATTTCCGCCTCACGCTCCAGATTCCGTTTGATCTCTTCCCGGAATGCCGCCAGCCCGCCTGTATTGACACCCAGACTGGCGAACAGTGCATCATTCAATTCGGGGAGGACAGTCTCCCTGACCTCCCTGACATGGACCTGGAATTCGACAGGTTTCCCTTTTAATGCTTCATTTCTGTAATCATCCGGGAATTTCAGCTTCAGGGTGACCTCAGCTCCGGCCTCGCTGCCGACGAGTCCTTCCTCAAATCCGATGAGAAAACGTTTTGAACCAAGCTCAATCTCGTAATTCTCGGCTGTACCTCCCTCGAATGCTGCACCATCCGCCGTTCCGGTGAAATCGATGACCAGTACATCTCCCATGGCGGCTGCACGAAGCACAGGATTGAGGTCACGGCGTTGCTTGCGCAAGACCTGGATCATTTTGTCGACTGCCGCATCCGTGATTTCACACGATGGCCTTTCCAGCTCCAGCTTTTCCACAGGGGACAGCATGATTTCTGGGTAGATTTCGAAGGTTGCCGTATAGACCAAATCCTCGCCATTGCCATCATCGACATGGATGATCTGGGGCGGACCCGCCGGGCGCAGTTTTTCTTGGGTAATCGCCTCGTAAAAACTGCTTCGTACGACTTCCCCGATGACTTCCTCGCGGACCCTGGTACCAAACCGGTTCTTCACCACTTTAAGCGGGACCTTGCCCGGCCGAAAACCCTGGACACGGGTCGTCCGTGTCATTGACTGCAGCCGGTTCATGACTTCCGTGCTGATCCGGTCCTCGGGGACCTCTACTCGCATTTTCCGTTCCAGTGCACCGGTGTTCTCAACTGATACTTGCATCCTGTTTTTCCTCAAAATAATGGTTCAGTGCGAACCAGTATAATAATAATGCGCTTGCACAATGTACAATGATTGGTGCGAAAGGAGAGACTCGAACTCTCACGGGTTTCCCCACTGGCACCTAAAACCAGCGCGTCTACCAATTCCGCCACTTTCGCATATATGTTTTGTTCATGATGATGGAAGCTGCCTTGTGGCACCTTAGATGTGCCGTTCCATTAAAACACACTGACTTTCCTGAATAAAAACGAAAAACCGGCAACTATGCCGGGGATAACGTTCGACAGCCTGGACTGTGGGTAGTATATAAGATTTATGCTTTCAAGGGATCAATGGGGATATTCTGTTTTTTCGAAATAGCCCGCGCAGTTGGGCTGAATGAAATGAAGCCCAACATCTAAGGCTCACCACGGAGTGCACGGAGGGGGACAAGGAAAAGAACCTTGAATGCATCAGGAAACACCTCCGTGCTTAATAATAAAAGCAGGATGTGGATTAAGGCGCATAGTGCTGAATCCACCGCATACCGGTGGATACACGCCCCTTGATTCGTTATGCAGACATGTCCAGGCAGGGGTTTTATGTTCGGTGGGGAAAGGGCGTGTTCAGCGAGACGCGCTATCATCAATCTTCCAGATATGCACCACTTTCCCACCTTCCCGTGATACGGGAGCTGCCATCTTCTGGAGTTGCACAACAATTTTCACTTTTTCTGAAATAGACAGATGTGCCAGCTTGTACCGCCGTGCCTTTTTTGCGGCAAGCAACTTGAGTATCTCGGGTTTTATGTTGTCCATAGCATCCATTTCTCTGTGAGTTCATATCTTTCAAGCAATTCGGTCAGATACACAATATCCATGTCTGCCTCTTCGATTAGCAAACGAACACGATCTTTGTCTTTCGCGCGGCCGGTCTGTACGCAGATCGCAACGAGGTGCTCGACCCGAAGCACACGCGTTGACACATCCTCATACGGTTTTTCCACAGCCTCAGCCAGGGCTTCTTCCAGCAATGCGTTATACGCCGGCAAAAACTGGACCGGAACGCCTTCGATGAGGACGCACTCTCCTTCTTCCTGATACCCGCGCAACCGCAAAGTTTCATAGAGTGGAGCGAGCGTTAATAAGCCACCGGAGGTTGACGGTAAAAGGATGAAAACATCCAAATCATACGTGAGTTGTGGTTCGGCATAGAACAATGCCCCCATCGCTCCGCCGATAGCGTAACGGCTCAGTACGCCTGTGTGTTCAAGTTCGTTCAGGATGTGAATAGTTCGTTTCATCGCTGGAAATGTAGCATTCTTGCAGCGCTAACGAAAGTCAGTGGCTTGGTGCATAACCAACTTACCTGGCCACATACTCACCACGGAGTGCACGGAGGAAAACCAGGAAAAGAACCTTGAATGGGTTAAGACCCCCGTTCTCTGTGATCTCCGTGGTTAATAACACATTCGAGGTCTTTCATTGACACATTGTCAGACCAACCTACCCTGTTCACCACGGAGTACACGTAGGAACACCAGGAAAATACCTTGAATACATCAGGGAAACCTTCGCAAATCAAGGAGGGTCAATGAACTTGAAATGGTCATGATTTGTCATTGGTCAGTTGTCATTCGTCCATTGACCACTGACCACTGACCAGTGACGAATGACTACTGACTCGAATGATGGATCAGTTTTTTGCGGGACCGGTTTTTCCCATGAGCATGGCAACCTCGGCACCGCTTGTTGAAAAGAGCACCTTGCGCGCCATCTTTTCCAGTTCCGCAAGATTGCTTTCAATGATGATCTGCTTGACTTCAAGCAGGGCTGCCGGATGGACGCTGAATTCCCGCAGGCCGAGGCCAAGCAATAACTGGGTATGCCGCTTTTCACCGGCCATCTCGCCGCACATCGCGACCGGGATTTTTGCCCGGTTACCGGCCTTGATGGTGGTTCGTATCAGTCTTAATACCGCCGGGTGTAGTGGATCGTAGAGATAATTCACCTCGTCATTGACCCGGTCAATCGCCATCGTGTATTGAATAAGGTCATTGGTGCCAATGGAGAGAAAATCCAGTTTACCTGCAAACATATCGGCACAAATGGCGGCTGCGGGGACTTCTATCATCCCGCCGACAGGTAAATTGTGATCATAGGTAATATTCAGCGAATCCAGTTCGGTCTTGATGGTCTGAATCATCTGCAGTACCTGATTGATTTCCTGCAGATGTGACAGCATGGGGATCATCAGCCGTACCGGGCCAAAGGCCGATGCCCGGATAATGGCCCGTAACTGTGGCCGGAATAATCCCGGCTCCTTCAGGCAAAGCCGTATGGCTCGAAGGCCCAGGGCCGGATTCGACTGGACCGGTCCGGTCTGACGTCCACCATCCACCTGTTTGTCCGCACCCAGGTCCAGGGTGCGGATCGTCAAGGGCAGTCCGTCCAGGATCTTCAGCACCTTGAGATAGGTATTGAAATGCTCCTCTTCGTCAGGCGGCGCCTGCCGGTTCATGTAGAGGAATTCGGTCCTGTACAGTCCCACGCCGCCGGCGCCAACTTCGCGCACAGTATCGAAATCCTGTGGCAGTTCGATATTGGCCTGCAAATTGATTGTAATACCATCCCGTGTTGTGGCCGGCGCCTTTTTCAGCCTGCCCAGTGATAAATAGTAGCGTTTTTCCTCTTTTTGTTTTTTTTGATAGTGGGCAAGCGTGTTTTTATCCGGATCAACCAGGACGATACCGAGAATACCATCCAGTATGATCGTGTCTTCTTCACGGATATAACGACTGGCCTGGTGCAGGCCGACGATGGCAGGTATTCCCAGGCTGCGTGCCAGAATGGCGGTATGGGAAGTAGGTCCGCCATACTCAGTCGCAAAGGCTGCAATGCCGTGATGTTGCATTAATACGGTATCTCCCGGGGTCAGGTCGTCCGCCAGCATGATGTATCCCGTGAGGCGACTGTCAGGAACTTCATGCCGTAAGGGAGTTTGCTTCAGCAGGACACGCATGATCCGGTCAACAACATGATTGACATCATCCTTGCGTGTTCGCAGATAGGCATCATCCATCTCCTCAAATACATTCACCAGGGCATCGCGTTGTAATTTCAGCGCCCATTCGGCATTGCACCGGAGTTCACCGATCAGCCTTTTCGGTTCCTGTGTCAGTGCAATATCATCCAGCATCAACAAGTGGGTATCGATAAAGGCGGCAATGTCCGCAGTCGTTGATTCCTTGATATGTCCACGAATCGCGCGCAACTGCTGCCGGGCATTCGAAATGGCCTCTTCCAGGCGTCTTATTTCAGTATCTATCTGGCTTTTGCTGATTTTGTATTCGCGGATATCGGGCTGGTCACGTTCTATGATATGTACATTACCGATGGCAATGCCTCGTGACACGCTCATACCATGCAAGGCAATGGTCATTCGTTTTCCCCGAACCGATCCTGAATCAATTGTTCTATCGTATGGACGGCCTCATTCTCGTCGGCTCCCGAAGCAATGATATCGATAACAACTCCCTTGCCCGCAGCAAGCATCATCACTCCCATGATACTTTTGCCACTGACTTCCCTGCCGGCGCAGGAGATGTTGATCGCACTATTGAATCTGGATGCCACCTGTACAAATTTCGCGGCCGCCCGCGCATGTAATCCCAGTTTATTAATGATGGTGACCGTTTTCTTTTGCATTAATTACCATTGCCCATATCAATAATGATACCGTCCCGGCCGCCGCTATAGGCCTTGCCTGCGAGTTCCTCCAGGCCAAGCGCTGGATAATTAAACACACGTATCAGCATCGACAGATTCAGACCGGTCACGATACGTACATTGACAATTTCATGAAGTTGCCGGGCAATATTATTGGGTGTTGAACCAATCAGGTCAGTCAGTACCAGGACGCCGTCTCCCGTATCCAACTCCCTGGCGAGTTCGATTGCACTCCCCATAAATTCGTCAGGGGTGGTATCCCGGTCGGTTGTCAATAATTTAGTGTGCAGTGGACATGCGGCCATCATCAGGGTGGTGGTTCCGAGGATAGACGGGCCAATGCCATCGTGAGTGATGATCAGGATGCCGACGCTCATGGGCTAGATGTCCCTGTGTCTGGCTGTGGCATGAATCTCCTTCGTGCGGAAAAAAAACGCAAGCTGTTCGGCCATGTAAACAGAACGGTGCTGACCACCGGTACAGCCGATCGCGATGCTTAAATAGCTACGATTATCCGCCTCGAAACGGGGCACCCATATTTCCAGAAAATATTTCAGATGATCCAGCATATCAGTTACCGTTTGCTGGCTTTTGAGAAAATCAATGATGGGTTCATCCTTTCCGGAATAGGGCCGCAGTGTTTTCTTCCAGTAGGGATTAGGCAGGCACCGTACGTCAAAAACAAAATCTGCGTCCCTCGGGATACCGTGTTTGTAACCAAAAGAGATGAATTGCAGGGACAGTGTGCCTGTGGGACGCCGGGTTATCCGCTCACGCACAAGATCACGCAATTCATGTAACAGTAAATGACTGGTATCGATACGCAGGTCGGCAATTTCGGACAGGATGCCCAGGATCTGCCGCTCCATGGCAATGGCGTCTGCCAGTGCGACGGTTCTTGATGACAGAGGATGCTTGCGCCGTGTTTCACTGAACCGTTCGGTCAATACATCATCGTTGGCTTCCATGAAAACCAGTTCTGTTTTTACGTTTTGCCTGTTTAATGAAGCAATCGATTTGGGCAGGGTGCTCAGGTTGTGTTCGGGATTGCGTGCATCAATGCCTATGGCTACCACACCGGGGAATGATGCTGCGGGATTGGCAAGTTGCCTTGCAAGCTCATCCAGCAAACTTACCGGCAGGTTGTCAATACAATAAATTGACTGATCTTCCAGCGTATTCAATACGACGGTTTTGCCTGAGCCTGATAATCCACTGACTATGATTAAGCGTCGGCCCTGTTCATTCATCTGGACTCCCCCTGCTCAATCTGCCTTTGCTGCCGCCGGGCAAAGATTTCTGATGCGTTGTAGCCACTTATTCGCAACAGATGATTACGGGCGGCGCACTCTACAAGGATAGCCAGGTTACGTCCTGGCGCGACAGGGAGGGTAATTTCAGGTATGTCTATGTCCAGAATCTTTTGTGTCCGGTAGGTTCCTTCAAGGCGATCAATTTCCTGCAGATGCTCATCGTCCATAGGCTGAAGCTGGATAATCAGTTTCAGGTATTTACTTTTTATAATGGCGCTGTCACCGAATATTTCACGCACATTAATAATGCCCAGGCCGCGCACTTCAAGAAAATCCCTCAATCCCGGCGGGCATGTCCCATTGATGATGTCCGGTGGTAATCTGGAAAATTGCGGGGCATCGTCCGCAATAAGACGATGTCCCCTTGAGATCAATTCAAGTGCCAGTTCGCTTTTCCCTATGCCGCTTGGACCGGTAATCAGTACGCCGGTTGCCATCACCTCCATGTAAACACCATGCAGTGTTAACACATCGGAAAAAAGGTTCGCGAGGTAATAATGCAGCGTGTCTGTGAGTTTGGTGCTTGACAAGGAAGATCTCAGCAGGGGCACGCTTTTTTCATTGCTTTTCTGTATCAGGGTGGCAGGAACTTCGCAGCCATCGGCAATGATGATGCAGGCCGGTTTGCTTTTGAATAACCGTTTTAATGCATCCTGCCGTGAAATACTCCTCAGGCTTTCGAGGTAATGAATCTCCATGTTGCCGAGGATTTGTATCTGGTGCGGGTGAATAAGATTAAGATAGCCAACAAGCGATTTACCATCAGGCGCGCCTGATTTCTTTTTCTGATGTTTCCCCGATTTACTGGGCGCCTCCCCAGCCCCTGATTTGGCTGTTTCAGGACTGACTGTTTCAGGGACTATCAGCTGATTAGCGCCATGACGTCCGGAAATCCAGTCAAGATCAAGCTTCTCTTTATGCGTAGTAAAGAGTTCTTCCGTTGTGATCTGGTTTATGGCCTTGGTCATACCGGATCAACCAGCCAGTTCGTTACAGGGTGACCAGGGATTGGATGAAATCCTGATCCGGGCACTGAATTTCACAGCACAGTGCATGCCCGCAGGCCCGGACAGAATTTGCAGGTGCTCATCAGTTGATGGCCCAGGCGCGAGTATTTGCGATATCTGCATGCTACAGCAAACCCTGTTAAAAATTACTGTTCTTGTAATGGCCCGGCAATCAGTCACTTCCCTGGTCTTTCAGGCTGCCGTCATTGCGGTGGTGATCCGTCAGTTTTTCCTTGTGTTTCTTGACCTGCCTGTCCAGCTTGTCGATCAGTTCATCTATCGCTGCATACATGTCTTCATGTTCTGCATTGGCAAAAAGGTTGCCGCGGTTTACATGGACAGTTGCCTCTGCTTTCTGGCGTTCTTTCTCGATACTGAGAATAACGTGAATGTTCGTCATGTTATCAAAATGCCTTTCCAGTCGCTTGAATTTACTTTCGACATAGGACCTGAGAGCAGATGTGATATCTATATGATGACCTGTAAGGTTAATATGCATAGTACACTCCAATCCTGTTTTCTGGTTAGCAGCGCCTTAGACCAGGCGTTTTCTTTCGTTTGAAGGCGGTATTGCCATTGCTTCGCGGTATTTTGCAACTGTCCTGCGGGCGACATTAATTCCCTGTCCGGCCAGTATGCCGGCTAGTTTACTATCACTTAATGGTTTGATATGCGTCTCTTCAACAATCAGTTTTTTGATGATTGCCCGTATTGCTGTTGATGAACATGCACCACCATAATTGGTGCTGACATGACTTGAAAAGAAATACTTGAGTTCAAATATGCCACGCGGTGTGTGCATATACTTTCTGGTGGTTACTCTTGATATTGTTGATTCGTGCATTTCCAGTATTTCCGCGACATCGTGCAAAACCAGAGGTTTCATCGCTTCTTCCCCATATTCCAGAAATGCCCTTTGTTTTTCAACAATACAGGCGGCGACACGTAACAGGGTTTCACTGCGGCTCTGCAGGCTTTTTATAAACCAGCGGGCCTCCTGCAGGTGTGATTTCAGTGAAGTATTATCAGTGCTGTTGTCGGCGCGCCGGATCATGCCGGCATAGGTTTTGTTAATTCTCAGGCCGGGGATTATGTCGGTGTTCAGCTCAACCTTCCATACATCGTTTGCCTTTTTTACGTATACATCAGGTATTACATACTCGGTCCGGGTCTCGTTGAGTTGCCCGCCTGGCCGCGGGTTTAAAGATTGTATCAGGGCGATGACATCCTGTAATTCATCAGTACTCAGTTTGCTGAGACGCATGAGCTGTTTGAAATCATGTGAAGCAAGCAGCTGCAAATGGTTTGCAATGAGGTATTTTGTTTCTTCCAGCCATGGCGTTTCCGGATCTAACTGGTCAAGTTGCAGTGTGAGGCATTCCTGCAGGTCCCGGGATGCAACACCGGCTGGTTCCATCATCTGGATGAGTCGTAAAACTGCTTCAACCTCATCGAGGCTGATATCCATATCATCACCGAGCGAATCCAGAATATCTGCAAGACTGCACGACAAATAACCGTCGTCGTCCAGAGAGTCGATAATGGTAACCGCGATTACCTTGTCTATGTCCGTCGTGGGTGTCAGGTTTAATTGCCATAGAAGATGATCATGCAGGGTTTTATTCTGTGTCTCCTGATTTTCAAAACCGTTATATCCGGTGCTATCAGTCAATCTTGCGTAAGGGATATATACGTCATAGATATCTTCCCATACGCTGTCGACAGGCAGATCTTCGGGTATGGTCGCGCCCTCCATCCCGGCCTCACCATTTATCTGATTTTCACCATCATTTTCAGGCGCGGCAGAACTTGTCGATTCGCTGTTGCCAGTCTCAATTTCAGGTTCATCCAGCTCCAGCAGCATGTTTGTTTCAAGCGCCTCCTGAATCTCGGTCTGTAATTCAAGATTGGAAAGCTGCAACAAGCGGATTGCTTGCTGCAACTGCGGGGTCATGGTCAGGTTTTGGCTTATTCTTAATTGTAATGAAGGCTTCATGACTCTAAGTTTAACTCAAATCCTGATATTTGTAGGGGCTTGCCGGCAGCAAGCAATCCAGGCTGCTGCCCAATAATTAATGTTACACGGCGTAGATATCCTGGTTTAGTCAAGCAAATGCAGTTCATGATTGTTTTCAGGCATTGGCCATTGCTAATCATCGAAACAATACTGGCTAAAGACTGAACTGATCGCCCAGGTAGACATCCCGAACATGGTCGTTGCCAAGTATCTGTTCTGCTGTCCCTTCAGCAATGATACGCCCGTCATTTACAATGTAGGCGCGATCACAGGTGCCCAGTGTTTCCCGGACATTGTGATCGGTAATGAGAATGCCGATACCATGATCGCTGAGATAATGGGTTATCCGCTGTATATCATTAATGGATATGGGATCAATACCCGCGAAGGGCTCGTCCAGCAGGAGAAATTGTGGCTCGGAGGCCAGGGCGCGGGCAATTTCCACACGCCTGCGTTCACCGCCGGACAGGCTGACTCCCAGATTGTCTCTCAGGTGAGTGATATGAAATTCCCGCAACAGGTTCTCCAGTCTTGTTTTTGCCCTTGCCGCATCGAGATGTGGCCGCGTCTCAAGGATGGCCCTGATATTTTCTTCAACCGTCAGCTTGCGAAATACAGATGCTTCCTGTGGCAAGTAGCCAAGTCCCAGGCGGGAACGCTGGTCCATCGGCAGGTTGCTGATCTCGCGGTTATTCAGATGAATGGTGCCGTTGTCACACGGGATGAGACCAATAATCATGTAGAAACTGGTTGTTTTGCCTGCTCCATTGGGGCCGAGCAGGCCAACAATCTCACCGCTTTGTACTGATAAACTGACATCAGCAACGACCTTGCGTGATCGATATGATTTTGTCAGATGACGGACGGAAAGTACGCTCATGGTTTTTTGCAAGCCTGATTAGTGCAGGGCCTGTCTGAAAAAGTGGGTCCCGGATTAATTATTTTGATCTGTATTTTTCTTTTTGCTCTTGATGGTGATTTTCACCCGGCTGTCCGCGTCTGATGGCGTGGACTTGCCACTTTCTTCTGTGGTTTTTGTTTTGCCTTTGGCCTTGACCTGGCTGAGCAGGGTGTCATATTCGATGCGGTTACCACTGAAGCGCAGGCCTTCCTGCTTTACCTGGGCATTTTCGATCAGCACGATAAAACTCTTTGCTGCGTAATACTCCATGCGCAATGCCTCGGCTTCATCATAGATATCCTTGTTATCGGGCAACTGGCGATAGTGCGCCGGCTGACCTTCAACGATGACTGTGTCCAGCTCTTTATCCTGTTTGTATGTCACCGTCATGATATCGCCTGTTATGCGTATACTGCCTTGCGTTACAACAACATTGCCGCGGTAGATGGTTATGCCTTTTTTATCATCAAGCTCCGCGTTGTTTGCCTCGATTTCGATATCCTTATCCTTGTCTGTAGACAAGGCAATGGCATTGTCAAATGCAAGCAGAAATACGGCTGTCAGTACTAATCTAGATCTGTTTTTTTGGTTCAATTTTCCCTCTCACATTACTTAAAAGTTCAATTCTTTCTTCCTGTAAATAGGCGCGCATACCCACGGATTTTACGGTACTTCGTTTGCCATTAATGGTTATTGGCTTGTCCGTCTCCGCATAATCCTGTTTCAGAAGGATTCGTGCATCGCTGGTAATTACCTCCAGTTTGAGCAGGCCTGCATTATCATTCTCCCTCAGATAGACATCCCCCGTCAGCAGGATAACCTCATTATCTGTTGTAACCCAGCCCTTGTCAGCTGTCACGATTACAGGAGGTTTGTCGTTACGATAGATCTCGAGTGTTGGCTCCAGTAATTCCGTTGTGTCGTCATCCTGATAGTGTGCCATATAATCAGCAAACAGTTTGTTTTTCGGGGTGCCATCCTGATTCATGGTCAGGGTGGTGAAATCTTCCATATAGTAATCCGGATCATGGGCCAGCGCGGCCGGCTGAATCCGTTCATGTTTACTCAGGTGGTTCAAAAACCAGGAACTGAAAACAAAAAGCAGGACCAGTACCAGTGCTGTTTTCCAACGTCCGGGCATTTCAGGCGGAATTATCCGGTGGCCATACGCAACAGGCGGCTGGCATCATGAAGGCAGATAACGCCGGAACTGGTCTTCCAGGGTGCCATTCGCCTGCATGATCAGTTCACAGACTTCACGCACGGCGCCGTGCCCGCCGGGCTGGTTTGTTTTCCAGTCTGCCATTTCAATCACGACGGGATGGGCATCAGCGACGGCAACAGAAAACCCGACCCTTGACATGGCAGGCAGGTCGATAAGGTCATCTCCAACATAGGCAACTTCCCTGGCCAGGATATCCAGTTTTTCCAGCAGGTCATCCAGGGCACGACCCTTGTCCTCCTGGCCCTGATAAACATATTGGATACCGAGTGCGGACATACGTTCCGCAACGATTTTCGATGAGCGTGCGGTAATTACGGCGATTTGACAGCCGCTCTCGCGTAACATGACCAGTCCATGGCCATCCCGCGCGTGAAAGATCTTATACTCATCCCCGCTCTCGCCAAGTATGAGGCCGCCATCGGTCAGGACACCATCTACATCGAATATTACGAGTTTGATTTGTGCAGCCTTGTCAAGCACGGCTTGTCTGTCCATGCCTATACAACCCGGGCACGTAACAAATCATGCATATTGAGTACCCCGACCAGTTTCCTCTGATCATCCACCACCAGCAATGCATTAATCTTGTGTTTTTCCATTATGGCGAGTGCCGAGGCAGCGAGGCAGTCATGGGTGACGGTCTTGCAGTTCTCTGTCATGACATCGCCGACGATGGTTGTGTGAACATCCGCCCCGGAATCAAGCGAACGGCGCACATCGCCATCGGTAAAGATCCCGATTACATGACGGTCATGGTCAATGATGGCCACTGTCCCCAGCCCCTTTTGTGTCATCACGACCAGCGTTTTACTGAGCAGGGTGTCTTTTTGCACACAGGGCATTTCATCGCCGGTATGCATAATGTCGCCGACATGCAGCAGCAGGCGTCTGCCCATTGTGCCACCCGGGTGGGCCCGGGCAAAATCATCTGAACTGAAACCACGTGCCTCCAGCAGGGCAATGGCTATGGCATCACCCATCGCCAGTGCGGCGGTCGTGCTTGCCGTTGGTGCGAGGCCAAACGGGCAGGCCTCCTGGGCGACGCTGACATCAATGCACACAGTGGCGGCCTCGGCCAGAACTGAACCGGGATTACCCGTCAGGGCAATCAGGGGAATGTTAAGGCGTTTGATCATCGGCAGCAGGGTCACAATTTCATCGGTCTCGCCGGAATTGGAAATAGCGATGACAACATCCTGGCTGGTGATCATGCCGAAGTCGCCATGACTGGCTTCGCCGGGATGGACAAAAAAGGCCGGTGTGCCTGTGCTGGCCAGGGTTGCCGCTATCTTGCTGCCAATGTGGCCGGATTTTCCCATGCCGGTCACGACGGTCCTGCCGGTGCAGGAGAGGATAGCCTGACAGGCGGCAACAAAGCGATCGTCAATCCTTGCCACGAGATCGGCAACGGCCTTCATCTCGGTAGTAATGACAGCACGACCGAGTTCAATCATTTTATTGTTATCGAGACCGTTCTGTGGAAATTGCATTTTTGTTTGTCCCGTTGTCTTCATTGTGAATTCAGACTGCACCTCAGGGTGGTAAATAACCGGCACGGACGGCCAATAGGACAGAATAACAGTGAACTCCCCTCAAGACGATTGAATCCGCCGAGAAAATAACCATCCACCCCGTCCAATGCCACAAGGCTATCATGACGGGAAAATCACGGGATAGTACTGTTTTATCAAGTCCAGATGGCCGGATCAGTACTGCTGCCTGCTATGTCCGGTAATTTGAGGGTATTTGAACCAATTAGATTGCCAATGGCAATGTCTGCCGTTATCTTGACTGCGCCGTGCACAGACAAGTCGGCACCGTCCACGAACAAGCACAGTCAATTATAAATAAAATCATTGAGTTATGAACAAGGGGCGGCTGCGAGTCCCGCTAACCGTCCGCATGGGTTGTTAATAATCCTGGTTTTTGCCGATAATGCCGGGATCACTCGCAACGGGGAATCTCCTGGCGCAGCTTTTACCAGTCAGATTAAAACCAATAGACTGTATCTTCGGCTGATTATTATGCGCGTTAGGCAATGGCAAATCGTCAAGAACTGCTGGATCATTGGCTGAGGGACACCGTCGGCCTGTCACATTACAGGATTGAACCGGCCTCGGAGGATGCCAGTTTTCGCCGTTATCTGCGCTTATACAGGAACGGCGAAACCCATATCGTAATGGACGCGCCCCCCGCCCAGGAAGATTGTGGCCCTTTTATTGCGATTGCCGGGCGGTTACTTGCCTGTGGGCTGAATGTGCCTCGTGTCCTGACCAGCGACAGGGGGAATGGATTTGTATTATTGACTGATCTCGGTGATCAGTTATATCTGGATAGGCTGGAAGAGGGGAATGTCGAAGCACTGTATGGCGATGCATTGACTGCGCTGCTGAAGATACAGTGTGCCGGTGATGCCGCCGGGCTGCCGGCCTATGACGATTGCCTGCTCAGAAGAGAAATGGCCCTGTTTACTGACTGGTTGCTTGTCAGGCATCTTGGAATTGAGCCAGATGCAGCACAACAACGGGGTCTGGAATGCATTTTTTCAAATCTCATCCAGTCCGCCCTGGCCCAACCGACGGTGTTTGTGCATCGTGATTATCATTCGAGGAACCTGCTGGTTACGCATAATAACAATCCGGGGATCCTGGATTTTCAGGATGCCGTTGCCGGCCCCCTTAGCTATGATCTGGTGTCGTTATTGAAGGACTGTTATGTCAAATGGCCGCGCCGGCGTGTGAATCAATGGGCCAGGCAATATTGCCAGTGGCTAAATGCATCCGGGGCCATTGAAAAAGTGGATGAGTGCGAATTTCAGCGCTGGTTTGACCTGATGGGGGTGCAGCGCCATCTCAAGGCGAGCGGCATATTTGCCCGGCTCTATCATCGTGACGGCAAGCCGGGCTTTCTGAAGGACATCCCGCGCACACTGTCCTACATCCTCGATCTGGAACAGGATTACCCTGAGTTGACTGCCCTGTGCCGGCTGATTGATGACCTAATCATGCCGAGACTGCAGCCGGGAGACAGCGGATGCATGCCATGATCCTGGCTGCCGGCAGGGGCGAAAGAATGAGACCGCTCACCGATACGACCCCAAAGGCACTGTTGATGGTACGCGGGAAGCCGCTGATCCAGCATCACCTGGAAAAAATGGCCAGTGCAGGTGTCGAATATATCGTGATCAACCACGGTCACCTGGGGCAGCAGATCGAGGCGGCACTGGGGGATGGGCGGCAGTTCGGGGTCGAGATACGGTATTCGCCCGAGGCGGATGTGCTGCTGGAAACCGGCGGGGGGATCTTCAGGGCATTACCCTTGCTCGGGGATTTGCCGTTCATCGTGTTGAATGCAGACATCTGGACCGATTTTGATTTTTCTTCCCTGCCGGAACGACTGGACAGTGATGCGCATATCGTGTTGGTAGACAATCCCCCGCACCATACAGGGGGTGATTTTGCACTAAGAGATGGGCGTGTATGCAACCAGGGCCACCCCGCACTGACCTACGGCGGCATCGGTGTCTACACCCCCGGACTGTTTCATGGCTGCGTAGACGGGGCGTTTCCCCTGGCACCCTTATTACGGCAGGCGGCCGGTGCTGGCCGTATCTCCGGACAATACTACGCTGGCATCTGGATCGATGTCGGTACACCGGAACGACTACAGCAACTCAATGCAGGTCTTACTTAAGTTAGTATTTACATAGTTGCTGCAAGATTATGTTATTTCAGGAGTAATGATTTTTTACCCTGGGTAATATAGAATGGCAAGCCGAACTGCCAGCTAAGGGACTGGATAATTGCTATCCAGCTTGTCCAATACAAGCATTGCGTTGTCTTGCGGACATTAAAATGCTAACGTTCTCATATTGTGCACCGCACAATTCTATATCTTGTGTTGAACCAAGATAAACACCCATATATATAGATGTAAATGGAATATGAGCGTATATTGTCTGCACACAGCACATCGTGCCTGCCTGGAAAACATGACGGAGACTGGTTATGACACCATTATCTGATGTCAAATACCTGCGCTGGTGTATTCCTGATTACCGTTCATTCCTGATTCTGTTGACACTGATCGCATGCAAGGCCGTTGCACTGGACACGAACGGTGTCCCGAATCAGTTGACCGGTTGTGGTGATCCGGATGCCGCTTACCAGCACGCGTTATCCATGATGCAAACGCCCGTAGCGGCTGTCTCCGATCTGAATGAAATTGTGGCACGCGGTCGAATCCGTATCCTGCTGCATCAGAATCACGGGATCTGCAGTATCAGCCTGGCTGAACGCCGGCTGATGGAACAATTTGCAAGGGAAAAGGGACTTACACCGGTCTGGATATACGTGGATGAGGATTGGCAGTTGTTGCCATCATTGCTCGCAGGCATGGGTGACATTATTGCTGCAGGGGGTGACTCTCTCGCTGCCGGCATGAGCGGACAGGTTAAATTTTCCCTGCCATGGGCAAGCTCATACCAGCAAGTGGTTGTCCGTACCGACACGGGCCAGATCAGCAACCTCGAAGACCTGGCGGTCAGGCAGGTTGCCATAAAACGCTCCTCACCGGCATGGGCGCTGATGGAAGAGATTGCAACACAGTACCCGGGCATTGATCTGGTTGAAATACCGTCCTCTCTGACGAATGAAATGATATTGCAGCGTGTCAACTCCGGGCAATATGATGTGACCGTACTGGAAAGTATTTTTCTGGAAACCTATCTGCCGGGACACCCGGAATTAAGTGTCGCCCTTGATCTCCCAGGGGAAAGATCCATGGCCTGGGGGGTAAGCGCAGCTGCCACGGAATTGCATGCATCACTGAATCAGTTCCTCAATAAGAATCACCTGACGCTGGATGCAGGCAATGTCTATCTGGATGACCTGCCAAAAATCCAGCAACGCCATGTGCTGCGCGTGATTACCTATCAGAACACGACCGGTTATTATCAGCGTGAAGGCAGGCTTTACGGGTTTGAATACGATCTCGTGAAGAAGTTTGCCAGGGCACACAATCTGAGGGTGAGTGTCGTCCTGGCGTCCTCACACAAGGAAATGCAGGATCTGTTGCTGCAGGGGAAAGGCGATATTATTGCAGCTTCCTTGCCGGCCACCATGAGCAGGGATATGGATCAGATTTATTACACGAAACCCTATCACTATGCCGCCCCGGTGATCGTGGGGCGTGATACAGACGACAGGCTGCTGGATACCCGCGATCTGGAGGGCCGTCGAATCATCCTGCCTGCGGAGAGCCCGTATCGCACCTATCTGGAATCAGTCAGGAATCGTGGCATCAATTTTGAACTGGCAGAAGCGGAAAAGGGTATCAATACGGAAACGGCATTGCTTATGGTGGCCATGGGTATCTATGACCTGACCGTAGTGGGCAGTCATCAGATCAAATCAGGATTTGTGCGCCAGATCGGACTTAAACCACATTTTATACTGAGTGAACCAGAGGCCCATGCCTGGGCGGTGCGATCAGGCGATCACAGGCTGCTGGCCGCCATAAATGCGTATATCGACCACGAATATCGCAGTGAGTTCTATAACATAATTTATAGTAAATATATTACCGAACCTGTCATTCCGGATGGAAATGCCGGATTAATTACCCGTCTTGATCGGCTCTCCCCGTTTGATGAAATTGCCCGTACCTATGCCGAACGCTATGATTTCGACTGGCGTTTGATCGTCGCGCTGATGTTTCAGGAGAGTCATTTCAATCCAAAGGCCGCATCTGATTCCGGTGCAGAAGGGTTGATGCAGGTGTTGCCTGAAACCTCGGAACAGTTGGGTATTACCAATCAGAACAATCCGGAAAACAGTATTCATGCGGGGGTGCGTTATCTTGATCTGCTGCGCAGTAAATTTGAAAATGAATTATTGCTGGAAGATCGTACCTGGTTTTCCCTGGCGTCCTATAATGCAGGATATAACCGTGTCAATCGCGCCCGCCGGATAGCCGGGAAGATGGGCCTGGACAAGGACCGCTGGTTCGATAACGTGGAAAAAACCATGCTGGCATCATCAAGCCGGAATGCGGGTAATGCAGACATCCCGTTGTGCAGGTGTGGACAGACGGTGGCCTTCGTTCGGGAGATCCGCACGCGGTACAATAATTATGTCAGGCTGACGGAATCCGCCAGCGTTGCCTCTGCCAACGGGGTTTACGAACACCCGATTGAAAATCTGAATTGACCGATTCTGCGTGGCCGGCACATTGCATCCCCTGTGCTTGGTCGCCGGTAAAAACCCGCATAATTATGGTAGATACAGGCAATAGCTGAACACCTGCCTGGAATCTTTTCTTTCCGGTTTCGGGCGTTATGGTTTGCGGGCCTTATGAAATGCCACCATACCACACAGGATTGGTTTGCTGATGACATCGGTAAATCCCAGTTCCTCGAGCACCCTGGAAAGTTCATCGGCGGAATAAAACAGGCGTATCGCCTGTATAAAGTAGTTGCGGCAGTTTAAAGCCGTTTGATCAGAGCGAAATGCCAGGCTGGTAATATTAAGACAGGCCTTGAGGTAAAGATAATAGAGTTGCTCTACAATCCTGTTGGCCGGCCTCAGCATGTCGCAATGGTAGAAATGACCGCCTGGCTTGAGTACCCGGAGGATCTCCGGGAAAACCTCGAGAACACGCAAATGGCGTGTTGCCCACTGTATCGTTATCACATCAAAATGGTTGTCCGGAAAGGGCAACTTGTGCACGTCAGTGATATAACTCCTGATCTCGAAACCGTTGCTGCGCGCACGTTCCATGCCTACTTCCTGCATTGCCACACTCCTGTCCACGGCATGTAGTTCCAGCGTCGGTTCCTTTTTCAGGAGTCCGATGCCAATGGCATTGGTGCCGGCGCATACATCCAGGCATTTATAATTTGGCCTGACGTCGATCATCGATACAAATCGGCGTCGCATGATACTGATCAGGCCCAGACTGGCGAAATCATTTGCACAGTCATAATACTTGGCAACATCCGTAAACACCGGATCGATATCATTGCTCCATATCGCTGCAAATGCCTCGGCGCGGGCGTTTTCCTTAGTGATCGTCGTTGTGTTCATATTTTTCCTTCAGGTGATCATTTGATTGAAATCGGTAACTCGCCGGGTAATTAACCGGCCTGTCTTTCGGTGATTATTCTTGTTGATAGACGGTAGAGTACTTTTATCCAGTTAACATTTAACAACTTATTTTGTTTTTATGGAACCTGCCGTTGTTGCTCCGGGTTGCCAGTATGGAACGATAAAAAAATCCGGGGCAGTGGTCAAGACCTATTGTAATACCGGTTGCAGGTACGATTCCGCTTTATTGTGGCTGCCGGGCCTTGGTGCGGGTATCTAACGTGTCACCCGGTGTTTTCCGGATGTGCATGCTCAAACCGGTGCAAGATACCTGGTCGGGTCAGGAATCCCTGCCGCCAGGAAACCCTCATTTCGAAATCGGCATGCATCACATCTGCCACAGGCGAGGCCTTTTTCATCCGCCTGGTAGCAGGAAACCGTCAGGGAATAGTCAATACCCAGTGCAGTACCCGTCCTGATGATGTCCGCCTTGGACATGGCAATGAAAGGTGCATGTATGGTATACCTTGCCCCTTCAATACCGGCCCTGGTGGCGAGACATGCCAGCCTTTCATAGGCCTGTATATATTCAGTCCGGCAATCCGGGTAGCCGGAATAATCCACGGCATTGACACCGATAAAAATATCATTGGCGTTGATTACCTCTGCCCATCCCAATGCAAAGGACAGAAAGATCGTATTACGGGCGGGGACGTAGGTGACAGGGATACCTTCCGTTGCTGTTTCAGGTACCGCAATGGATGTATCTGTCAGGGCGGATCCGCCAATGGTTGAGAGATCCAGGATGATGATTTTGTGTTCCCTGACGCCAAGTGACGCGGCAATACGACTGGCTGCACCCAGTTCAGCGGAATGACGCTGTCCATACTGAAAGCTCAGCGCGTAACATTCATAGCCCTGCTGAATGGCCGTGGCGAGGGTAGTGGTAGAGTCCAGACCACCTGAAAGAAGGACAACTGCCTTCACCGGGGGATCTTATTTCCCCGGGACATCGCCCCAGAGATATTTATGCAGCTGGATCTGGAATCTGACCGCAAGCTGGTCTGCAAGTATCCAGTCGGCCAGGGTCGTTGCATCGAGTTGATCGTGTGAGGGTGAGAACAGGACTTCACAGCGATCAGAAAGCCTGAATTCATTCATTTTCTGTTTTGCCCACAGGTAATCCCCCCGGTCACAAATGACAAATTTGATCTGGTCCGCTGCGGTGATATGCTCAAGATTATGGAAGCGGTTTCCGTCTGCCTCCCCTGATCCCGGGGTTTTGATATCGACAATCTTGACTACACGCTCATCAACACCGGTCAGGTCGATCCCACAGCTGCTTTCCAGCGTGACCTGAAAGCCTTCATTACAGAGATGGACGAGTAGTGACGGGCATGCTTTTTGTGCCAGTGGTTCACCGCCGGTAACGGTGACATGGCGGGTGCGGTACCTGCTGATCGCCTGCACGATGTGGTCAATTGTCAGCGACTCGCCATGATGAAAGGCATACGCGGTATCGCAGTAGACACAACGAAAGGGACATCCGGTCAGGCGTATGAAAACGGTGGGCAGACCGGTATTCCTGGTCTCGCCCTGCAGTGAATAAAAGATCTCATTGACGCGTAGCGTCCTGGTTGCAGTCTCCTGGGAATGCCGGGATGTTTGTGGTGAGGTCATGACACGGGCCTGCAAGGATGGCAGTACTTATGGTGCCTTGGTCCTGATTTGTTTCAGTTTCTCCTCGGCCAGTCGCCCTGCTGTGGTATCGGGATAGCGCTGCTTGAGCTCTTCGAGTCTGCGCTGTGCCTCATCCAGCTGACCAAGCTCATAGTAGCAATAACCGATTTTCAACTGGGCATGGGCTATTTTCTGGCTGTCAGGGTATTGCACGATCAGTTTTTCATACTCTTTCATGGCGCTTTCATACTGCTGCGTGACATAGTTTGCTTCCGCCATCCAGTACTGGGCATTATCTGCATATTGACTGCCGGGATAGCTGGTCAGGAACTGATTGAACTCCTTGATAGCCTGCGCATACTGGGTCTGTTTCAGCAGGTTGAATGCCTTGTCATAGTCCGCCTTTTCCCTGGCCGGATCCGCTGCTGCCGTGGCGGTCACCGGCGGCTCTGCTGCTACTGCCGTTGTTGCTGCGGGTACCGGAGGCACTGCTGCTGGTGCCGGAGATTCTTTTGTTAGCGGTGCTGCTGCGGGAACCGGTGACTCTGCCATGGCTGGTGATTCCATGGGCTCAGGCTCAGGCCGGGATATCTTCTCCGGTACTAATGCCTCTGTGCCGTCACCGCTGCGGTCGGGGACCGGCCTTTCGATGGTTTCCACGGCAAGGGCAGGTTCTGTTCCGGATTCAGGCATGCCGGGTCGCGTGTCGGACCCGCTTGGCGGCAGGGACTCCAGAGGGGGGTTAGCGTTCCCGATTTGTGTTGTAGCTGTAGTTGTACCGGTCTCGAGACGCTGCATGCGCCGATCCAGATCAGAATAAAGATCACGCTGCTGTTTCTTCAATTGCTCCAGCGTGTGGGTTTGCAGTTCAACTTCACCACGCAAGCGGTTTATTTCCGCCTGCAGGCCCTCCACTTGTTGCAGCATATCGAGCAGGCCCTGGTTCTGCAGGAGTTGCTCAAGCTTGTCCACACGATTGGTAATATCTGCGGTAACCGCTTCACTGACCGGTGCTCCCCTGTCCGCGGCTGGACAGAGGAAGGGCGTCAGCAGTCCTGCCAGCAGAAACAGCGGCAGGATTGGCAATCGTTTATTCAGCACCAGGTGTTCCTAGTAGAGGATTTCGACACGGCGATTCTGTTGCCACGAAGCTTCATCATGACCTTCAATCGCGGGGCGTTCTTCCCCGTAACTGACCAGCCGAATCTGCCCTGCCGATGCCCCGAGCAGGACCAGCTGTCGTTTGACGGACTGGGCGCGACGCTCACCGAGCGCAAGGTTATATTCGCGTGATCCACGTTCATCGGCATGACCTTCCAGCGTGACGATTACGCTGGAATTGGCGGCGAGATAGCCGGCATGTGCTTCTATGGTCGGGCGAAATTCAGACCGGATATCACTGCTGTCGTAATCAAAATAGATAACGCGCACTGACAGTGGACTTGATGGATCGTCGAGTGCACTGGCCTTTGCACCGGCATCTGCATCGGCGCCATAGGCCTGTGCACCTTGATCGGTTGCGCCTGCAGCGGTGCCCTGATCCTCAACGGCGGCTTCTTCCTTGACCTCTGAAGAGCCACAACCAAACAGGAAGGTGACGATAAATAATATCAATAATGCTCTGCTGTTCATAAATAATTTCTCCTTTCAGCAATTTTTGCTGTGTAAGTCAGAATAACATTCAAGTGCCCGTGTTGAATAGATGGGTTTATTGTTTTTGAAATGGTCCCCAGGCAGGTTCACGGACTTCACCTTCCTGTACGGCAAGGCGTTGTTGTATCCGCCCGTCTGATGAAACGGCTGCGAGCACGGAACCCCTGACACCGGTGGTCGAGTAAATAATCATGCTGCCGTTGGGTGCAAAGCTGGGAGACTCATCCAGACGTGATTCCGTCAGGACAGTCAGGTAACCGCTGCCGAGGTCCAGCAGGGCGATCCGGTAGATTCCATTATCGCCATGGACCAGGGCGATGGACTTGTTGTCCGGTGAATAGATCGGCCGTGCATTGTACGGACCTTCAAAGCTCAGTCGCCTTGGCTCACCACCGCGCGCATCGATTTCATAGATTTGTGGAC
>MGXK01000028.1:36310-36456 GCA_001802375.1 Gammaproteobacteria bacterium RBG_16_51_14
CGATCCGAGGTAAAGACAAGCCGGTCTCCCTCGCTGGACCAGTCCGGTTCCGTGTCAATGGCCGCATCATTGGTGAGCCGCTGCAGCAGTTTGCTGGAAAGATGCAGGATATAGATCTCCGTATTACCGTCCTTGGATAAGGTCAA
>MGXK01000028.1:36478-36686 GCA_001802375.1 Gammaproteobacteria bacterium RBG_16_51_14
GACCAGGACGGCGCGCTGTTGATGCCCTGATTGGAAGCGACTTTCTCGCGGGCACCGGAAACAATGTCCTGCACATAGACGGCGGAATTCCTTCCTTCAAAAGAGACATAGGCGAGTTTATTGCCATCAGGAGACCAGTTTGGAGACAGTAACGGTTCCGTGGATTCAAGCAGGATCTGGGGATTATAACCATCGGCGTCGGCAATCT
>MGXK01000028.1:36698-36996 GCA_001802375.1 Gammaproteobacteria bacterium RBG_16_51_14
CCTTTGCCCCGCCGCCCGCATCCTTGACGGTGATATAGGCGATACGTGTATCAAACGCACCTCGAACACCGATCAGTTTTTCAAAAACAATATCGCTGATCCCATGCGCCGTCCGACGCAGTTTGTCCTTTGCAGAGGGAATACGAAAACCGGCTATCTGTGTACCTTTATAGATATCGACCAGCCTGAACTCGACCTCATATTCACCCGCGTTGGTCAGAATGAGCTGGCCGATAAGCAGGTTTTCCATACCCAGCAAACGCCAGTCATTGAAATTGATGGACTGGAAATCATACGG
>MGXK01000028.1:37111-44640 GCA_001802375.1 Gammaproteobacteria bacterium RBG_16_51_14
AAGGGCACCACGGCAATGGGCAGTGCCTGTTCAACGCCCTGGGTGATCCTGATATCCAGTACGGCATGGGACGGCAAGGCGATCCCCAGCAGGGCCAGCAGGGACAGGCGGTAACAAATCTTCTTCATGAGTACATTATCCTATGGTTCAAAGATTATTTTAATGGTTCAAAGGTTATATTAAGTTCGCGCATCTGTTCAAATAACCGTTCTTCAGCGGGGACCGGCAGGGGTGATGCGGTGTGGACGGCGGTCTCGGCGCGGCGATCAAAAATCGGGTCGCCGCTCGATTTGACAATAGTCACCTCTACCACGTCACCGCCGGGCATCATCCGGATCAACAGTTTACAGGAAAGGTCTTTCGGCAGGCCGAGTTCATTAAAATTATTCTGTATTTCAAGTTTGATTGCATTCGTGTATTTATCAATCAGGCTCTGATCCTGATCTTTTTGTTCGGCCGCCAGTTCATCCTGCAGTTTCTGTTCCTGTTCCCTGCGTGTCTTTTCTTCTTCCCTCTGTTTTACATCCGCCTCCTTTTTTTTCTGTTCCTCTTCCAGCTGTTTTAATTCCGCCTGCTTTATCTTTTTCTCTTCTTCCAGGCGTTTTTTCGCTTCCTCCGCCTTGGTTTTCTTCTCTTCTTCGAGCCGGGTCTTTTGTTCGAGTTCCTTCTTTTTCTGTTCAAGCTGGGCCAGCCGTTTTTGTTCCAGCTCCCGCTTTACCGTGGCCTGCTCTTTCTGTTTGGTCAATTCGGCCAGCTTTTTTTCCTCAACCAGTCGCTTCTCTTTCGCTTCCGACGCCTGTTTTTCCAGTTCTTTCTGACGTTTCTCTTCCGTCACCTTTTTTTTCTTGTCGCTGTCCTGTAGTTGTTTTAATTCCTGTTCGACCTGCCTTCTGTCCACCGAGACGGCACTGATGATATTGACGGCCTGTCTGGGTAGCGTGGGCGGCGTGGGGGTGAATTCAAAACTGAATATCAACAAACCTGCTGCCACTGCGTGCAGCAGGAAAGAAAATACTGACGAACGCAGTGCAAGGGGCCAGTCTGTCCGCATGGTTGGTCAACCTTCGGGGGGGTCAGTCACCATGCCGACAGTGGGTACACCCGCACGTTGCAGCAGCGACATCACCTGGACCACCTGCCCATAGGGCACCTCGTTATCCCCTTCCACCAGTACCGGGATGCCGGGCTGGTATTTCAGCAGGGCGCCGATCCGGTTCACCAGGTTTTCCGGGCTGATCGGTTTGTCCTGATCCTCACCATAGTTGATGTAAAAATCCCCCTGTTTGTCGACGCTGACGATGACCGGGGTTTTTTCGTTCTGGATCAGGGGTTCTGACGGGACCCGGGGCAGGTCCACCTTGACCCCCTGGCTGAGCAGGGGCGCCGTGATCATGAAGATCACCAGCAACACCAGCATGACATCAATATAGGGGACGACATTGATTTCCGACATCGGGCGTTTGCGTACTCGAATGCGCATTATAAATCGCCTGGTCCCCTAGGAATGGGCATGCCGGTGCAGTATGGAGGAAAATTCTTCCATATACGTGTCATAGCGGTTGATCAGGCGTTCAACGTCATTGGAATACCGGTTGTAGGCGATCACAGCCGGGATCGCGGCGAACAGTCCCATCGCCGTGGCAACCAGGGCCTCACTGATGCCGGGCGCGACCATGGAGATCGTCGCCTGTTGCACATTGCCCAGTGCCCGGAAGCTGTTCATGATGCCCCACACGGTGCCAAACAAACCGACATACGGGCTGGTCGATCCCACCGTGGCGAGAAACGACAGGTTGGTTTCCAGCTGGTCTACTTCCTTGCTCATGGCGATACGCATGGCGCGTTGCGCACCTTCAAGCACGGAGTCGGGTTCGATGTTTTCCTGTTTGCGCAAGCGTGCGAATTCCTTGAAACCCGCCTCAAAGATCCTTTCCATGCCGGTTGCTTCATGATGGCTGCTGGTAATGCGGTTATACAGGGGGCTCAGGTCCTCAGACGACCAGAACCGGTCTTCAAACTGATCCGCCGCTTTTTTCGCCTTGTCCAGGATCACATGTTTGCTGAAGATCATGGACCATGAAATCACGGATGCGACCAGCAGGATCAACATGACGATTTGCACCAGGGGGCTGGCATTGAAAATCAGCTGCAGAAAGGAAAGATCAGTCGACATTACGCAACCCCGCGAAGATAGTATCCGGCAACGGTCTTGGTTTCATGGTTTCTGCATTGAGACAGGCGATTTTGACCATGGCCTGACACAATAATTCTCCCTGTTGATTCCGGATTGTTTGTAAAAAATACAGACTGGCACCGCGTTTTTTCTGGATTGTGGTATTTACGTTCAGCATATCGTTAAAGCGGGCGGGTTTATGATAATCGATCGTTACCTGGCGGACAGCAAATATTATTTTTTCTTCCTGAATGAGGCGATCCTGTTCATGGCCCAGGCTGCGCAGCCATTCGCTGCGCGCACGCTCCATGAAACGGAGATAATTCGCGTAATAGACAACACCCCCGGCATCGGTATCTTCATAATAGACACGGACCGGCCAGCTGAAATCATTCATTGGTTGCCGGGGGGGGCTCAAACAGGTCCGTTCCCTGGGGTGTTACCCCTGGTGCTTCCAGGCCAAAGTGCAGCCAGGCAGTCCGGGTAGCCACCCGGCCACGCGAGGTCCTCATCATGAATCCCTGCTGGATCAGAAAGGGTTCGATGACGTCTTCAATGGTATCGCGTTCTTCCCCGATGGCTGCCGCGATGCTGTCAATGCCAACCGGTCCGCCATCAAATTTCTGCAGTATGGCAAGCAATAATTTCCGATCCATCATGTCGAAGCCGTGCGCATCGACATTGAGCATGTCCAGTGCCTTGCCGGATATTTCCTCCGAGATAATGCCGTCTGCCTTGACCTCGGCATAATCACGCACCCGTCGCAACAACCGGTTGGCAATGCGGGGTGTACCACGCGAGCGCGCGGCAATTTCACCGGCGCCTGCCGCATCGATCCGGACATCCAGGATCCCGGCTGAACGTTTGACGATACGGGCGAGCTCGTCCGGGCTGTAGAATTCGAGGCGCTGGACGATGCCGAAACGATCCCGTAACGGCGAGGTCAGCAAGCCTGCCCGCGTGGTCGCCCCGACCAGGGTGAATGAGGGGACATCCAGTTTTATGGCCCGGGCCGCAGGACCTTCGCCGATGATGATATCGATCTGATAGTCTTCCATGGCAGGATACAGTACCTCTTCGACGATCGGGCTGAGTCGATGGATTTCATCAATAAAGAGGACATCATGCGGTTCAAGATTGGTCAGCAGGGCGGCCAGATCGCCGGGCCGTTCCAGTACCGGGCCCGAGGTCTGGCGCAGGTTGACGTTCATCTCATTGGCGATGATGTGTGCCAGGGTAGTTTTGCCAAGCCCCGGCGGGCCGTAGATCAATACATGGTCCAGTGCCTCCCTGCGTTTGCGGGCCGCACCGATAAAGATCTCCATCTGTTCATGCACGGTAACCTGTCCCAGGTAGTCCTGCAGGTATTTCGGGCGCAGGGTGTGGTCGGCAGTCACATCTTCCGCGGTACTGACAGGTGAAATAACAAGATTTGGATCAACCATAGCTTTCTTCTGTATTGTCCATTGTTACACAGGAGCGCACCAGCCGGTTATGCCGGCAGGCCCTGTTGCCACCACAAATAATGGCGAAGATACGCTGCCGGCATAGAAATCGGAAGGAGCAGACATAGTAGCATTGACTTACAGGGATTATTTGACCGATGCCTTCAGTGCCGCACGAATGATCTCTTCGCTGCCCATGGCATCGGTAGCCACGGCATGGACATAGCGGCTGGCCTCCTGGGGTTTGTAGCCAAGCGCTATCAGGGCACTGATGGCGTCTGTTACCTGATTACTTCTTTTCCCGGCAGGGACATTCAGTGTTGTTTCTGAAATAACGCCCTCCCTGTCCCAGTCTTTAATCCGGTCACGCATCTCAACGATCAGGCGTTCAGCGGTCTTTTTCCCCACCCCGGGCAGCCGGGTCAGACGCACCGTGTCACTTTCCAGGATACAGCGGGCAAAATCGTCGGTCTCGATACCGGACAGGATGGTCAACGCCATTTTAGCGCCAATCCCGCTGATCTTGATCAGGGTACGAAACAGTTTGCGCTCACGCAGACTGGCAAATCCAAACAGCAGATGGGCATCCTCGCGCACGACCAGGTGGGTATATAAATGGATCTCTTCCCCGGTTGCCGGCAGGCTATAAAACGTGGTCATGGGGGCCTCAATCTCATAGCCGACACCCTGCACATCGATCAGCAGATAGGGCGGCTGCTTCTGCACCAGTTTCCCCCGCAGTTGACCAATCATTGCCGGCGCCCATCCCTCATTCTTTGTACCCCCTGCATTCGTAACAGACCCTCACGGTAATGACCATGACAGAGCGCAACGGCAAGTGCATCGGCGGCATCTGCCGCGGGTAGTGTGTTCAGACACAACAGTACCTTGACCATATGCTGCACCTGTTGTTTTGCGGCGTGGCCCTTGCCGACCGTTGCCTGTTTGACCTGGTTCGCCGTGTATTCAAAGACCCTGAGATTATTTGTCGAACAGGCCGTAATGGCCGCACCGCGTGCCTGGCCGAGCTTGAGTGCCGAATCGGCATTGCGATGCATGAATACCTGCTCGACCGCCGATTCATCCGGCGTGTATTCGCGGATCAATGCATTGACCCTGGTGAAGATATCGCCCAGTTTTGCCCCCAGATCCGCCCCTTTAACGTGAACCGTCCCGTTGCAGACATGGACTGCATGATTGCCATCGATATCGATGATGCCATAGCCGGTTATGATTGATCCGGGGTCTATGCCTAGAATACGCGTCATGCGCGGGTCCGTTGCCCTGCAACAGGGACGATCATGCGTAAAACCGGTTGCCGGCAAGGGACTGGTTGCATGATGAGAGTAGCTGCTTACTAACCCAGTTGCGCAATCACATCCTCCGGGATATCCGCGTTTGAGTAGACCTTCTGTACATCGTCCAGGTCCTCCAGCATGTCAAGCAAGCGCAGCATCGACTGTGCATGATCGAGATCCAGCGTAGTGATGGTGGAGGCGCGCATGGTTATCTCGGCGGATTCCGGTTCATAACCTGCAGTTACCATGGCATCTTTAACGTCAACGAATGTGTCCGGTGCAGTAATGATGTCGACTGTGCCATCCTCATTGCTGATAACATCATCAGCCCCGGCTTCCAGTGCGACCTCCATCAATGCATTTTCGTCGCTGCCGGCAGGATAGGAAATCTGGCCCGCCTTGGTAAACAGGTAAGCGACAGAGCCATCCGTGCCCAGGTTGCCACCGCATTTCGAGAAGGCGTGCCGCACCTCCGCAACCGTGCGGTTTCTGTTGTCTGTCATGCACTCCACCATCACGGCGACACCACTCGGGCCGTAGCCTTCATAACGTATCTCCTCGACATTTCCCAAATCATCACTGCCGGCACCGCGCCTGATTGCCCGTTCGACGGTATCCTTTGTCATGTTGTTGGCGTAGGCATTATCGATGGCGGTCCTCAGCCTGGGACTGGCTTCCGGATCAGCCCCGCCTTGTTTGGCCGCGACGGTAATCTCGCGAATGAGTTTGGTAAAAAGCTTGCCACGCCTGGCGTCCTGTTTCCCCTTGCGGTGCTGGATATTTGCCCACTTGCTGTGACCTGACATAGTACTCCCGCTGCGTTAAATTTTATGGAAACCCTGATTCAATCAGGGTTTCCTGCAGCACAGGGATGTGCTGCCATCATCAATGCTGATATTGCATTGATTATGTGAGAAAAACAAAAATCACATTTTTTGTTTTTTGTGCCCTGATAATTCATGGATGAATTATTCAGGGCTTCCATGTGAATTCTACCATTGTCGGGGGAACTGCCCAAGGAAGGTGCCTGCTGGTACTCAGTGATTGAATACGCCATGTCTCAGAAAATACGCAGTTTGCCGGAATACCCGGTAGGACAGGAGCAGGCCGAGGTGGGAAACAGGCAGGGTGATGTGATCCTTCATGCCCGCCAGTATGGTTTCCGCCACGGCGACCGTACCGTCACTGGGGGTCGGGATCCCCGGGATGAACATACCCATCCCCATGCGCAGTGTCCCTGCGATGACACCAAGCTCACGCCCGCCTGGCCAGGAAGGTGCCCCGCCGAGCAGGGCATGCTCCACGCTGTGGCCCAGCACCAGCCTGCCGGGGGCGATGCGGGATAATTGTCGGGCTGCACTGCTGGATTGATGCGGTGTGCCCAGGGTCACTATTCTTCCCGGTTTTTGTTTGGGACAGTCATGCAACAGGTGTCTCAGGACCAGCCCTCCCAGACTGTGGCAGACAAAGTGGATTACCGGCGCGGCGATGGATTGTGTAAAGCAGTCGAGTTTCCCGGCGTTTTCAGACGGACTTGTCCGCACGCTGGAATAGCGGAAGCGGTGTATCTGAAAACCTTCTGCTGCGAGACGCTTGCCAAGCAGGCCCATATCCAGACCGTTCATCCAGATACCATGGACGAGAATGATGGTTTCCTCAGGCACGTGTTCATCCATACGTTATCAGCGGCGTGCTGGTACGGCATCATTCACCGTATGGATTGACCACGTGGTCGATCAGGCATCGTTACCGAGCATGGTTTTATTTTTGTTTTTTGTGAAATCAAGCAGGCGCTGGATCGAGATTTGCGCACGACGGCTGATCTCCGGGTCCACGTGTATTTCATTCTGGCCGGATTCGAGCACGGAGGCGAGCTTGCGCAGACTGTTCATGGCCATCCACGGGCAGTGCGCACAACTGATGCAGGTGGCGCTCCTGCCTGCGGTCGGGGCCTCGATAAACGTCTTGTCCGGTGCCGCCTGCTGCATTTTGTAGAAGATGCCCCGGTCGGTGGCGACGATAAATTTTTTGCTGTCCAGTTCCCTTGCCGCCCTGATGATCGCCGTTGTGGATCCGACCAGATCGGCCTGGGCAATGACCGAGGCCGGTGATTCCGGATGGACCAGGACCATGGCATCCGGATGTGCAGCGCGCAATTCCTGCAGTTCCATCCCCTTGAATTCTTCATGGACGACACAGGCCCCCTGCCAAATCAACATATCGGCGCCGGTCTGTTCCTGCACGTACTGACCGAGATATTTATCCGGGGCCCAGATGATCTTTTTATCCTGTGCGTGCAGGTGCCTGATGACATCCACGGCACTGCCCGAGGTTACCATCCAGTCGGCACGCGCCTTCACGGCGGCACTGGTATTGGCGTAGACAACGACCACGCGTCCCGGGTGTTCATCACAGAACCGGCTGAACCGGTCCGCCGGGCAGCCAATATCAAGCGAGCAGGTTGCCTCCAGATCAGGCATCAGGACCCGCTTTTCCGGATTCAGTATCCGGGCGGTCTCGCCCATGAAGCGCACACCGCAGACGATCAGGGTAGTGGCTGCCGAGTCATGACCGAAACGTGCCATGTCCAGGGAATCGGAGACATAACCGCCG
>MGXK01000028.1:44727-48650 GCA_001802375.1 Gammaproteobacteria bacterium RBG_16_51_14
AGTTGTTGCCTGATCTGTTTGATCAGGTCCCGGCGTTCTCCCTCCTCCAGCACCTCCGTTACCGTCTTCGGAATTCGCTCAGGAGGCAGTTCAAAGGATTCAGTGATCGGATTGGCGTTGCTCATGTCTAGTCCCGGTGCATTATTTATTAACTTCAACCGTGTCCATGGACACACAGGTATACAACCGTGCCGGCCGGTGTTTGCCGTTGCGTCTGGTCTCGCCGCTATCCTTCAGGCAGTGACGGGCAAGTACGCGTTTTCTGAAATTGCGTCTGTCGACGGCACCACCCTGTATGATTTCATAGACCCCTTGTAATTCACCCAGGGTAAATTTTTCGGGCATGAACTGCAGCGCGATCGTCGAACAATGGAGTCGGGATACAAGCCGTTGCCGGGCCATGGCTACGATGGCCTCATGGTCAAAGGCCAGTGGGGGTGAATCATCCAGGCCAAACCAGGCCACTTCCCCGGCATCACTGGCCGCCCGTATCGGTAGACCGGTATCCGGCACCAGTGCGTAATAGGCAATGGTAATTACACGCTCGCGCGGATCACGGCCGGGTCTGCCAAAGCTGTGAAGCTGCTCGAGGTTGACACCGGTAATGCCGGTTTCCTCCCGGAGTTCGCGCAGGGCCGAGGCCTCCAGGTCTTCATCCATCCCGACAAAACCGCCGGGCAAGGCCCAGGAATCCTTGTAAGGTTCGTGTTTGCGACGGATCAGCAAACATTTCAGTTGTTGCTGACCGATGGTAAAAAGAACGATATCGGTCGTAACGGCCGGGTGAGGGTGCTGATACTGATACATGGGTGCTGGACCGGTTTTGTGTGCGTATAACAATAAGCGTAGTGTGCATTCTCCACTTTGCCAGTGTTTATAATTCGTCCTTGGTCACTGGTCACTGGTCACTGGTCACTGGTAGCTGGTAGCTGTGTTATAACTGGCAGCTTCTAATCAGTCTTGGTGGCTGGCCGTACCAGCCGAATCCCCAGTTCCTGTAACTGTTTGTCGGAGGCCGGGGCCGGGGCCGAGGTCAGCAGACAGCTTGCCGTCTGCGTCTTGGGGAAGGCAATCACGTCACGGATGGAATTCATGCCGGCCATCACCATCACCAGCCTGTCCAGGCCGAAGGCGATCCCGCCGTGGGGCGGGCAGCCATAATCCAGTGCGTTGATGAGAAATCCGAATTTTTCCTCCGCCTCCTCGGGGCCGAGGCCCAGCAGCCGGAAAACGGTCCGTTGCATATCCGGTTTGTGAATACGAATGGAACCGCCACCGAGTTCAAGCCCGTTGACGACCAGGTCGTAGGCGCGGGACAGGCAGGTGCCGGGTTTGGCTTCCAGTTCTGCCGGATCAACGATCTGGGGTGCGGTAAAGGGGTGATGCAGGGCATCCCAGCGCCTTTCCCCCTCGTTATATTCAAACATCGGGAAATCCGTAATCCAGACCAGCGCCCAGTCTCCCCGTAGCAGGCCGCAGTCGGTTGCGAGCCGGTCACGCAAGGCACCGAGAGCGTCATTGACGACGGTGGCCTTGTCTGCGCCGAAAAAGATCAGGTCCCCGGCCTCGGCACCGGTGCGTTCCAGCAGTTCCGTGATGATTGCGTCCGGCAGAAACTTGAGGATGGGTGATTGCAGGCCCTCCCGACCGTTCCCGGTTGCGTTCACCTTGATATAGGCCAACCCCCGGGCGCCGTACTGGCCGACGAAGGTGGTGTAATCATCGATGTCCTTGCGGGAGAGACGGCCGCCCTGTGGCAGGCGCAGGGCGATCACGCGCCCGTTGTCCATATTGGCAGGCCCGGAAAATACCTTGAATTCCACCTCCCGCATCAGGTCGCTGATCTCGACAAACTCAAGGGGATTACGCAGATCCGGCCGATCCGTGCCGAACCGCAGTTTGGCCTCGGCAAAGCTCATACGTGGAAAAGGCGACGGCAGGGTGACCCCGATGGTGTCCCTGAACAGGGTATAGATCATCTCCTCCATCAGCAGGGTGATCCCCTTTTCATCCATGAAGGAGGTTTCGATATCGATCTGGGTAAATTCCGGCTGTCGATCGGCGCGCAGGTCTTCGTCCCGGAAGCAACGTACGATCTGGTAATAGCGATCCATGCCGGCCATCATCAGCAGCTGTTTGAACAACTGGGGCGACTGGGGCAGGGCAAAAAATGTCCCCTGCTGGGTACGGCTGGGGACCAGGTAATCCCGTGCCCCTTCGGGCGTGGCCTTGGTGAGCATGGGCGTTTCAATCTCAAGAAAACCATGCTGGTCGAGAAAATTGCGCAGGGTGCGTGCAACCTGTGCCCGCAGGCGCATGTTTTTCTGCATGACGGGCCGGCGCAGGTCGATATAGCGATAACGCAAACGGACGTCATCCTGTATGTATTCATCATCCAGCTGGAAGGGCGGGGTCTTCGCCTTGTTCAGGACCTCAATCCTTTGCCCCAGCACTTCAATCTCACCGGTAGAAAGTCCCCGGTTTACGGTCCCTTCCGGGCGATGCCGCACGCGACCGGAGATGTGCAAGACATATTCATTACGTACAGCATCAGCGATGGCAAAGGATTCCGGCTGGTCCGGGTCAAATACAATCTGGGCTATTCCCTCCCGGTCACGCAGGTCAATGAAGATGACCCCCCCGTGATCACGGCGGCGATGCACCCAGCCGCATAAATCGACTTCCTGATCAATCAGCGAGGTGTTGAGTTGACCGCAATAATGGCTGCGCATGACAATGTTTTTGTTCTGGTTTGTAAGAGAGGCGGCATCTTACGAGCCGGCTGTCTTCGGCGCAACTTTATTGGCGATTAAACTTTCCCGGATGGGGCCCTCCGGCACGATCACCCCGATGGAAATGATGAATTTAACGCCTTCCTCGATAGTCATCTGTAATTCAATCACGTCACTCCGGGGCGCCATGACAATAAACCCCGAGGTCGGGTTCGGTGTCGTTGGTACGAAAACCACCTGGTAATCATCACCAAAACGATCACTCTCAAGGGACACGGTATCGTTGGTGACAAAGCCCAGGCTCCAGAGACCTTTACGCGGGAATTCAAGCATGACCACCTTGCGGAAGGATCGCCCGTCCGAGGTCAGTATGGTCGAGGCGATCTGTTTTGCGCTGTTATAGATGGTCCGTACCAGCGGTATCCGGCCAAGGATAGACTCCCACAATTCGACCAGGCGCCGCCCGAAGAGATTGGCGGCAAGCATGCCGGTCAGCAACAGGATTGCGATCGACAGTACAATGCCGAATCCAGGGATGGAAAATCCAAGGGCCGCTTCCGGTTGCCATTCCGGCGGCAGCAGCAGGATCGTCTTGTCGAGCAGATCGAGAACCAGCTTGACGATGACCACCGTGGCGGCCAGTGGCAGCCACACCAGCAGGCCGGCGATCAGGTATTTTCGAAGTGTCCCCATGGCCGGGATGCTGGCTTAATCGGGTTTTGCTGCCGTGGCTTTGGCCGGGGTTTCAACGGTTTTTTTATCGGTTGACCCGGTATCGGTGGACGGGGTGGCTTCTGTCTTGGCAGGGGCCGCTTTTTTATCTTCACTACCCGCGGCCGGAACAACTTCTTTGTCAGTTTCCTTGCCTGCTTTCGACTTGTCCCTGAAATCGGTAACATACCAGCCGGACCCTTTCAGATGAAAGGCCGCGGCGGAAACCAGTTTGCGTACACTGCCCTTGCCACAGTGCGGGCATATCTTCGGGGTGGCATCACTGAATTTCTTTAATAATTCGAACTGATGGTCGCAATGATCACATTGGTATTCGTAAATGGGCACGTTTCACTCCGGCTCGGTCCAGGTTGCGCAGAAAATGGGGGCGGTTTTTCATAAAATCAAGGTGAATGTCGGATACTATACGGCAATATCAGGCAAACAGGGGGCCCGAATTTACCATCCGTGCAATCTTAG
>MGXK01000028.1:48662-48752 GCA_001802375.1 Gammaproteobacteria bacterium RBG_16_51_14
CCTTCTTTTTATACGATAGACCACGGACTACTGGCAACTTACGTTTGTTGTAAGTTGTGGGTGTAGGTTGTAAACAACGGACAACTAACA
>MGXK01000029.1:0-1271 GCA_001802375.1 Gammaproteobacteria bacterium RBG_16_51_14
CATGTAGAAATTTTGCGTTTCGAGAATCCCTCAGAGTGAGAATAATTTCAGTATACTCCCGCTCATTATCCGGCAGTTCAGGTTAGCAGCAGATTAATTCGCCGGCCTGTTTGCAAAGACCGAGTTCAGAGTCCAGTGGCAACGTCGTCTGATTGACTCTTCCAGTCTATCGGACACAACTTCGATATCGTGAGTCTCCGTAAACGCCTGAAGCGTTTTGCCCGCGATTTCCGGCAAGCAGGTTGCCAGTTCTTCAAGTCGTCCCAGTACACGTTTAGGCGGCATTCCCAAATCTTTTGCAAAGACTACCCAATCTGCGCGGGTGATCCGCTCGGGTTCATGGTGGTCGCCAATGGAAAATGCCATATCTCGCGACCAGGTCCCCGGTCTTACAAGGTTGAGAAATTCGATGGCGACGAGATCATAAAACGGTGCGAGTGCCGGGACGGCCTGGTCTGGCGCATACAGCAGCGCAAGATTCTTTCCATGGCCGTCCCAGTTTCCGATCAAATAGTTGAAGATTTGCCAATCGCGAAGATGTGAGAGCGCGTCAATCGGCCTTGCTGTATTCTCTCGCAAGACTTCTGCCACCTCTTTGATTGATGGCCCGCCATCATGTTGATACTTGAATATCGTTGGCACTCCGAGTGCCTGAAGCAAATCTTCCTGGTGCAGACGTATGAGATTTCCTGACGCATCCCGCATCCTGTCGTACCGCTCTATACGCAGATACGGAACAGCCTCATCTGACTTGCCGCTTTCCAGAAACTCGGTTGCGGCTACCGGCAGATCCATCAGGCGGGCCATATCGTTAGCAATCAACTCCGCAAAACATACCCGTTGCACGGTTTCAAATTTCAGGATGTGGCCAGACGGATTACCCCGATCCGGCAGGGCGTACGACACGCCATCAAAGATTACTGGCTGCTTCTCCTGCGCACCCGCCAGAGAGAAGCGCTGATTCCGGCCTGCAAGCGCAGATGTTTCCTCACCGAGTGAACGGACAAGCCGGTTGATCTGGTCCATAGTCAACTTTTTCGGAGGTTCCCGTTCTGTTCCGGGTGTGACTCCGGCAGGCAATATACTCAACGCGCCGGCACAGTCCTCCCCAATTGCGAACAGAAGGCCTGCATCGTCATCCAGGGAGATCCCGAGCTGCCGGCAGATTCGCTGGCGCACTTTGCCCTCGGGTAACAGTCCTTCAAAAAAGGCATGAGCATCCACTTCCTCATCTGCCTTTGATATGGGGAGATGGATGGATACCGGAAACC
>MGXK01000029.1:1279-4144 GCA_001802375.1 Gammaproteobacteria bacterium RBG_16_51_14
CGTTATCCAGCCACCCGGTGTCGTAAGCAAAGCGTAATGCACGGTCTTCATCTTCGCGCAAAGCCCCGACCCTCCGATCACCATGCCAGACAGTACCGCGCCTGCTGGTCATTTGATCACCTCACTGGAAAATCTGTGGTTGGCCGGGATTTGGCGCCATGCCGCAAGAAGTCGTTCGGCATCGCCCCGTGGCAGTACCAGCATCTCCAGTCCCAGGGCCTGCAACGCATCCATGACCCGGCCCAACGAGGCATTGGGCTTGCCCCGTTCAAATTCCGAGAGGAAACGCGTGGTCAGACCGGAGGCCGAATAGACTTCGTCCATCGTCAGGTCCTGCCGTTTGCGTTCCTGACGAACCAGTTGGCCCATCGCCTGTGGCGAACGAACTCGTCCATAAAGTGGCTGAAGAGATTTTTCTTGATCCCTGATTTTTGAGGCCATAACCAGTTTTCTCCAATGCTATTTTTACCGATTCGTAAATTATAGCCTCTAAACTCTACTATCAAGCTATTATTTTACCGATTCGTAATAAATTGGCTTGAGGTATAAAAATCAAGTAATTTTTACCAATTCGTAATTTTTTGAATTTAACCAGGTGCGAGGCAAAAGATTTTACCGGGGTCCGCTTGCATACAGGGGGCTGGATTTACGTGAATCCCATGGATGATTAGGCTTGACCAGGCGTACGCAGAACCTGGAGCAGGCCGGTACCAACCAGATACCGGTACGCAAAGGCTTCGTTTAATTAGTTGAAGAATCCCTGTTTCTACTGGCCGTTTCTATGGTCCATATAGCGCTCTGAATCTTTGCACTTCAGAAACTGACAGGATTCAGCGCCAGGCATCATCCCGGTTATGAGTAACTCGATTGTTTTCAGGCATTTTCAAGTTCTCTGACCCTCTACGGTTCAGAGGAAACGATATGGCCTTGAACCTGATGGGTGACTGATGCACTTCGCAGGAAGTAGCACAACAAGTAAAGTCGGGCGCACAACACATTAGCATGATAAAAAAATTAAAACAGGGGTGGATGCACTTCGCTGATTATCGCCTATTGACAGGGCGACGACTTATGGGTGACCCCTTGATTTGATGATTTGAAACTGATTTCTCCAACCAGTGGTTGGAGTCTTCTTATTCCACAGCCTGTAGAACGAGGCGACCATATTGATGGATCTTTATGCATTCTCGTAGGCCTCTAAGAAATCGTCTCTGGAAATGTCCGATTGATTCAGGATAGTCCGTAGCGTTGAACTTTTGATCTTCCGGTGGTTTGGTATGGTCAGTGGGGTGCGGGTACCGTCAGGGTTGTCTCGCACCATGGAAATGTGATTCCCCTCGCACACCATGCGGAAGCCCGCCCATGATTTCCAGTGCCTTGATTACCCTGTCGATAGAAGCATCTACAGGGAATTTCGCCATCAGACGGCAACTCGCGTTTCGGCGACGAAGGCCTCCAAGACAGGCAGCTCGCCTTCAGTAACATCTGCTCCAAAGGACTGGATATGAAAGCTAATGGCCGACTTGACATCTGCGAGTGCTTCTTCATAAGTATCGCCTTCACCCACCACCACGCCTTTGAGACCGAGAGGGTAGGCGACGTATCCGTCGGTATGTTTCTCCACGATGATCTTGAATTGCTTTTGCATAGACTCCTCCTGGCCGGTAGTCCCAGCTTGTGATGATAGCACAATGTTGCAATGATGATTGGGCAGCCTCATCGAAATAAATACACCGCCGGCAAACCGTGAATCAGCCGTCAAGAGGGACAGAGAACTTGAAAATACGGCATGAGTCATAGACAAGATTTCAACATCTCTGACCTACTTGATCGCTTGCAACAAACGGAGCTGTCCGTTGCCCGTAGTCAGTTGACAGTTGTTAACAACCCGCCACACACAAAGCATCTTTTTCATACAAACCGGCAAGACACAAGGGGATTGAACATATCAATTAACTAACAATGTGGCAACGAAAGACCTGACCCCGAATACGCGTAACGCGGTTAGACGGCACTTCGGAAGACACGTCGCACATTTACCAGAAACTCGCGCAAAGACCCGTGGTAAAGCCAAATCGATCCCGCAAGGAAGTACAGCGCGGAAGAGGCGAAAAAGTTCTCGATGCGAAACATCTGGTTTCCCATGATGGTGTGGTAAAGCACGTAGACACCGTCCACCACGATCCATGCGACAAATAACGCCATGGCGATCCCGAGAAACCAACCCCGCGACCGGTAGCGCACAGCTGCGAGTATGGTCCCAACGCTCCAGGGTGCGCTTAGATAGGTCAAGCCGCCCATTAGCAGACTGATCCCGATATCCCAGTCCGAGATGCCGTAATTCAGTGCCCCAAAGAGCAGCCATCCCATGCCGATCGCGAAGCTGAGAAGCTTCCAGGGGCGCGCGAGCTCGGTCAGGTAGGCGCGATCCGGAAGAAAGCCGCCGCTCGCTTTGGAGCTGGATGGTTCAATCAACGTAGACATACCAAACCTTCGTCACCTTACCCGACTCGCCCGTAAAGGCGCACACATGCCGGGAGAAGGGCGGCACGCCGATGTACGCAATCGAGATTTCACCCGCGCGAATCATCCGATGTTTGGGATCACCTGCATCGCGCGCAGCCGTCGCAACGTCAGCCAGCGAGGAACCAATCGGGAACCGATCGCAGAACGCACGCGCCTTTGCCTCCGCGTTCGCTTCGACCAGGCTGACGAGCCCAATCAGCGCGACCGGCGTGCCGAGGAAGACGCCCCAGAAAATCCAATGTTTGATGCGCATGGCCCTCGTGTTTGTGCCGTCTAACTATATTCTCTTTGGGGTAGAGAATAGTTTGTGTTTGCCAGTGACCCCAATATTCTCCCCGT
>MGXK01000029.1:4366-4474 GCA_001802375.1 Gammaproteobacteria bacterium RBG_16_51_14
ATACGTGCAGGGGATCGGCGCAACGCTCCAGGATCAGCAGATTATGGTTCCATCCAATTTCTCGCACCTTTGGTGCGAGTTTTAATCAAGGGGGTCAGGGATGTTGAA
>MGXK01000029.1:4577-4653 GCA_001802375.1 Gammaproteobacteria bacterium RBG_16_51_14
GAGCGAAAATACTCGTAAGCGGGTCGAACAAGACTTTAGAGTCCCACAGCTTGACTACTTCTTCCGAATCGACAAC
>MGXK01000029.1:4888-5030 GCA_001802375.1 Gammaproteobacteria bacterium RBG_16_51_14
ACAGTCCACCACCCAACATACTCGACATCAGCGGAATCAAATGAGCCTATCTCCTTTTGGGTAAATCCTGAATCTGTTGCGTCTGATAGCTTCTCCATAACTGAAGAAAGGAATAGATATGCATCCACAACTTTTTTAGCAC
>MGXK01000030.1:0-106 GCA_001802375.1 Gammaproteobacteria bacterium RBG_16_51_14
CTGACAGCAGATCGGCAAACGATAGATCAGGGGATATCCATCTTTTTTAAAGGGCCGGCCTCTTATACAGGCGAGGACGTGCTTGAATTGCATGGACATGGCGGAC
>MGXK01000030.1:184-25104 GCA_001802375.1 Gammaproteobacteria bacterium RBG_16_51_14
GTGCCTTTTTGAATGGCAAACTGGATTTACTCCAGGCCGAGGCAGTCGCTGATTTAATCGATAGCCTGTCAACACAGGCAGCCAGGGGTGCCATACGTTCACTTCAAGGGGGCTTCTCTGGTCAGATTCGGGCTGTTTATGACAGTGTGACTGATATCTGTATCCAGGTTGAATGTGCCCTGGATTTTCCTGATGAAGAAATTGACCTCCTTGCTATTTCGGTTATCCGCTCACTGCTGCAATCATGCATTGACGCTGTGAACTCCATGCTGTTGAAATCCGCTCAGGGCTTGCGTTTGCGTGAAGGGGCCTATCTGGTTATTGCCGGTAAACCCAATGTGGGTAAATCCAGCCTGTTAAACCAATTGACCAACCGGGAGAGTGCTATCGTTTCTGAAACGTCAGGCACAACCAGGGACGTTATCACTGAATACATACTGATAAAGGGGGTCCCGGTTATCCTGGCCGATACGGCCGGACTGCGGGAGACCGGCGGTTTTCTTGAACAGGAAGGGGTCAGGCGCGCACGGGCAGAAATCGCAAAGGCAGATATTGTACTGCTGGTGGCAGAGGCTGTAGACAGTATTGAAGAAGCAGAGCAGGAGATAAAGAGCCAACTCGCTGCAGGAACGACCCTGATTATCATAAGAAATAAAATTGACCTGGTGGGCATACAACCACATGTCAGGACCGGATCAATGAATTGCACCGAGATATTCCTGTCAGCAAAGACCGGGGCAGGCCTGGAAAATCTGCTGCAAATAATGTCCGATCAGCTCCTGGGAAATGGTACTGCCGAAGACATCATACTGGCACGTGATCGCCATATCGATGCCCTGTATCGGGCAAGAACCTGCCTTGAGAATGGCCTGAAACACCTGATGGACAAAGGTAATACGGAGGTGCTGGCGGAAGAAGTAAGGCGGGCACAGAAAACCCTGGCTGAGATAACAGGCGCAACGACAACCGAGGAATTGCTGGGTGAGATATTTTCACGCTTTTGCATCGGCAAGTGAACTGACAATATATATCAGGTCAGTCCTGGCGTGTATGAGATATTGCTGTTTGACTGGACAGGAGACGGGGAGACAAAGACATGAGTATTGCCGTTGAGATATCACTGGGCGAGTTTCTTGACAAGTTAACCATTCTTGAAATCAAGTCTGAACGGATCAATGACCAGGAAAAACTGATCAATATTAATACGGAACTATCAAGGCTGCGCGAAATCTGGTCCTGCTCCCCATATACAGATACCACGATTGACAACGAACTCGATGCATTGCGTGGTATCAATACAAGGTTGTGGGAAATCGAGGACGAAATAAGGGAAAAGGAAGCACGCCAGGAATTCGACAGCCGGTTTGTAGAGCTTGCCCGTTCTGTATATTTCAGCAATGACAAACGTGCTGAAATCAAGCGTGCCTTGAATATAAAGCTGGGTTCTGCATTGCACGAAGAGAAATCATACAGCGACTATTCAAATGCAAGCTGATACAGAAAGACCGGCTGTCATGGTTTATGTCAACGGGGATGCGCTGGGTGATTCATTACTGAAATTACCTGCCTTGATGGCCTTGCGTTCGGCATTTCCCGGGCATCACATTACCTGGTTTTCAGGTCGCGGCAAAAGCATATTTGCCGGCAAATTCGCCCCACTTGTGGCCGGTGCTATTGATTCCGTACAGGACCAAATCAGCCTGGGCGTGTCGTGGCGGGAATTGCTTGTATCGCCCCCGGGCAATCATTGTTTTTACGATACGATCATTGATACGCAAAGTTTTATCAGAACGACATTAATATTGAAAAAGGTCCCGCATAATCTGTTTATTTCACCTACAGTCGCCTTCTTTTTTTCAGATCGAAAACCGGCAAGACCCGGCAAACAGACCGGTCCCGTGTATGAAAGGATACTGCAACTTGTGCAACTGGCGTGCGGGCGCAGGATCGAACCGGATTTCAGCATCCATCTGCCGGAACACTATCATGCAATTGCCATGACACTGTTGCCTGATGGTCATCAATATATCGGGTTTGCGCCGGGTGCGGGCCAGCGTATCAAGTGCTGGCCTCTGGATCGATTTATCGAGATCGGCAGGCGGCAGTCGAGACACGGGCGGCAACCGGTGTTTTTTCTCGGCCCCCAGGAAAAAGACTGGGTATCCACAATCCGCGCCGCACTGCCTGATGCGTTGTTTCCGGAACAAACCGAAATAGCACAAGCCACCGGTGGCCCACTCCTGACCATTGCCCTCGCCGGCAGGGTCCTGGCCGGTGTGGCAAATGATTCGGGCACGGGTCATATCATGGCCATTGCCGGGCGTCCGCTCATCTCGTTGTTCGGGCCCAGCAATGTAGAGAAATTTGCCGGTGACTACCCGAACAAAAAAATTATCAGCGCCGGCAGATACGGTGGTACCGGCATGCACCTGATTCCCGTTGATGATGTCAGTAATGAACTTGACTTGTTATTGAACAAGGCAATGACGTGAGATGCATACTGACTCCACACACGGAAGCAGGCGAACCCCGTTCTCAATCCTTGTCTATACAGGCAGTGATACCGATAATGCAATTGGTGAAGATATCATCAAACTCGTTTTTGCACAGGCCCTGCGCGAAGCCTTTCCGGATACACATATTTCATGGGTGCCGGGTTATGGCAGGAATGGTTATTTTGATAATCTGCTGCGGCCACTTTCATCGTTATATGTGGATGAAGTCATAACCGATCTTTATATCGACGGCGGACTGCGCGGACTTCTGGCACCAGGCCATCCGATCCTCAACCGTTTTTTTGACCTGATTCTTGATACACAAACCACCCTGTCGCGAACCCTTTTTTTAAGGCGGGTCCGCCACCGGACATTTATCAGCCGGAACCTGGGATATCTTTTATCAGATCGTAAACCACCGCCAGGCCTGTCAGCAGGGACCCCGCAGCTGGTGGAGAAACTTCTGCATCTGCTCGCTGCGGCAACAGGAGAAATTGTGCAGGCCAGGCACACACTCAGGATTGAAGAGCACTGGCATGTACAGGCAGAAGAATTATTACCGGAAGGGCCTGCCTATATCGGGTTTGCACCAGGGGCCGGGGACCAGGGGAAACACAAATGCTGGCCCCTGGAAAATTATATCGCGACAGCCCGCAGGCAGGGTGAATACGGCCGCGTACCGGTGTTCCTGCTGGGGCCACAGGAACGTAACTGGTGGCCAATGATCAAGGAAAGGGTGGGCGACGCACTGTTTCCCGAAGGCAGTGAGTTACTTAAGGGGAAAAATATACATGGACCTTCCCTGCTTATGGCACTTGCAGGCAGACTGCAGGTTGCGGTTGCGAATTGTTCCGGTGCAGGTCACATGCTTGCCGCTGGCGGGGCTGCCATGGTTTCGTTGTTCGGGCCAACGCAACCGGACAAGTTTGCCCCGTATGCAAGGCGTTTAAAAACCCTGCGCGCACAGGATTTCGGCAGCAATGAGATCTCGAGCATACCCGTCGACGCAGTTTGTCAGGCAATTGAGGCCCTGCTCGAATAATGAAGACAGCCAGTTTCCGTATCCTGTTTATTACCCTCAGCAATATTGGTGATGCGATAATGACCACGCCTGTTTTACAGGCGCTGCATCAGATTTATCCTGATGCAACCATCGATATTGTCGGGGACAGGCGATCTGGACAGGTTTTTCAGTATTGCCCGTACCGGGGTACCCTGATTACAAAAGACAAAAGGGCCGGTTTCATCGGGAGCGTAAGGTTTTTGCAGGAGCTAAGAAAAACAAAATATGATTTGATTGTCGATTTGCGTACGGACGGTTTTGCCTACCTGTTACGGGCCAGGGCCCGGCTGACCAAACAACGGGCAAACAAGGATAAATTGCATGCCGCTGAACAACACATGTCGGTTATTAACAGGCTTCGAAAGGATTTATCCATCCCTGCACCAACCCTATGGCTTGATGAATCTGATGAAATATTTGCGAATAAGATTCTGGCTGTGTTACCCGGTGCTGACTGGCTGACAATTGGCCCTGGTTGCGGCGGTCCGGAAAAAGTCTGGCCCGGGGAACGCTACCGGGAGCTTGCCGAGAGGTGTTCAGGATTGTTTGATGCGGTAATTCTTGTCGGGGGGCAGGGTGACGTGAAGTATGCTGATATCATTAAGGATGGCTTGACCCGGAAGTACCTGGATCTCTGCGGGAAAACGGATCTGTTACAGGTGGCTGCAGTACTGAAGCGGTCCAGGATATACATCGGCAGTGATTCCGGTCTGGGGCATATCGCCAGTGCGGTTTCAACGCCGACTATTTCGTTGTTTGGTCCCGGGTCGCCGGAAAGATATCGACCATGGGGCAGGCAATCCGTGTGGATCCGCGGGGCTGATAACGACATCAGGAATATTTCGGTTGAGCAGGTAATGGAGCGCCTGCATTCACACTTTCAGCAAATAGTTCCATCCCGGCAAGGCGTATGATCCGTAAATGAAACTTACACAAATGATGATTGCCAAAGGCTTTGGCGGGGCAGAGCGCTATTTTGTTGATCTGTCGCTGGCACTTGCGGATCTGGGGCATCAAGTACAGGTAATATGCCATGACCAGTTTGCAGGCATGCAGTTACTCAGGCACAGAACAGACATGAATATCCAGGCATTTCGTGTCCGGGGGTGGTGGGATATCTGGGCCAGGAAAAATATTGAAAAAGCAATTATCGCATTTGCTCCGGATGTCATACATGCGCATCTTGCAAGGGGTGCCTGCCTGGCCGGCAAGATCAGCGCCAGCACAGGCATCCCGCTGGTTGTGAAGACGCATAATTATGTGAAGTTGAAGTATTACAAAAACGTTGCCATGTTCTTGCCCACAACCAGCGATCAGAAAAAATATCTCGAAGAGAAAGGAATTAATCCGGGCATCATCAGGGTGATTCCGAATTTCTCTTCGATTCCCCCGGTCACTGAAGTAACGACAGTAGCCTGCGATCAGTCACAGATCATCTGTTCCCTGGGAAGAATGGTGAAGAAGAAAGGGTTTGATATCCTGATTAAGGCGCTGAAGGAAATCGCCGGTGAAGATCCGGATATTGTTCTGCATCTGGGCGGTGACGGTCCCGAGCGGGGCCATCTTCAGCAGTTATGCAATGAACTCAAGGTAAATGACAGGGTAATATTCACAGGCTGGGTAAACGATGTGGGCAGTTTCCTGCGTGAGGCCTCCTTGTTTGTACTGCCCTCGTACGATGAACCATTCGGGATTGTCATTCTGGAAGCGATGTCACAGGGCACACCCATCGTGTCTACACCAACACAGGGCCCATGTGAAATTCTTGATAACGAGATTGCCTGGTTTGTCGAAGCAGGCAATGTGCATGCGCTCGCAAAAACGATTCTGAGCGCCATGAAGGATAAAAACATGCGTATGCACAAGGCACAAAAGGCACTGGATAAATTCAGGAGTACCTACGCCCGGGAACGTATCGTGCCGGAACTTGTCGGGGTATACCAGAAGCTTGCCGGTTGATGCTTACAGCATGCCATCCTGTTCAAGGCGGTCAACCACCCGTTGCACAGGGATATTTTCGAGTCTGGATATGGCCGGATCGGTAATCGCCTTTCCTTCAATGTCATCAGGCTGCAAGGAGATTACATTATGGGCCTGTCCGATCGCGTGATTACGGCGCCAGTTGGTTGGTCCAAACAAGGCATAGACCGGGATATTTGAACACGACAGTACATGCATTGGACCGGAATCATTGGTAATGGCAAATCGTGCGTGCCTGCCCAATTCAGCCAGTTCCGGCAGGGTGAAGATACTGGTTGCATTAATCCCCGCCGCCTCGGCGAGCGCAACATTCAGCGCGGCATCGTCCCTGGCGCCTGCCCAGACGGGCCGGATGCCGCGATCTTCAAGTAATTTCCCGATCTGCTTGTAAAAGGGCCAGCGTTTTTCCGGGTGTCGCGGGCTTGCACCTGCATGCAAAACGGCAAAGGATTTATCCAGCAGGCCGTGTCTGTTTAGCCACGAAACAACCCGTTCCTGCTCATCCGGATTGACTGGCAGACTGGGCTTGCCGTCGCTGCAAGTGATGCCGGCACTGGCAATAATAATCTGCATACGCCTGAAAATGTGGTATTGCCCCCGGAAGCGGTCAACGGGATGAATGTTATAGGGATAGCGGGGATGGTTACCGATCCGTTCCCGTGCATTTGACAGCAGGCATAATAGGGCGGTCCGGTCACTGGACTGGAGATCGTATATCCGGTCGAAACGGGTTTTTCTGATCCAGAAAACCGTTTGCAGGTAATTGTAGATCCCCGCTCGCGGCAGGCCCTTTACGTGTATACCCGGCCAGCGACTGAAAATATCTGCATAGAGCGGTGTAGTCAGTATCCATAATTCATCATCCGCATGATGATTCCGGATCGGTTTTAATAAGGGGGTAGTCATGACGATGTCCCCAAGCGCCCCCTGTTTGATGATGAGTACTTTTTTCATTTGTTGCCGTGGATATCCTGCGGCAGCGTATGCCATGCCGCAGTGATCGGGAGCAGCAACCAGACCAGGGATGACCAGTAGGACCCGTAAAAAGCAAGATGTGCATTCAGCGGAAACAAGGCAACGATCACGCACAGTGACCAGGTGATGAAGAATGTATTTTCTGCCTTGTGTTCGCGCCACATCGCTACAAGCAGGGACAGCCAGAAAAGAAAATAACCAATGATCCCGATGATTCCTGTTTCTGCAGCAATCTCCATAACAAACTGGTGGGGATGGGTTTGCCCTGATCGCCCGTTTTCCATCCAGAAGTCATCAGCATCTGCATAACCTGAATAGACGTTTCTAAAGCTTCTGGGCCCGGTACCGTTTACCCAGTTTCCCCTGAATATTGCGATTGATGTTTTCCAGAGGTCCAGCCTTCGCGCAGTAGCGACATCCGCCTGTTCATAATCGTAACTGAAGATACCAAGACTCTGATCAACCCTGTGCTGGAATGGCGGGTGACAGGTATACAGCAGGGTAACGATAACCAGCCCGAGAAAAAGGGAGGAAATCATGATGTTCGGGGAGATTTTCCTTGCAGTGATCCAGAGGTAAACAAAATAGAGCACAACGGCAACAGCCAGCATCAGCCACGCAACCCGCTTTCCTGACAGCAGGATCACGGCGCACAATGGGACGATCATCAGAACCAGCCAGGGCCTGTCGTTAAAATTTTGACGAATATATTCGAACATAAAAGGACTTGCCACCGCCGCAATATATCCAAGGCGCATCTTTGGGTAAAACATGCCGGTCAATTGTGGTGGAACATAGGGATAACCGAAAAGGTCTTTACCGGCAAAAAACTGTATCAGGGCGTCAACGCACCAGAAGGTGACAATAATGAATATACCTGTATGGATGATATGGCGTACCCTGTCCGGGCGCAGGGAAACCGCAATGAAGATGGACGCAAACAGGTAATGCAGATAGGGGAATACTGTTTCTGATGAAACTGGCAGATCAACCGCGTCTGCAAGTGAAATCAGCATCGGCAGCCACAGGCACAAAAAAGCCAACAGGAGAAATCGTACCCCGGCATCGCGCAGAATTTTACGGGGGGTAATAATCACCTGGTATATGCCAAGGACAGCCATAATGCCCATCGGTATGTTGAACAGGGTTTTTGTTGAAAACAGCAGAAGGGTTAACAGGATCAATATCCAGGCATAATTCGCAGCAAGCCATTCAAACCCGTTTTTGGCAGTGGTTGTTAACGTAGTAAACTGCATTATACCGGTACGCCTGTTGTGCTTTTCAGTCGTGTGTATTTTTCTCCCGGGACTGCAATCACATCCTGGTGTCTGTAATTTGAAGCAAACACATATTCTCCCAGGCTGTATCCCCCTGTGTCTCGGTCAGCTTTTACAAAGCGCAGGAAATAATAATCTTGTGGGAATGTATCCTTAAAGTCATGGGCATTACTGAAACACCGGACTGTCTCGGGCGACATCTCGAAGATAACGACGGGCCTGTGCGCGGTAATGGTTTCTGTAAGCCCTTCGAGGACCTGGCGTTCATGTCCTTCAACATCGATTTTGATGATACGGATGTCAGTGACCCCGTTTTCATGTACAAATAAATCACCGGTGGTTACCGGAAGTGATTTGTACAGGGTACCACCGGCCTTGAAACCCGGGCAGAATGAACCAGTGCCGAGATTCCCTCCCTGTGGTGAATAGAATGGCATTTCTGTGATTTTATTGCTCAAGCCAAACTGGTGGATGGAAACGTTTTTTATCCTGTTGAGCCGGATTTTATTTCTTAGTTCATCAAGGACCGCCCCATAAGGCTCGAACGCATGCACCTCTCTTACCAGCCTTGACATATAAAGAGTATGGTTGCCGACATTGGCCCCGATATCAAGAAATACGCCCTGTTCGAGGGAGAAAATGGACACAATATCTCTCAGGAAAAACAACATGAATTTCTCGTAGGCGCCACACAGAAAAACAACACGATCTATATAATTGGCCGCATTGCCCCTGTATAAAAGGCCGAAAAAATCCTGCTCGAAAGGATAGTCGTGAAGAATTTCCGGCAAAAGGCGCTTTACAACCGATTTCTTGAAACGGTAAGGAATAAAAGTTTTCCTGCAGAACCACGATACGATCTTTTCTCGCGGAATCATGGAATGAGAGGGTATGAGATCAGTCTGTCTCAAGTCTTGCCTTGAGATACGCCAGCATGGGCATGAGAGATGCAAACAAGGCAATCAAAAAACCATAGCCTCCTTCTTTGAATCCCTTGCGCAGGATGTAGCATTTAAAGAACCGGACCGGTATCCGTTGCAGATTATGCAGAAATGTGCCGATCGAACCTGATTCCCGCAAATCGGAAGCCATGGCCGTCGTATAACGATCCAGCCTTCGAATCATATCTGAAATATCTACATCCACGTAGTGGATAATCGCATTCTCCAGTCTGCCTCTGAAAGGCGGGAGAGTGATTTCCGGATGGACACGTTGATCGCCCCAGCGTTTTGTGTTTTTTGCAAACAGGCAGGATTTCGATCTGACTCCCCAGGAGGCACCCCAGCCATTTAGGACCAGCGTCTTTCCGATATAATTATGGAAAGGGATCTGTAAATAGCCTGCTTGTGCATCGGCAATCACTGTTCGAATTTCCCGGGCCAATGCAGGAGGCACCCGCTCATCCGCATCTACTTCCAGGATCCAGTCGCTGGTACAGGACTGAATACCCGTATTCCGGCGCGGGCCTTCGCGTTCCCAGGCGCCTTCGATGAGTTGACTGGTATATTGACCTGCAATCTGTCTGGAGTGATCGGTACAGCGATCAAGAACAACGACAATCTCATCTGCAAACTGTAATGTCTCCAGGCAGGCGCCGAGATTTTTTTCTTCGTTATGCGCAACGATCAGCACGGACAGCGTCTTTTTCATATTGGGTTCCTGGGGTATCGTTGCTGTCGGTATTTGTTCAGGCACGGGGTGCACGCAGGATCTCTTCATACAGCGTGATGACCTGCCCGAGCATGCGGTCCAGTGTAAACGGGGTTTCTGTGCCGGGCTTTTCCGGCTGTGTGTAAAGATCGGTAATCGTCTTTACTACTCCTTGCGTATCGAAGGGTTTGACCTTTCCCTTTGGAAACATTCTGGCAAGCACCTCGGAGGCACCACCGTGGTCATAGGCGACCACAGGAATACCCAGTGCAAGGGCCTCCAGTGCGGTCCGGCCAAAGGCCTCGGGTACCTTTGCCAGGGATAACACAACATCTGAAACAGACATGATCTCCCTCATATCGTTTCGATGCCCCAGAAATGTAATATGTTGATCCAGTCTTTTTTTGCCTATCCTGATCTTCAATTCTTGCAGATACGGTTTTCGGCGGGGGTGTGCGTCACCGGCCAGCAGGCCATGGGCCGGGATGTTTTTCGCGCGCAGACCCGCAATAATCTCGATGAAATCATCATGTCCCTTCCAGCGGGTAATCCTGGCCGGCAAGGTGATCAGGAATTTGTCCTTGAGTGCTGCGTGCTCGAGGTTCCAGCTGTTCATCCATTCAACAGAAGGCGTGAAGCCGTGAAAATACCGGGCCGGATCGACACCCCGGTGGATGATCCGGATTTTATTCCGGTCGATATCAGGATAATTTTTACAGATATAGTCATGAATGAAATCGGAGATAGCGATGACACGTTCGCCCCGCAGCATAACCCGGCTGTAAAAGTTTACGGTATACGGACCGTGCACCGTCGTGATAAACCTGGGTCGTGTCTGCCTGTTCATGGTTTTCCATGCCAGATAGCAGACCCAGGCAGGCATCCTGGAACGGGCATGCAGGATATCAACCCCGTTCTCAATCATGATTCGCCTTAGCCTGGGGACAAGCCTGAAAGTAAAGGGTGATTTTATTGCGATAGGCAAATGGATATGTTTGCTCCCTTGTTCCTCAAGCTCCCTGACCATGCGGCCACCGGAAGAAATCACCATTGATTTATGACCGCGTTTTACCAGGGCGGCCGCGACCTCCAGCGTTCCGCGTTCTACGCCACCAACTTCCAGGGCAGGCAATACCTGAAGCACCGTAATTGACAAGGGATCTCCCTATGAACTGATCAGTTATGTGCGTGTGTTACGTAGACCTTCAATACAGGTTTTATCCCGAAACGATATTTGATAATCCTGAGTCCATGTCTGGCCAGCAGCCGGGACAAGCTATGTTTGTTGAAATAATACAGATGTTCCGACGGTTTGATCTCCTGCCAGTCAGATAATGCCCCGGGTACACGCCAGTGACCGATATCAGGTGTAATCATGTCAATGACTCCGCCCTGCTTCAGGATTTTTTTTAACTCCGCAACCAGGCGATTCAGATCAGGCACATGCTCGATCACATCGTAAAGAGAGATCACATCGAAATAATCAGCCGGATAAGCCTGCTCTTCCAGTATACCGCAACGCAGCCTTTCCAGTTTCAGTTCCCTGCTGCCGTAGTCGATACCCCAGGACTGGACATCAATACCATGACCTTCGAAACCGGCCTCCTCCGCAGCCAGTACTACAAATCCTACCGAACAGCCCACGTCCAGCCACCTGCCTTGTTGCACATAAGCTTTGCGCACGCGCTTGACCCAGCGCCGGACACGCCGTAATTTTTTTTGTGCCTTGCCGGCATAGGTCTGGCTGTAGTCACTGTCATAGGTTTCCAGTACGTGCGCATAGACGGGCCGGGGATTAATCAAAACGAGCCCGCACCCGGTACATCTTACGAACGGCTCATCCAGTTTTCTGAATAGTTCAATAAAGTGTTCACCGTTGCAGACCGGGCAGGAGATGGTTTCCCAGCGGGTGGCTGCGTTCACGCGAACCCTGTTTTTATCCCAGCTCATGGCCTTCTGCCTATACGAAAATACCCCGTTGCAGCAGGATACCGGCACAACGGGCTGCCTCGTTCATCGTGTATTTCGGGGTCAGCATCGTGTTTGTACTGCGCCATGCCGCAAATGAGGTTAACAGGCCATCCTCAATCAGGGATTTCATGGCAAGACTCACCCGGCTTTCCTGCCTTTGCGGGACCTCAAGTAATCCCACCCTGGCGCCGGAGGCAAGGGATTCATAAACCATGGAAATACTGTCTGTACTTACCCATATGTTCCCTGCCCTGGCGTATAGATTTTGCAGGGTTGCGGTTCCGCAGTCCTTAAAGGGGATAATATCCATATTTGCCCAGCCCTGTTCCGAGATCCTGCCCAAGGTTGAGTCCGGGGTTCGGGGGGAATCGGTAATGGTCCAGTGTATGTGCGGCTGCCGGGAAACGATCAGTTGCAGTTGCATTATGAGTGAATCCGGATCCCAGTCAAAATGCCGGGATGGACCGCCAATCAGCACAAGACCTTCCCCTGCTGAGTGTGCTGTGGTAGGCACCACGGTATTCAGCACCCCTGTAGTTATAATGACGTTGTCCCTGCCGGCTGGCCGATCATGGTTTGGTATCAGGCAATAATCAAACCATGCCAGTGGCAGGGTGGGTTTCATCAATACGATGGTGAGTCCGCCGCGCGCCCGTTTTGCCTGTAGCGCCGGTATATGGGTGCCATGCCCGGCGCCGACGATGATATCCGGATCAGGATATTGCACACCCGCATCGAACCGTTTATTTATATAATCGAGAATGGATGGTGAATACGCGGTAACCAGGATGTCGCAGATCGTACATTGCGCAAGCCGGGCCAGTGCCTCAGCGAGCCCTTTGCTCTGGGTATCGTGACCCGCCTTGCCGTCACTCAGTCGCCAGATAACCGGTCTGGATGGCTTCCCCGATGTCAAAATAACAGTTCAATCCCCGGCAAGGGCATATTCACTGCCGCAGTACGGGCACATCGCGTTAACATTTTCCCTGATGGGCAGGTAAACACGGGGATGGGAATCCCACAGGCTCATCTCCGGCGTCGGGCAATGCAGGGGCAGCTGATCCCGTTTTATCCGATGGATTCGTGATTGATTTGACCTGTTCTGTTCTGTCGCTGACTGTTCTTCCACATTCATTTTGCCTGGCTCCTCAATGTTCATATATAGCATAACCACTCAGGGTATGTATTTGCCTTGCCGTGTACCAGATTAAAATAACCTGCCTGTAATTGGCCGGTAACCGGCCCGCGCAGACCGTTACCAATCATACGCCCGTCCAGTTCCCTTATGGGAGTGACTTCCGCTGCCGTCCCTGTAAAAAATGCCTCATCGGCTATATATACTTCGTCACGCGTAATCCGTTTTTCCTTAACCGACAAACCGGCTGCTACGGCCAGCACGATAATAGTGTCGCGTGTAATGCCTTCCAGGGCAGAGGTGAGGTCCGGAGTATAAAGTGTACCATTGCGTACAATGAAGATATTCTCGCCACTGCCCTCTGCCACATAGCCTTCATTATCCAGCAGCAACGCCTCATCATAACCGCAGTTTTGCGCCTCCTGTGACGCCAGCATTGAATTCAGGTAATTCCCGTTCGCCTTGGCCTTGCACATGGTGATATTTACATGATGCCGTGTGTATGAAGAAGTCTTGATCCGGATCCCTTTTTCAAGTCCCTCGGCCCCAAGATAGGAACCCCATTCCCAGGCTGCAACCATTGCGTGGACTTTCAGATTGTCAGCATGTAAACCCATGCCTTCTGCGCCATAGAAACACATTGGTCGTATATAAGCCGAATCCAGCCTGTTTTCCCGGACCACCGTATTACAGGCGGCATGAATTTCAGGCCTGGTGAAGGGTATTTTCATGCAGAGGATATGAGCTGATCGAAACAGCCGGTCGATATGTTCGTTCAGACGGAAAATCGCTGTGCCTTTCTCGGCATGATAGGCACGGATCCCTTCAAATACCCCCATCCCGTAATGCAGGGTGTGTGTCAGAACATGTATCTTTGCCTCACGCCAGGGCACCAGTTCTCCATCCAGCCAGATGACGCCATCACGGTCATCCATCGACATTTTGATATCTCCTTTTATTTGTTATTGCAGGGAATCTAGAACCTATCTGAAAATTGCTGTGCTTGCCGATACGGCGTTAAAAAAGGGCTCAAAATGCTCATTTACTCCCGTGTAAACTGCGCTTTCTCGCCCGTTTTTGCCTGGTCTCGCCGGCGCTCGCTAATTTTGAGATAGGTTCTAATTATGTTAGTGCAGTAAATCTTCTGTTGAAGCAGGCGGTTAATTCTGTTTCATCAGCAATAGTTACGGCGGTCTTCACTGTTTCCGGTAAAATCCTGTTCTATGGTAATGTTCAGATATATACGATTCAATATCTATTTATTCTATTATTTTCTATTATTTGCCGATTCTCCTGGCTGGACCAGGTTCGGTGCTATTCAGGGATCTGCATGAACGGCGAAATCCTCCGCTATCTTCTGACCGGTAACCATCGCTAACAAATACTCCAGGGCAAACCTTATGATTAAAGATATTTCAGCGCAACAGGCATGGCTTATGCTTCAAACCAGGGCAGATGCCGTATTGCTTGATGTCAGAAGCACAATGGAATATTACTATGTAGGCCATCCGGCCGGTGCGCTTCACATCCCCCTCAAAGAACCGCCGGACTGGGCGATGGAGCAGGATTTTGTTGAAAAAGTAAGCTCGGCTTTGGTAAACAAAACAGGGGACATGGGTAATATGTTATCGGCGCCTGTTTTGATCATATGCCGCAGTGGCAAACGGTCCATGGAGGCGGCTGCAGAATTAAGTCGCCAGGGTTTTGAGGAGATCTATAATATTGCTGAAGGTTTTGAAGGAGACAAGGATGAAAAAAATCATCGCAATACGATTAATGGCTGGCGGTTCCATAATCTGCCATGGGAGCAGACATAGATCGCGGTTCCCGGCGATGTCTTGTGGCGGAACAGGGACACAGCGATTTTCTGCGTCAAACACGGAGACATTCATTTTAAACCTTGTTCCCATATCGGTTCAGCCCGGTTCAGCAAGAAGAATGAGTGAATCACTCCGGGACAGGCACCATTGAACCTGTTGGTAAAACAGTTGCTGGTTTTATGGTCTGATCTGGGCCGCAATATCCAGGCAGGGTCCCGCCTTGTGGTGTTATTGCCGGTACAAAGGGATCTGTTCATATTTACCTATGGGCAGGCCCTGTTACTGCTGCTGGTCTCATTCTGCCTGTCATTTGGCTACGATTATTACAACTCCGCACCGGACAATGAATTCAGCATTTATGGACTGAACTACCAGTCCACATTGTACCTGTTGTTTTTTTTCAGCATTTTTTGTATCGCTTGCCTGCAGCATAATTTCACTAGTCTTCTGGAATCCATCATCCTGCTTCAGGCAATTGTGCCTGCAATATGGCTGGTTTATACCAGTCTGATTTATGCCTCCGGATTTCAGCAGGTTCTTGATCATGAACTGGTATCGTGGCTCGTATTTCTGGGCTACCTCGCCTGGTATCTGGTTATTGTGTTCCGCCTGATCAGGGATATCTATCAGGTGGCCGTCCCCAGGGGGTTAATCCTGGTCGGTGTTTATGCACTGATCAATTTCGGACCGTTATATTTCATGCCTAACCAGCCTTTATGGTCAGCAACTCCCGACTCTGGAAGGGACAGCAGTGTTGCCACTGAACTGAATGTGGAGGATACCTATTATGCACAGACAGAGATGCTGGGATCGGCAGTAAAGGCCCTGTTGCAGCAAAGGCCGGGGATAATTGATTTATATTTTCTTGGTTTTGCCGGTGATGCCAGTGAAGACGTATTCATGAATGAGGCAAGTTATGCCAGGACTTTATTTGACGAGCGCTTTGATACCAGGGGCAGATCAATGCTTCTCGTAAATAACAGGAAGACTGTTCACCTGTATCCTCTTGCCAATACACACAACCTGGGCCTGGCCCTGCATGAGATTGCCGGGCGGATGGATACGGAGGAGGACATCCTGTTCCTGTTTATGACGTCACACGGATCAGTGGATCACAAGCTGTCAGCCGGTTTTGACCTGCTGCTGATGAATGATATAACAGCAGAGGCGATACAGTCCGGACTTGACAGTGCCGGGATCAAATGGCGTGTCATCGTTATATCAGCCTGTTATTCCGGTGCATTTATCAGCCTGCTGGAAGACGATCATGCCCTGGTCATTACCGCATCGGGCGGAGACAGGAATTCATTCGGGTGTGGTCATGACGGCGAATTCACCTATTTTGGGGAGGCTTTTTTTGGTAAACACCTCAAGCAGGGACACTCATTCATCTCTGCATTCCAGCTGGCAAAGGAAGAAATTGAAGATCGCGAGCAGCGGGAGGGAAAGGTAGCGTCCCGGCCGCAAATTTTCATTGGTAAGGAAATGGAACAGAAACTGGATATCCTCATCAATCGACTGGAGGACACAGGCAGGAATAACTGGGCGATATCAAGGCCGGGGACCGGTATCGTCGAAAACACGACGGCTATGGAAGACGATCGGTGACAACCGGACACCAGCAACCTGCAGATGCCGTTTCAGTACCAGATCAAACAGCAAAACGTTATGCCTGCGTATTTCATTGAGCACCCTGGCCTGGTCCTCGCCGATGTAACCATGTGCCACCAGCTTCCTTATCGAGAATAAGGGGATAACCCCGGGCAAGGGATAATCCGTTGCATTGATCAATCTCGGATGCCATTCCGTACGCGTGATCACCGTGTCCAATGCCGTGCCGATACGGTTACTTTGGGTCAGCGCGGAAATCTCTCCGAACAGAAGTCCCTCGTAGCGGGATTCCTGCATCAGTCGTGCGAACAGGTCAAAGGCAGGTAATAACCTGCCATTGCCTCCGGCATCAATATCTCTGCCTCGGCCAAGTGATGCACAATGAGCGACGAGGACACGGACACCATGTTCAAGCGGTCTTCGCAATAACAATGGATTCCCGTATTCCTGCCGGTTTGCACCATGCACGGCGCGCTCTGCGCCCGCATGCGTCAGCAAGGGTAAATTATATTTGACCAGTGCTTCATAAAACCGGTCGCATGCCGGTGCGCCCGGATCAATACCCATGGCGGAGGGGAGCCACTTGATTGCGCGTGCCCCCCTGGCGGCGACATCCTGTACCATTTCGGTACAATTTTCCCGGTATGGGTGTATCGAGGCGATCCATCCGAATATCCCTGGATAAATTTGTGCAAGCCGTGCCGCATGGGAATTCGGTGTGTAAAATGCGCTCAGATCAGGACGGCTCTTCCCTTGCCCGTCATGGGTATAGTCAAACGCGAGCAGCAGCAGGCGCATTCCCTCCGGCATATGGCCATGCTGTTCAATCAGATGTTGTATATAACTGTTATCCGCATTGTCCGGATCGATACAGGAGGCGTTGGCATAAAAACCGAACTGGGCAAACTGGATCGGATGCAGAAGACTGCGCATCTCCGGGTTGATCCGCATGCCACTGTTACTGTCGCCTGTGCCGATCAGGTGGACATGCCCGTCCCAGAGCAGGTCTGGATCCAGACCGGACAGTGCGGATTGAACGATGTCATGATTTGCGAGTGAGTCAGGCAGTTGGGCCCCAAGGCAGGGATTGAGAATCCCCTGCACAGGCATGATTTTACACCCATGCAGCGCCATCATCCCGGCGCCAATCAACTGCAAACAGCCCCTTCTATCCATTGGACGGATTACATGACATACATGACAGCGGCGAGAATATCCGGATTAACTCCCTGCATTTCCCCCGGGCAAGCTGTCCTCCCGGGTATCCCCGCCCGGTATGAATTTTTCACTCAGGACCAGTCCGAGTTCAAATAACAGCCAGATAGGTACAGCCAGGAGGATCTGCGACATGACATCAGGGGGTGTTAACAGCATCCCGATGACAAAGGCAGCCACAATAATGTAAGGCCGTTTCTCTCTCAATTCCCGGACGGTGATAAACCCTGACCAGATAAGCAGAAAGGTGGCTACCGGGATTTCAAAAGAAAGACCAAAGGCAAAGAAAATCGTGAGTATGAAACTGAGATAATGATTGATATCGGTCATCACCATGACGCCTTCCGGTGCAATCGCCGTAAAAAAGGCAAAGATCAATGGAAAGACCACGAAGAATGCGAATGCAGTCCCGGTATAGAAAAGTAACACACTGGTGATGATCAGGGGCAGCATAAACCGTTTTTCGGTTGCATAGAGTCCCGGCGCGACAAAACGCCATGCCTGATACAGGATGTAGGGCATGGCCAGATACAGTGCCACAAAGAAGGTAAGTTTGAACGGGGCAAGGAATGGCGACGCGACCTCGGTTGCGATCATACTACTGCCGGGTGGCAACCGCTCGAGCAAGGGCGTCGCTATGGCATGGTAAAGGTCATTCGAAAAATAGAATAGAAGGAAAAACAGGATTATGACACTGTACAGACTGCGCAGCAGGCAGACCCGTAGTTCAACCAGGTGTGAGATCAGGGTCTGTGCTTCGCCGGTTTCGTTCTGATCGGTGTATGGAGTGGACATCCTCAGGATACTTATGTCGATCTGCCATGCCCGGTGTCATCAGGGGCCGGCTGCTTATGGCTTTTCAGGACAAAATCCGGGTCCTTGTCAGGGGCAGCTCTCTGGAGTAAATCGATATCCGTAATCTTGCGGGCAAGGTCCTTTGCCTCTCCAAGCCTGAGTTCACGTTCGAGCTCCTGGCGTGTGGCATTAATAAAACGACGGAATCTGCCCAGCCATTTGCCTGCTTCGCGTGCAAAAAATGGCAATCTTTCCGGACCGATGACCAGCAGTGCCACGATGGCGACGACAACGAGTTCCCAAAAGCCTATATCGAACATGGTATGGGTGCAGAAGAAAAGACAGGATCATCCCGCTGCAGGATTGATGCATTCCATCAGACATCACGTGGGGCATCATCCGCCTTCGTTTCCACCTCGCCCTCAATGACCTGGCAGCCCTCGGATGCAGGTTTTTTTGCGGGTGTGGTTGCCCCCTGCCCGTCGTTGTCATTCATGGCAGTACGAAAACTTTTAATCGCGCTGCCCAGATCGCCGCCGATGTTGCGTAATTTTTTTGTGCCGAACAGGAGTGCGACGATCGCAAGTACTATCAGTAATTCCGTGATGCTAAAGCCCATATCAGTTCTCCTGGCCGGTTTGGCATGTCAGCTAATGGCGTTATCAGTCCGGCCATAGTAATACAAATACCGTGTGCCTGTAATTTTAGCCCTGATCATCACGGTTTGCCTTTTCCTCCATCCCGGATTGGCCAAAGCGGTCTTCCAGTTCCTTCAGTACGTCCTCTGGCCCCAGATCCTGGTGGCTAAGCAATACCAGCAAATGAAACCATAAATCCGCTATTTCGTGGATGATCGCGCCTTTTTCCTGTGTTTTTGCAGCAATTACCACCTCGGTTGCCTCTTCGCCTACTTTTTTCAGGATACCATCAAGGCCCTTTTTATAGAGGTTTGCGACATAGGACTGTCCGGGATCAGCCGTTTTTCGCTGTTCGAGTGTTGTAGCCAGTTTATACAGAATATCATCGTTCATGGATTACCACTTTTCTGGTTACGGTAAAGCACCCTCTCCCCAGGGATATCTGCATCAGGCGTAATGGGGATGCCCACTGTGCCGGAAATCCTGTTTCAATAGCAAGGCACATTGCCAATTTTGCCTGTTCATTTTTGTGGGTAGATGGATTTCGGATCCTTGATTACCGGATCGGTGCATACCCATGCATTTTCACGCAGTTGCTGAAAGAAACAACTGTGTCTGCCGGTGTGACAGGCAATCCCGCCTTCCTGTGTGACAAGTAATAACAGGGTATCCCTGTCACAGTCTATACGGATTTCCGTGACGTTCTGGGTGTGGCCGGACTCTTCTCCCTTCTGCCACAGGCATTGACGTGATCGCGACCAGTAAACGGCCTGGCCGAGACGGACGGTTTTTTGCAGGGCCTCCCGGTTCATCCAGGCATGCATGAGCACCTTGTTGGTCCCCTCTTCCTGAACGATTGCCGGAACCAGTCCTTCCTTGTTCCATTGTATTTCGTCAAGCCACGCTGCTTCTTTATTCGCCATTGCCTACAGCCTTACCTCGATGTTTTGTTGCGCCATGGCCTGTTTTGCCTGTGCCACCGTGAATTCACCAAAATGGAAAATACTGGCGGCGAGTACGGCATCCGCCTTGCCGGTAATAACACCCTCCGTCAGGTGCTCCAGTGTGCCGACCCCACCGGAGGCGATGACAGGTATCGTTACTGCATCACAGACAGCCCGGGTCAGTGCCAGATCAAAACCGTCCCGCGTGCCATCGCGGTCCATGCTGGTCAACAGGATCTCACCCGCACCGGTTTGTGCCATCCGCACGGCCCACTCGATTACATTGATCCCGGTTTCCCTGCGCCCGCCATGGGTAAAAACCTCCCAGCGTGGATTTGGTTCCTCTGCGCTGACACGCTTGGCATCAATCGCGACCACGATGCACTGGGAACCGAAATATTCCGCTGCGATGCGTACAAACCCCGGATCCCTGACGGCAGCCGTATTGATGCTGACCTTGTCTGCGCCGGCATTCAGCATGCGCCGGATATCGTCAATGGTCCTTATCCCGCCGCCAACGGTAAGCGGGATAAAAACCTGGCTGGCAACCTCTTCAACCACATGGACCATGGTATTGCGTTCATCACTGCTTGCCGTTATATCAAGAAAAGCGATCTCATCCGCGCCCTGTTCATCGTAACGGCGCGCTACCTCGACCGGGTCGCCGGCGTCACGGATGTCCAGGAACCGGACGCCCTTGACGACACGGCCCGCATCGACATCCAGACAGGGGATTATGCGCTTTGCCAGGCCCATCAGTGCGGTGTGTAGGTACAGATCTGGTCTGCGAGTTTTTGCGCCTCTGTGATATCCAGTGTGCCCTCATAGAGGGCGCGCCCGGTGATAGCCCCGAAAATACCTTCTTTTGCCGCCAGACAAAGAGCCCGGACGTCATCAAGATTATGGATGCCGCCTGATGCGATGACCGGGATGGAGACTTTCCGGCAAAGTGCCACGGTGGCTTCGATATTGACACTGTTCAGCATCCCGTCCCGTCCAATATCGGTAAACACAATCGCAGCGACCCCCTCGTTTTCAAATCGCTGCGCGATGTCAATTACATTGTGGTGCGACAGTTTTGACCATCCGTTGGTGGCCAGTTTTCCGTCCCTGGCATCCAGACCAACAAGGATGTGGCCTGGAAACTCGAGACAGACATCGGAGACAAAATGCGGTGTCGTTACCGCGCGCGTACCGATAATGACAAAACTGACTCCGACATCAAGATAGGTCTGGATGGTGTCTTCATCCCGGATCCCGCCGCCAACCTGGATCGGGGTGTCCGGATAGGATTCGACAATACTGTGAATAATATCGGCATTGACCGGTTTGCCATCGACTGCGCCATCCAGGTCAACGATATGCAGGCGCCTTGCACCTGCAGTTACCCAGCGTTCTGCCATGGCGACAGGGTCATCGGCATAAATTGTCTCATCACTCATGCGTCCCTGGCGCAGGCGGACACATTTACCGTTCTTAATATCAATCGCCGGGATCAATAACATCAGATTTATTTCCTAGAGATAGGTACAGGGAGATTCAGAAAGGTACTTGAAATACTGTAATGGTATTCGGGGTCAACGGTTGATTATTGTGTAAATGGTAGCACATTGTCTGGCCGCCGGTAGAGTGTATTGTGTTTGCACGGGCAGGTTCAAGTGTGTATTCACCGGATACTGTGTCGCGATCAATGCGCCTCATCCCAGTTAGTGCCGGAGCCGATGTCGACCTCCAGGGGTATTTTCAGGTCTGCTGCCGTGATCATGAATTCAGTGATGCGTTTGCCTGCCTCATCAATAAAATCTTCGGGCACCTCAAATACCAGTTCATCGTGAACCTGCATGATCATGCGTGCGCCAGTGGCGCTGTCATTCAGCCATTGATCCACGGAGATCATGGCCCATTTTATGATATCAGCCGCTGTCCCCTGCATTGGCGCATTGATGGCCGTCCGCTCCGCATATTGCCGCCGTGCTGCGTTACGTGACTTTATCTCGGGCAGATACAGGCGCCGCCGGAACAGCGTTTCCACATAACCATTTTCCCTGGCCTGCGAACGCGTATTCTCCATATATTTCCTGACGCCGGGATATCGTTCAAAATACCGGTCGACATAATTTCTTGCTTCACTGTGGACAATACCAAGCTGCCTGGCCAGGCCAAAGGGGGACATGCCATAGATGAGACCGAAATTAATCGTCTTGGCCGTGCGCCGTTGTTCCTCGGTGACACGGTCGGTTGCCGTTCCGAAAACTTCAGCCGCTGTGGTCTTGTGGATATCCTCGCCGTTGCGAAAGGCCTGGAGCAGTCCGTCGTCACCGGACAAGTGCGCCATAATGCGAAGCTCTATCTGCGAATAGTCCGCCGCCAGCAACCGGAAGCCTTCCGGAACGATGAATGCCTGTCTTATACGACGGCCTTCCGGTGTCCTGACCGGGATATTCTGGAGGTTGGGATCAGACGAGGAAAGACGGCCGGTAGCAGTCACGGCCTGGTGATAGGAGGTATGGACGCGACCCGTTTCCCGGTTTATCTGCTGCGGCAGCTTGTCGGTATAGGTCGTACGGAGTTTGCTCAGACCGCGATGTTCCAGGATGAGTCTGGGTAAATCAAACTCGTATGCAAGTTCCTGCAGTACGGATTCTGATGTTGATGGCTGCTTTGTCGGTGTCCTGGCCAGCACCGGCAGGCCCATCTTGTCAAAAAGAATGGTCTGGATCTGTCTGGGAGAGGCGATATTGAATGTCTCGCCGGCCAGATTATGCGCCGCCTGTTCGATCTCCATCATGCGCGCTGCTAACTCGGCGCTTTGATTGATGAGCATAGCGGCATCGATCATGACGCCATGGCGCTCCATACGGGATAACACAGGGAGCAACGGCATCTCGATGCTTTCATAAAGGGTCTGCAGGCCCTGGTTTTTTTGCAGTTCTGGCCAGAGCGTCTGGTGCAGTTGGAAGGTGATATCCGCATCTTCGGCGGCGTACGGGGCCGCCTTTTCAACAGATACCTGGTTGAACGGGATCTGTTTTTTCCCCTTGCCGGCAACATCTTCATAGTGAATGGTGGTGACACCAAGGTATTTCTGTGCCAGTGAATCCATATCATGGCGCGTGGCGGTACTGTCCAGGACATAGGACTCGAGCATGGTGTCATGCCTTATGCCGGCCAGCCGGATGCCGTGACTGGCCAGGATACTCATATCATATTTCAGGTTTTGCCCGAGCTTTGCCTTGCCTGAATCCTCGAGTAACGGCCGTAGCTGTTCCAGCACGGACTGACATGCAAGCTGTTCCGGCGCCCCCGGATAATCGTGGTTGAGAGGAACATAGGCGGCTTCCCCTGCGGCAACAGCGAATGACAGCCCGACGATCCCGGCCTCCATGTAATCCAGGCTGGTAGTTTCCGTATCAAAGGAGATGATCTCAGCCTGCCTGAGTTTTTCCAGCCAGTGGTCCAGTTCTTGCTGACGGTATATGGTTTGATATTGAGGGCCTGGCTTGTCAGGCGCGGTAACCGTAGTTGTTTTGCCGTCAGGCAGATTGGCCAGTTCGGCCAGCCAGGTCCTGAAATCCCAGCGACGAAACTGTCTCTCCAGGCTGCCCCGATCCGGCGGGGACCGCACCAGGGCCTCTGGGCTAATACCAAGCTCGACGTCGCATTTCAGGGTGACCAGTTGCCGCGTTAATGGCAACCGGGCAAGGCCGGCGCGCAGATTTTCCCCCACTTTACCCTGGATTTCGCCGGCGTGTGCGATGACCTGGTCCAGGGATCCGTACTGGGTCAGCCATTTCACGGCCGTTTTCGGGCCGACCATGGCTATGCCCGGTATATTATCGGTGCTGTCCCCGACCAGGCTGAGGTAATCAATCATCCGTTCCGGGGGTACGCCGTATTTAGCCTTGACCCCGGCCGGGTCATACAGCGTGTTATTCATGGTATTGATCAGCCGGATCTCCGGTGTCACCAGCTGGGCCAGGTCCTTATCACCGGTGGAGATGGTGGTTACTATTCCCTTGGCAGCCGCCTGGGTTGCCAGGGTGCCGATCACATCATCTGCCTCGACCCCGTCGATGATGAGGATCGGTATGCCCATGGCGCGGATAATCTCATGGATTGGGGTAATCTGGCAGACAAGGTCCTCCGGCATGGGCGGCCGCTGTGCCTTGTATGCCGGATAAAGGTCATTACGGAAATTCTTGCCCCTGGCGTCAAAGACGACGGCAAAGAAATCCGGGGTGTAGTCCTGCCACAGTCTGCGCAGCATGTTGATGACCCCGTAGATGGCACCGGTGGGTTCGTCATCCCGGTTGGTGAATGCCGGCATGGCATGGTATGCCCTGTACAGATAATAGGAACCGTCAACAAGCACCAGTGATTTACATGACATAGTGAATTGGCAACAGAAAGTGTGGTTATAATGGCACCATGAATAATAAGACAAATTCCATCCGGAGAATAATTACAGATTCCGACATGACACGGGATACCTGGCGGGTTTTCCAGATCATGGCCGAATTTGTAGAAGGCTTTGAGACCCTGGCCGGGATCAAGCCCTCGGTCAGTATGTTCGGCTCGGCCCGGCTGGGACCGGAACACCCCTATTATGCTTTGGGTGAAAAAATAGCCAGGACCCTGTCAGACGCCGGTTTTGCTGTCATCAGTGGTGGCGGGCCAGGGCTCATGGAGGCGTTCAATAAAGGCGCTTATGCAGGTGCATCGGCCAGTGTCGGTCTGAATATCCTGTTACCACGCGAACAGGCAACGAATGAATACCAGGACATTTCCCTGTATTTCCGCCATTTCTTTTCACGCAAGGTGATGTTTGTTAAATATGCCTCCGCCTATGTCGTCCTGCCTGGCGGGTTTGGTACACTGGATGAAATGGCCGAGATTCTGACCTTGACCCAGACCGGCAAAAGTAAAAAAATCCCGATCGTGCTGGTAAAATCGGAATTCTGGGCAGGACTGCTTGCATGGTTCCGGCAGACGCTGGTCAGGGAAAATACGATTGATGAAAATGACCTTGACCTGTTCCAGGTGGTGGACGAACCGGAACAGGTTGTGGAAGCGATTTTCAGTTATTATGGGAAGGAAGAAGCGGCAAAAAACGGTTACGACAAGACAAAACAGCTGGATTTATAAAACTGAAAGGATTAGCGATGGCAAATCGATACTACCTCTTTCTGGCACTTGGCCTCTGGGTTGCCGGGCCCCTGTATGCCGGAGAAATCAATCCTGATGGCCTGGAGCCGGTACCGGCACCACCACAATTACCTGATCCGCTGGTAAGTGGAGAGGCCATTGAACCGGAGATCACGATCATACGAAAAGACGATGCCACCATTGAG
>MGXK01000031.1:0-224 GCA_001802375.1 Gammaproteobacteria bacterium RBG_16_51_14
ATATTACTCGTCGATGATGAACCTGACCTGCTTGAAGTATTAAGAGAAAGGCTGGAACCGGAGGGTTATCGTTGTTTACTTGCCACCAGCGGTAGTCAGGCCCTGGAGCTGCTGGATCAAACATCAATTGATCTGGTAATCACTGATATCCGGATGCCGGGGATAAGCGGGACACAGCTCCTGCAGCAAGTTGCTGTGCGCAGGCCGGATACCCTGCGCATGAT
>MGXK01000031.1:276-583 GCA_001802375.1 Gammaproteobacteria bacterium RBG_16_51_14
CATATCCATGCCTTTTTTAGCAAGCCCTGGGATTCTGCGGCCCTGCTGCACACGGTGAAGTCTGCAATTCAGGAAAAACAATTACGGGATGGAGAGAAAGAACAGACTGATCAATACATTGAATCAATAAAAGGGCAGTACCGGATAACGGTGGAGATCTTTCAGAAGTTGGCGGATACAGCCACGGATGCCATTCTGATGATCGATGATGAGGGAAAGATTAGCTACTGGAACCGGCAAGCCGAGGTGATGTTTGGCTATCAGCGGGCCGAGGTGCTGGGGGAAGAAATGCATACCAGACTGGCCC
>MGXK01000031.1:623-1655 GCA_001802375.1 Gammaproteobacteria bacterium RBG_16_51_14
CTTCAGGCGGACCGGGCAAGGGCCATTGATAGGCAAGGCAACCGAATTTACCGCACGCCATCGCGACGGTCATGAATTCCCGATCGAGCTTTCGATAAATAGTATCAAGATAAACAACACCTGGCATGCAATGGGCATCGTGCGTGACGTCTCGGAACGCAAGCAGGCGGAACAAGAAATAAAACATGCCTATCAAATACAGTGTGGGCTGACCGAGGTCCTGCAACTCTCATTTCAATCAAGGTCAATCCAGGAGTTATTGACGCGGGCCCTGGATGTGTTGCTGGCCCTGCCCTCTTTTACCATGCTGAAAAAAGGCGTCATATTCCTGGTCAGGGAGAATGAAGAGGCACTGGAACTGGCCGTACAGCGTGGTCTGTCCGAACCCATGCAGCTTGCCTGTGCCCGGCTCCCCTTCGGCAAGTGTCTGTGCGGCCGGGCGGCGGCAAGCCGGGAGACCCTGTTTTCTGATCATATCGATGAACGCCACGAGATTACCTTTGCAGGGATCCATCCACACGGGCATTACTGCGTACCGATCCTCACCGGCGACCGTCTGATCGGGGTGCTCAATATCTATGTGGCGGCAGGCCATGTCAGAAAGGAAGAAGATGAACGATACCTGGGAATGATGGCCAAGACCCTGGCGCTTACCATCGAGGACTATCGCGTCAGGGAAGCGCTGCGTAAGAGCGAGGAGCAATACCGGGCCCTGGTCAACAATCTTACCGGTGCTGTCTATCAATTTACCGCAGAGGCAGGTCGGTGGCGGCTGGTTGTCATCAGTGATGAAATTGAGAAGATAAGCGGTTACCCGGCGTTGAGATTTATCAATGACACAGGACTTACCCTGGAGAGTATCACCCATCCGGGCGATATTCATCTGGTGAAAAGCATATTTTCAGCAAGTGTTACTGAACGCAGTCCTTACGAGGTCGAGTACCGTCTCCTCCATGCGGACGGTACGGAGCGTTGGGTCCACGAGAAGGGACGGCCCGGTTATGACGAAGACGGGCGCTGCATCATTCTTGA
>MGXK01000031.1:1770-1973 GCA_001802375.1 Gammaproteobacteria bacterium RBG_16_51_14
GAAAAACGCGACCCGTACACGGCAGGCCATCAGAGACGGGTCGCCCAGCTTTCCACCGCCATCGCGCGGGAAATGGGCTTGCCGGGGGAACAGATCAGGGGCATCGAACTCGGAGCCACCATCCATGATATTGGCAAGATCTATATCCCCGCCGAGATACTGAACCGGCCCGGCAAGTTGACGGATGTGGAATTCAGTATGAT
>MGXK01000031.1:2015-2331 GCA_001802375.1 Gammaproteobacteria bacterium RBG_16_51_14
GGATCAGCCGTCCGGAAATGGCTGCCAGCGGATCGGGGTTGTGGACTGCGCGGATAAACGTGGACGGTTGTCAGTGTCTTCCGAACCTGCCCGTCATCGGGCAGTCAAATTTGTTGATCCCCTGATTTCGGAATGAGACGGTAGTGCGGTGTTTGTGCCGGGTCCGTGCTGCAATTTTGCCCAGTCCGGTTGCCACCTGGGTCACAGGGCCAGCGGGAAAGGACCTGTTGTCTGCGTTGCCGTGGCTGAGGGACACGGGTGCGGTGATACTTTATCGTTGATTTTCAGGGGGTCTGGGAGATTTTCAGGGAAGCGG
>MGXK01000031.1:2360-2819 GCA_001802375.1 Gammaproteobacteria bacterium RBG_16_51_14
TTTGTTTCCACTCGGGACAGATACATTATTTCGTACCGATTGTTGAGTTACTATGATTACCCTTTTCGCACCATGAAAAAACTGCCTCACGAAATCACCGTTCCGCTGCATACGCCCCTGTTCCGGGGGGAACGCCGCCTGCGCATTGCCCTGGTGGGCATGCCGAACAGCGGCAAGAGTACCCTGTTCATGGCGGTTTCCAGCACGGCAATCCACACCGGAGAACTGGCCGGGACCCACCGTGCCTACCGGGAATGCGCGGTCCAGATCGGTTTCGACGAGGCGCGCCTGATTGACCTGCCGAGTATTCATTCCCTGCACCACCTGCAGCATGATGATCTGGTGGCGTTGCAGTATCTGCTGTGGGGTGACGAACCACCTCCGATCTCGGTACATGAGCCAGGTGGGCCGCCTGCCCCCTTTGCCCCGCCGGATGTGATCATCCAGGTGGTCGATGCC
>MGXK01000031.1:2844-5253 GCA_001802375.1 Gammaproteobacteria bacterium RBG_16_51_14
TCAGTCTGGAACTCAGCCAGCTAGGGCTGCCGCTGGTGATCGCACTGAACATGATGGATGAGGCACGGAAGAAAAACCTGTACATCAACAGTAAGGCCCTGAGTGAACAAATGGGTGTGCCGGTGGTGCCGACCGTCGCCCTGATGGGACAGGGGATCTCGGAGCTTTTCGACACGGCGGTCAAGGCGGTGCGCGCGAAGACATGTCCTTTGCCGCAACCGGCCAGCAGACACATCAGCGACAGCCTGCAACCTTTGGGCAGGGCCCTGAACCGGCCCGAGATCCATGCCGCATTCCGTGTCCCCCATCCGCTGCTGCTGATGCAGGTGGCATCTGGCGATAGTTACTTTTTACAGGAGATCCAGCAGCACTTTCCTTCGTTGCTGCCGGAACTGCAGCGCCTGTGTACTGAGGCCGAACGGGTCCTGCCCCGCACCCTGAAGGAAGAGATCCATGCCGACCGCCATCATCGTGCGGCCACCCTGTTTGAAGCGGTCACCCGCGTTGGTGCCGCCCATGAGGGACGGGACTGGCGCTACTGGCTGGATGAACTGTTTTTGCATCCCCACTGGGGCCTGATCGGCAGCCTGATGGTGTTCGCGGTCGTCCTGTTTATGGTGTTCAAGGTCAGTGTCTGGCTCGATTCAATGACCGCGGCACGTCTGATCGAATGGGTGTCGGCCTGGCAGCCGCAATCAACGGGTGCCGTGGTCGGTCGCGCCGTGGTGGATGGTCTCATTGGCCTGGTCGGGATCGTCGTACCGTACATGATCCCGCTGGTCCTGCTGCTGGTGGCGTTGGAAGAAGTCGGTATCATGCAGCGTATCGCCTTCGTCGTTGATAGAGGTTTTCATTATATCGGGCTGCATGGCGGTGTCGCGGTCCCCTTCCTGCTCGGTCTGGGGTGCAATGTGCCTGCCATTTCCAGCGCTGCCAACGCTGCGGTCGGGCGTGAGCGGGTGGTTGCCTCCCTGCTCATTACCTTTGTCCCCTGTTCGGCCCGTTCTGCCATTATCCTGGCCCTGGCCGGTAAATATCTGGGAGGGATCGGTATCTTTGCGATCTTCATGCTGACCATCGTTGTGATTGCGATACTGGGACCGCTGTTGACCCGTCGTTATCATGACTGTGGCCCCGGGCAGGTGCAGGAAATCCCGCCCTATGCCCTGCCTGCCCTGCGTCCCCTGCTGTACAAGACCTGGGAGCGGACCAGCGATATTCTCACCATCGTCACGCCGTTGCTGGTAGGGGGCAGTGTCGTACTGGCGCTGTTAAATCATATCGGCGCGGACAATATCATCAACACCCTGTTCCTGCCGATCACTTCATGGTGGCTGGGTCTGCCTGCGGTGCTGGGGGTACCGATCCTGTTTGGTGTCCTGCGCAAGGAACTGTCGTTACTGATGATCTATCAGGCGCTCGGGACCTTTGATATCAGTATCTACCTGGACTGGTTGCAGATCGTCACCTTCCTGATCTTCCTGACCTTCTACGTGCCCTGTGTGTCGACCTTTGCCGTGATGCTGAAGACGATTGGCCGAAAAGATGCGTTATTCTCCCTTGCCCTGTCGGTGGCTGTCGCCCTGCTGGTGAGCGGGATGGTACGCCTGCTGCTGGAAAGTATCCGTTACCTCGCCTAGGACGAGGTGACTGCGCTGTATTGATCGAAGCCTCAGAACACGAGGCGCAGGGCATAAAAGAAGATGATGGCGAGTACCGCGCCGGCCGGGATCGTAATGATCCAGGAAAAGAAGATATCCCGCAGCATGGATAGATTGACAGCGCCGATACCGCGGGCTAGTCCGACGCCGATGACCGCCCCAACCAGGGTATGGGTGGTCGAGATGGGCAGACCAAGCTTGGTCGCGAGTACGATCGTCGTGGCCGTGCCGAATTCGGCGCAGAAACCCCGGGTGGGGGTGAGCTGGGTGATCTTGTGGCCAATCGTCTCCATCACCCGCCAGCCCCAGGTGGCCAGCCCGATGACGATGCCGATACCACCCAGGGCAAGGCACCAAACAGGGACCGGCGCCTTGGCGGCAATACTCTCACCCCCGGCCAGGGCCACGGAAATGATGGCCGACATCGGGCCGATGGCGTTCGCGACGTCGTTCGCCCCATGGGCGAAGGCAACGAAGCAGGCGCTTAGGATCTGGAGATAAACGAAGAGCTTCTCGATTTTCTGATATTCGAGGGTATTGGTGTGGTATTCGTAGCGCCGCTGTGCCTCGAAGCGCAGCCGCCGGACCCCGTCCAGCAGCTCAGAGGTATCCTCCTTCATGCGGCCTGGCGCCGCCAGCTGTACCCGTTCCAGGTGCAGCGTCGCCTTCTCCAGGGCGCGCACCATGGCGGGGTCGGTGATGATGTCTGCCGCGGTACTTTTCCCCTCTTCCTGTGTCTCCTTAATCC
>MGXK01000031.1:5264-7194 GCA_001802375.1 Gammaproteobacteria bacterium RBG_16_51_14
CACTGATCAGGGATGCGACGAGACCGACGACCGTAGCGGCGGCAAGCGCCTCCGGCAGGCTCAGATCGAGCTTGAGGTTCTTGAGGCCCTTGAACACCATGGCCAGCGTCAGGATCGAGAACACGGCAAACACGAGATAGGGCGCAAGCCGTTTTGCCGCCTGCAGCGGTCTGTGGTTGTAGAAGATCTTGTGCAGGAGGAAGCGGAAAATGAAGTAGGAGATGATACCGCTGAGGATGGGTGAAATGACCCAGCTCACGGCAATCGTCCCGACTTTGTCCCAATAGATGGCGCTGATACCGCCGTAGGCGGCCCCGAAACCCACCACGGCACCGACGATGGCATGCGTCGTTGAAACAGGCCATCCCTTCAGTGATGCATACTGGAGCCATACCCCGGCGGCCAGGAGTGCGGCGAGCATGCCAAGCATGAAAGACATGCCGTCACCGGTGAAGATAGCGGGGTCCACGATGCCGTTGCGCACCGTTTCCGAGACGTGCGCCCCGGCAAAAAACGCCCCGTTGAATTCAAGGATGGCGGCCACAATGACCGCGTTGCGCAGGGTCAGCGCGCCGGATCCGACCGAGGTGCCCATGGCATTGGCGACGTCGTTTGCGCCGATACCCCAGGCCATATAAAGCCCGAACAGTACCGCCAGGATAAGGATGATAAGGATCTGTACTTCCATCGACCAGCCAGTTTTTGTAGTTATGGATTCCTTTGTTTCGGGTATTTAACCGGACTCGAGTGTCATTCGGACTGCCGATGCCAGCTTCTCGGACTGGTCCGCGACACTTGCGATCTGGCGGATGATCCGCGTCCACAGGAAAAAGTCTCCGTAGGAAACGATGTCCTCATGGGCGAGCAACTCACGCACCAGCTCCCGCTGGCCGAGGTCCGTTGCATACTCCTTGTTTGCCACCATCTCGACCAGCTCCTTGGTTGATTGTGCCTCGATGCCGCCGAACCCTGTCTCGAGCAATTCGTCCAGCTGATCGATGACGTTTCGAGCCAGTACGAATGCCTCAAGGCATTTGGCCACAAAATTGTCGAAGGCAACATCAAATCCCTCGAAGGACCTTGCCTGTTTGAAGGTAAGCAGGACGGCGATGTTCTCGGCGCGATTGGCGATGCTGTCCTGGATGCTGAGGATGCGGAGCAGATTCGCACGGTCGACGGGCATGAACAGGCCACGCGGCAGGCTGTTGTGGATATCATGCTTGATGATGTCCGCCTCGTGTTCCAGGTGTGAGATTTTTTCGGCGAGGGACGCGACCATTTCACTGTCCTGCTGCCGGTAGGCAGCCAGGATCTCCGGGATGCGATCGATACATTCGACCACTTTCTCCATGTGCATCTGCAAGGGAACAAATGGTGATCGTCCGAAAACCTTGGCAATGCTGCGCATATTGGCGCTCCTCGATCAGCTTGTTATTGATACAGGATAAATGAAGTCAACTCCGTTTTCCATTGAATCTCCCTGCGTTTACGCACAGGGTTTAGTTCCGCGATAAATCATAATGCAGCAACCGGGCCCGGATTTTTAATTGTATGTACCCGATTCATGTTTTCCCTGTAATGGGTATAATTCATGACTTGATTATAAGCGCATACGGAGAATCGCCATGAATGAAGATCATATTATTGCAGCCATCCTGACGGCAGGTCTGCTGGCCCAGAATAAGGAAGAACCCTTGCAGCCAATGGATGTGGTCAGACTCTATGGGTTATGTCTTACGGAATTACTGGAATCAACCCGCGCCAAGCGTGAATTTGAGAATAAATAGCTGATTTTTTCTGTTACCCGGTTCCCGGCCGGTCGTTATACCCCCCCGATGTTGGATCGGGGCTTATCATGCTCATACCCCGGTATGAGCTGATTTGGTCCCTTGCCGGAAATAGATGACGGTTATCAATGTCAGCCAGAAAA
>MGXK01000031.1:7218-10052 GCA_001802375.1 Gammaproteobacteria bacterium RBG_16_51_14
GAAAAAAGTCAGCCAGCCCAGAAGGTTGTTGTAGTCATTAACGAGAAATGAATAGCCGCTTCCCGGCACGGGATTGGTGAAATTGCGGACCAGACTGATGGCAGCCACCACCCCGGCATGGATACCAATGCACCAGGCGATGTGGTTGTTACGTATCCGGATCAGGGCCAGTAACACACCGAACACGAACAGGGTGGCGAAGGTATCGATAATTACCGGATCAGAAAAACGGAATAACGCCTTTGGCAGCATTTCGAGCCCGGTATACCAGTGCAGTTCGGTCTCCGGGCCCAGTGCCCTGTATTTTATGAAGTGGACAGCCGCATAGACCAGACTGGACAGGGTCACGGCAACCAGGGTATTGGTCTGTTGCAGCAGGCCGCCCAGCAAGGCCCCGCGGAAAATCGTTTCCTCAATAAAACCAACAACCATCCCCGCCAGCAATGCCTTGATGGCGGTATTCATGATCGTTTGCCAGCCAGGGACCAGGGCAGGCGCATGCACACCCAGGCACAACAGGCAGGCCTCAACAACAAATATAATCAGCAGACCGGCACCACAACCGAGCAGGATATTCCGCATAAACAGATTACAGCGAGGCCCGTAACCAAGGGCAGTCCTTGTCAACAGCTTGTATCGTTCAAGATAAAGCGCGCTGGCGACCAGTCCGCACAGCAAGGTCGTGTGGGTGATCAATTTGTGATACGGGATGAAAATCACATCATGGAATAACAGCTCAAGTGGGTATGCGAGGACCGCGCCGGTCAGGATGGCGGCCAGGATGAATAGCAGGAAAGTAATGCACGCAGGAATCACGACAGCTTCAAAGTGAACCGGGAATGAGGGATGGAATATTCAAGATTTGAAACCGGGCATTTTTATATCTTGAGTTCCTCTTCCAGTCCGAGTTCATATTCCAGTTGCACCAGGCGGGCGCTGATACGTTCCACCAGATAATAATCCAGTCCGCCCTGGTTCTGGATGAATTTCAGTTTGTCGATAGCCAGCTTGGTCTCACCTTGCAGATAATAATACTCTGCCTTGGCAAGGGCGGATTCAGCCTCATTCCCGGCCTCACCCTCGGCCTGGGCCAGAAGATTATAATAGGCAATATCCGGATCATGATTTTGTCCATAATGACGGAGCAGCTCCCGGGCATCCTGTGGTTGTCTGGTATCCAGCAGGGCCTGACTGTAGGCAAAAACAAGTGGTTTATAATCGGGATAGAGTTTATAGGCCTCCCGGTAGATGCCGAGTGCTGCCGCATAGTTTCCCTGAACAGTCTCCAGCTTGGCCGCGGCAAGGAGATAGGCAATGTTTTCATTATTGTCTTTAAGCAGAAACCTGAGTTGATCACGTGCCTCTCCGTACTTGTCGGCCTTGATGAGTGCCAGTGCATAACCATAGCGCGCCGCATTGAGATTCTCTGGTTTCTCAGTCTCGAGTCTTTCCTTGAACAGCAGGACGGCATCCAGTGGAGTTTTCTGGGAGTGAACCAGTAATTTACTGCGAATAAGTTCAAAACTGTGACTGTCGGAATATTTCTTTATTGGATAGGCTTCCGCCCTTGCCCTGGTGCCCGCGATACGTGAAGTTGTCAGCGGGTGAGTCTGTAAAAAATCAGGTGCCTGTCCCCGGTAATAACGGGATGATTGCTGCAGACGCTCAAAAAAGGAGGGCATCCCGTTCGGATCATAATCGGATCGTGCCAGCAGCTGCATGCCAACATTGTCTGCCTCTTCTTCATTGGCGCGGGTAAAATTGATCTGGTGCTGGACGCTTGCCCCGGAGATCACGGCGAGTGCGGCTGAGCCCGCCTGGGGATTCTGGATGCCGATCAGGATTGCCCCGATCATGGCTGCGGCAACCGGCAGGCTGAACTTGCCTGCATCTTCAACGGTCCTGGCCATGTGGCGCTGGGTGATATGGGCAATTTCATGCGCCATGACCGCCGCCAGTTCACTTTCACTCCGGGAGTTCAGGATCACGCCGCTGTGGACGCCGATGATACCGCCTGGAGCGGCAAAGGCATTGATCATGGGGTCATCAACGACAAAAAAATTGAAAGGCTGGGTATTGGTGTCACTATTGGCAACCAGCTGGTAGCCGATGGACTGGATATAGGTTTCTACCTCCGGGTCCTGGATGATATTGATCTGCTGGCGCACCTGGCGCATGAAGGCCTGCCCCAGGCGACGTTCAAATTCAGGTGATACAATGCTGCCTGCCGAATCACCGATTTCGGGAAGATCGAGGGTAGTGACCGCCTGCGGTTGATTTCCCGGCAATCCCGCACAACACAGGAAAAGCGTGCCGGCTTTCAGGATACGATATGTCATAATGCTATTGAGTAGGCATGATCGTGTGAGTTCATTTTACAGGCTGGATGCAAGTGTACAAATCCGTCGTTACAGTCTATCACAAGAATAACAGGCGCCTGTTTATTGTTGCGATGTTGAAGGGGTTGCTGTCAGATGAGTAAAGTGAAAAACGCATTCTATGCACAATCAGGGGGTGTGACCGCCGTAATCAATGCCACGGCCTGCGGTGTGATTGAAACCGCGCGCAGGCATTCTGACATGATCGCCAATGTCTATGCCGGAAGAAATGGAATTATCGGCGCGTTGACCGAGGACCTGATCGATACCAGCCGGGAAAGCGATGCTGCCATCGCTGCCTTACGACATACCCCTGCCGGCGCGTTCGGTTCCTGTCGCTACAAGCTGAAAGGACTGGAAGAAAACCGGGCGCAATATGCACGCCTGGTCGAGGTGTTCAGGGCGCATGATATCGGTTATTTCTTTTATAACGGGGGCGGCGATTCCGCCGACACC
>MGXK01000031.1:10076-13733 GCA_001802375.1 Gammaproteobacteria bacterium RBG_16_51_14
AACGGGGTTCCCCATCCAGGCCATCCACGTACCGAAGACAGTGGATAATGATCTCCCGGTGACCGATAACTGTCCGGGCTTCGGATCCGTTGCAAAGTATATTGCCGTATCCACACGCGAGGCATCCTACGATGTCCGTTCCATGGCAAAGACATCCACCAAAGTCTTCGTACTTGAGGTGATGGGCCGGCATGCCGGCTGGATCGCAGCTGCCGGGGGGCTTGCCGCCGATGCAGAGAATAACATCCCGATCCTCATCCTGTTTCCGGAGGTCGAATTTGATCAGACGAGTTTCCTCAGCAGGGTAAAGCAGAATGTGGAGCGCCATGAATACTGTACGGTCGTGGTCTCGGAAGGCGCCAGGGGGATGGACGGGAAGTTTCTGGCGGAACAGGGCAGCCGAGATGCCTTCGGGCATGCCCAGCTGGGGGGTGCGGCGCCGGTGGTTGCCAATATGATCAAGCAAGCCCTGGGTTACAAATATCACTGGGCAGTGGCGGACTACCTGCAGCGCGCGGCGCGGCACATCGCCTCCGCGACGGACGTGGAACAGGCCTATGCCGTCGGCAAGGCGGCGGTTGAATTTGCCATCAACGGTAAAAATGCCGTTATGCCCGCCATTGTGCGCACATCGGATGAACCCTACACATGGGAGATAGGGGCTGTCCCGTTATCTGAGGTGGCCAATGTCGAGAAAATGATGCCGGCTGATTTCATCAGTGCGGATGGCTTCGGCATTACGGATGCCTGCCGCCGCTATCTGCAACCCTTGATCGGGGGAGAGGCTTACCCCCCCTATCGCAACGGCATGCCTGACTATGTCCAGCTTAAAAATATTGCCGTGGCAAAAAAACTGCCGACAACGTTTGAACTTGGTTGATATCCAAGTACAATCTGCGCCATTTTGAGGCTTGCCCGGCCAGTGCGTGGGGATACCTCGGGGCATTTGCTCCTGTGCTATCCGGTGCACTGCACAAGATTCGTATAAAATCACGCCATAAACGGCGTTTTCCTGGGGGGAATTTCTTATGACGGCATTAGGTTTTGCCCTGCTCTGCGGGGTATTGGCCATTGTTTATGGTGCGTGGTCCAGTCGCTGGATACTGGCACAACCCGAAGGCAACGAGCGCATGCGCGAGATTGCCTCTGCAATCCAGCAGGGGGCTTCTGCCTATCTCAATCGACAATACATGACGATTGCGAAGGTCGGGATTGTGCTCTGTATCGTGCTATGGTTTGCCCTTGGCTGGACCACGGCGTTCGGGTTTTTGATCGGGGCCGTTTTTTCCGGGGCTACCGGCTATATCGGCATGAATATCTCGGTGCGGGCCAACCTGCGCACGGCACAGGCCGCCAATCATGGTATCAATGCGGCCCTGACCGTGGCCTTCCGCGGCGGTGCGATTACCGGGATGCTGGTCGTTGGTCTGGCCCTGCTGGGTGTCGCCGGCTATTACGCCATCCTGGTAATGATGGGGTTGGGCGAAGACCTGGCCCCGCTGGTCGGTCTGGGGTTTGGCGGTTCCCTGATCTCCATCTTCGCCCGTCTCGGTGGTGGCATCTTCACCAAGGGTGCGGATGTCGGCGCGGACCTGGTGGGCAAGGTCGAGGCCGGGATCCCGGAAGACGATCCACGTAACCCGGCGGTGATCGCAGATAACGTGGGCGATAATGTCGGTGACTGTGCCGGTATGGCGGCGGACCTGTTTGAAACCTATGCCGTGACCGTGATCGCCACCATGCTGCTGGGCAGCCTTGTGGTCCAGAATGATGGCAATAACAGCGCGCTGGTCTACCCGCTGGCGCTGGGCGGTGTCTCTATTATCGCATCGATTATCGGTACCTTTTTTGTCAAGGCGGGGGAAGGCAGCCGCATCATGGCCGCCCTGTACCGTGGTCTGATCGTTGCCGGTGTCCTCGCCGTGATCGCCTTTTATCCGATCACAACCATGATCCTCGGTGATTCCATCGTTATCGACGGTGTAATGGTCCTGTCGCGGCATGTCTATTATACGGCATTGATCGGTCTGGCCCTGACTGCGGCCCTGGTCTGGATCACTGAATATTATACGAGTACCCATTTCTCACCCGTCCGGCATATTGCACAGGCCTCGGAGACGGGACATGCGACGAATATCATTGCCGGGCTCGGTGTTTCCATGAAGTCGACGGCCCTGCCGGTACTGGCGATCTGCGCCAGCATCTGGGGTGCCCACGAACTGGCCGGTCTGTACGGTATCGCCATCGCAGCCACCGCCATGCTCTCCATGACCGGCATCATTGTCGCCCTGGATGCCTTTGGCCCGATCACGGACAATGCCGGCGGTATTGCCGAAATGGCCAATCTGGATGAGAAGATACGCAGGATTACCGATCCACTGGATGCCGTGGGAAATACCACCAAGGCGGTAACCAAGGGCTATGCCATTGGTTCCGCCGGTCTGGCGGCCCTGGTTTTGTTTGCCGATTACACGCATGCCCTGGAAAATTCCATGCGGGAAAGTGGTACCCTGGCAATCGGGGAGCATGTTCAGTTTGTGTTATCGGATCCGATGGTCATCATCGGTCTCTTTATCGGTGGCCTCGTCCCCTACCTGTTCGGCTCCATGGCGATGGAGGCAGTTGGCCGTGCCGCAGGTTCCGTGGTGCTCGAGGTGCGCCGCCAGTTCCGGGAGATACCGGGCATCATGGAAGGTACGGGCAAACCTGATTATAAACGTGCCGTTGATATGCTCACCAAGGCAGCCATCAGGGAGATGATTGTTCCTTCCTTATTGCCGGTACTCGTGCCAGTGGTGGTTGGTTTGATCCTCGGCCCCAAGGCACTGGGTGGTTTGCTGGTGGGGACTATTATCACAGGGATTTTCGTCGCCATTTCCATGACCGTGGGTGGTGGCGCCTGGGACAACGCCAAGAAATTAATCGAAGACGGCGCCTGTGGCGGCAAGGGTAGCGAGGCCCACAAGGCGTCGGTGACAGGCGATACGGTGGGTGATCCCTACAAGGATACCGCCGGGCCAGCCATCAATCCGTTGATCAAGATCATCAATATCGTGGCGTTGCTGATTGTACCGCTGCTCTGAACCTTGAATGTCCCTGCGGGGATGCGAACGCGTCCTGTGTTTCTACACAGGGCGCGTTTTTTTATTTGCTGAAAAACTCACTTCTCACAAAATCAGATTTTATCCCTGATGCGGATCTTGTTTTGACCTGGCGGCACCGGACATACTTGCACTATAACCCGGGTTCTGCCGCCTGCTCATCCTGCTTTAGTAGTCAAGGCACGAGAGAAGGGCGAATCACCCGGCCTCTTCCCGGATGATCTGGAGGATGTCGTTGACCTCAATGTCTGATTGATCAATCTTCGAGTAGATAGTCACCAACAGGATTGCATTCCGTTGTTGCACGTAGTAGATGATGCGATAGCCTCCGCTTTTACCACGTCGTGCATCCGTGTTGCGTACCCGGACTTTATAGACGGTGTGGCCAACACCCTGGATTGGATCACCGGGAGTCTCACCCGCTTCCAGTTGTTCAATGACAGGTTGGACGTCCGTGTGGATGCGGTGGTATTTACGGCGTAAGCGCTTGAGTTGCCTTTGGAAGGATTCGGAATAACTGACGGCCACCGGCTAGTCCGTGTCCATGCCGTCCCAC
>MGXK01000031.1:13817-16513 GCA_001802375.1 Gammaproteobacteria bacterium RBG_16_51_14
TCTTCCTCGATCCCTTCCCGGAAGGAATGCACCAGTTTAAGCAGCAACGAGCGATAACGCTTTGGCGTTTGCTCGATTTCGGTATGCAACTGTTGTGTTATTTGATCGGTTTCGGTATTCATAACCACCATTCTAGCAGTTTTACCTATAGCGACCAGAGGATAAATCAACGGACTCAACTATCGGGTGTAAACCAGGGTACGTTCCCCGGCATCAATTCCGTGGTGTTATCGGGGTTGCATTAGACTGGCAGTCCGATTGACCTCAGCATCACCATCGTTTCATACAGGGGCAGGCCCATCACTCCGGAATAACTCCCTTCCAGCCGTTCGATGAAGGCGGCGGCCCGGCCCTGGATCGCATAGGCACCCGCCTTGCCCAGGGGTTCGCCGGTTTCGCAGTAAATGTTGATCATCCCTGCCGTTAATGGCCGGAAGCTGACGCGACTGGTATTCAGTCGGACCTGCTCTTTGTCCGTGATGAGTGCAACAGCGGTGTAAACATGGTGGGTACGGCCGGACAGCATGCCCAGCATGACCCTGGCCTCGTCTATGGTTTCCGCTTTGCCAAGTACCCTGTCATCGAGGACGACCACGGTGTCCGCAGTCAGGACGGGTTGCTGTCCGGGGATTATTTTCCTTGCCGCGGTGGCCTTTTCACGGGCCATACGCTGGACATAGGTCTTTGCCGGTTCAACGCCATCCCAGGTTTCATCGATGTCGATATCCACCGGTTCAAAATCAATCCCGATCTGGCTGAGTAATTGCTGGCGGCGCGGGGATTTTGAGGCAAGGTAGATCTTCATAATTTTTCATGTGTCTCTGTGAAGAGGGCACAGTCTATCTTTACTTGGTTGGTTTATTCAAACAAGTGTTTCACTTCCAACAATCCGGCAAATCATACGAAGGATAAAAAGCAGATTTTATTGTTTTGTCTTTTTTTAATGAAATCATGTTCCGCCTGATGGCGGGTTACTTCTTGTTGCTCGCCCCACAAGAAGTAACCAAGAAAGAGGGCGCCCCGATGTCATGACCTGCGGTTTCCCTCGTCGGTCAGCTGTTATAACGGGTACGCGCCTACATGACCTCCTGTCATGAAGGCGCTCATCTGTACCTCCCTGTACAGATGCCCCTATAACTACTGACTTCCTCGGCATGACATAGGGGATTGAACATCAAACTATTTTTCCCGGTTTGGTTTGAGAAGGAATGGGGTCGGTGACAATTAATAATCATTCCTGTCTGTTACCGATCTCTTTGTAAGGAACCTGGTCAGCCGCTCTGCCTTTTTTGATCGACCAGCCCGGTTTCCCACATATTGGTAATAGTGAGAAACCAGTTCCGGATAATACAATCTCCAAATCCCGGTGCGGGTAACCGTATATTGACGGAGCCGGATCACAGGTCTACGCTCCTTGTAATTAATAAGATACCGCGTATGGATAACAACAAAATATTCAGGATGAAGCCAAAAAAATCCCTTAATTATTGTGTTATTGAGAACCCGCAATATTGGAGTTATCGAGACTCCCACTAAGACACTGTTAGGCATCAGATGAATGGAAAAACATCACGTCACCATCACTATCTATCCCAGTTCTATCTAAAAGGATTTACTAATGGGCGATCAAAAAAGTCAAAATTGACTACAATAGATTCGCGAACACGAAAAAAAATTGAAACTATTCCACGCAATGTCGGTGGTGTTCGTGACTTTAATCGAATTGAAGTGGAAGGAGTCGATCCTGAAATACTAGAGCGAAATTTGGCAACGTTTGAGGGAGAGGTGGCCACAGCTCTGAAGGCAATAGAAGCTCAATGCAAATTTGACGGTGATAATAAAGCGTTAGTCTTAAATCTAATTGCGTTACTAGCAGTGCGCTCACCTGAGATGAGGGAGCATTTGAGAAAGTTTCACGCGGAGATTGCGGAAAGGATTATGGATTTAACTCTTGCGTCGAAGGAGCGTTGGGAATCCCAAATGAAGAAAATGCGGGAGGATGGTTATGGGCTTGATTCTGATATCACTTATGAGGAAATGAAGAATTTTCATGAGCGTAAAGAATACGATATCACAGTCGCTCGTGAGTGGCATATTCACCTTGAGTTTGTTGGTATGGAGGCTGTTCTACCCTGCCTTTTTGGGCGTAACTGGCTGCTTGTCAAAAGAGCACAGGGCACTGGGCCATTTATTACTACGGACAGACCTGTTGTATTGGTATGGAAGAATCCGGAATCTATCCCCCCTATTTTTCGAAACAGTCCAGGCTACGGGATGAAGGATACTATTGTATTCTTTCCTTTGTCCCAAGATGTAGTTTTAGTTGGTGAGTTTGGGGGAAATGATAGTGTAATCGAGGCCGGTGAGGAATATGTAGCACATATAAACACAGTAATGATGCATACTGCCTATAGTCAGCTCTATACTCCAAAACTGGATTTTCCATTCATTGGTCGCGATGGTTCTGTACAAAAGGGTAACTTAGTAATTGAGTATTTGAGAAACTCAAGCCATGAATAGAAATATATTATAGGTAAATAGATGCCTAACAAGGCGCTCGTTCGGATGCTCCTTACTTCGCGCCCTACAGCTTAAACGTTAATCATTCCCGTTAGCGTATTCGGGGTCAGGTCTTTCATTGACATATTGATGCAGGATTTGCTATGGTAACGAAAGTCGTGGTTTGAGGTTGGTGC
>MGXK01000032.1:0-670 GCA_001802375.1 Gammaproteobacteria bacterium RBG_16_51_14
ATCAAGCCGGGCTTCTACTCAGCAGGTTTGGATATTTCTTCTGGCGAAGCTCTTCGACAACCTTGTCCGTAAGCTTCCATGGATCGCCTTTAATCCGTACAACCAGCTCTGTCCAGACCTTGCAGAAAGCATCGATGGCATTGTCTTCGGTAAATGTGACGCCAGTTGGCAACAACAGTGTAATATCATCCGTCAGACTCCGTGCAAGCTTCTCCAGCATCCGCTGTTCGGCGATGGCGCGAGTGATCAGATTTCCCTCAAGGACGAGGTAATGCTCGAAGCAGGCGATGAGCTTGTCAGGGTTCATCGAAAGCTGCCTGAGCCCTTCATTTAAATCGAACAGATCGCGGTTTTTGCGCCGCTGCAGCAATGCTCGAAGTTTTGTCCCTAAGAGTTCCTCTGGCTCGAAGGATGCGATCTCGGTTTTCGCCCGGTGCCAGCGACTGTCGACCTCGAAAGGATACTTCTTGATGCCATACAGGCTTTCGTGTTCGCGGGTATTGATCTCGACCTTCAGTTTGAGCATAGCTTCAGGATCGACTTCGGGTGCGAACTTGAACACCATGTGCATCGAATGCCCGACATGAGTCCGACTGCACTTGCCCAACCATGAAAGTGCGTCACGAACAGCATCGACCGTGGGACCGATGGCCCCCGATTGCGTTTGAAC
>MGXK01000032.1:766-5347 GCA_001802375.1 Gammaproteobacteria bacterium RBG_16_51_14
ACAGATCACACAGCGCACGGCAGATGATGAGGTCCTGTTCGATCTGCCTCAAATCCGGCCAAGGCGCCTTGGCGCTCCACTCTTGAATATAGGAGGCGGGGATCAATAGTCGATCTCCACGGGCTCATTGATTACGAGCATCCACTTGACATCCCTTTCGTGCAGATCGGCCAGGGATTCGCTGAGTGGCTTGACGGAGGGGTCCAGGGGTTTCATCGATTTGGCTTTCCTGGCGAACGGCTCCAGGGCCTTGGCCTGGCGTGCGTGACCACAGCGGTCCAACAGATACCCGAGCCGGCGAACGGCTGAGTTTTCGTAGGCCGCTGCGGCTTGCGCCAGCTTGCGTGGATCGGCGCGCGCGCCAAGGTCCTTGGCAATCTGTGCCACACCACCGATGCCGGCGGCCTTGTGGAAGTAACGAGCGGAATCCAGGAGAGTCAACTCTACGCCGGCGACCTTGGCGAAGCCCCCTTCGCTTTTCATTTGAGAAAGCCAATCGGGCCGATTGGTCCTCGAAAAAGCCACCGGAGTCTGATAGATGAATTGAAGCCGATGGCGGCCGATTTCGAATGCCCGAAGTTGTTTCGGAACGATCACCTGAAAAACCATCACCGCCTGGTGAGAGGAGCCATGAAAGACGGCCGCCCGCAACAGGGAAATTCGATAGTCGAGGCCCAGGTAATCCATCAGCGGATCGATCCAGCGCACCGGATCGGGCGCCCCGGTCACCCGATCCTCCGGTCGCAGGATCAGATAAAAGCCACGACGGGGGGTCGCCAGCCGATACCTCTTGGCCAATCTGGCGGCAGCGGCGATGAAGGCATCCGAACTCAGGTCGAGTGCCGCCAACGCTTCTTCCCGAGAGAAGCAGGTGCGGCCGCGAGAGAGCAGTTCGTCAAGGTATTTGTCAAGAGAAGCCATTCCCCGGTTATATGCGAAAATCGACAAAAAAACAATGTTTTTGCATATGATTGGGGGACGAAGGAGCCCTGAAACGACTAACCAAGGACTCCTTAATTCAAGAAATCTGTGGTATGTCATCAACTATGCACACTCATGATCGGAACCCGGACGGGAGCCGGATGGTTCCCGTTTGTGTTCAAGGCCGTTGCATCCACGATGTATGCCGGCTGACTCCTCGATCGTTACTTCCGCTTTTGCCATCGATCAAAACCTTCTTCCTTCAAAGAAACCGTGGTACGTCCCCCAGTCAGATATGCCTTTACCTTGACATTGCTATTTCACTATTTATACTAGTTTCAACATTTGTTGAAAATAGCTATATTAATGAAATTTACTGGTACCAATATTGAAAAAGAGGCAGAACAGGTTATCCGGACAATCCTGGAAAAGATCCCGGACCTGAAAGACCTCAGGGTAAAGCAGCAGGCCCGGCTAAAGGACATGCTGGCTGATCTGCAAATCACGTTTCGAAAACAAGACGCTAAACAAACCCTGCTGGTAGAGGTGAAATTTTCCGGCCAACCACGTTTCGCACAGAATGCGGTAAACCGGTTACTGGCCCTCAAATCACAAAGTCCCGATGCCTATGGCGTGTTCATCGCCCCTTATATATCCGGGACGACTGCCGAGATCTGCAAAAATAATGGATTTGGTTACGCCGATCTGGCCGGGAACTGTTGGCTGAACTTCGATTCCGTATTCATCGAGAGAAAGGGGAATCCTAACCGTTTTAGTGAAAAACGCGAGCTCAAATCATTATTCAAACCCAAAGCCGAACGCATACTGCGGGTGTTACTTTGTGAACCCCGGCGATTGTGGTTGACCGAAGAACTGGCAAAGACAGCAAACGTCAGTTTGGGGCAAGTATCGAACGTTCGAAAATTATTGCTGGAGCGGGAATGGGTTGCGGATAAAAAGCGTGGAATCGAACTCACTCAGCCCTCGCAATTGCTTGAAGCCTGGACCGGGAATTATCAACCGGGTCGAAATATTCGCTCCGATTTCTACCTCATGGGCTCAGCAGGGGAAATCGAGCTATTAATAACGAATATCTGTAAACAAACGCAAACCCGATATGCATTTACCGGTTTTCCCGGTGCAGCCCGTTACGCGCCATTTACCACCTACAGGACTGTAACAGTCTATATGGATCCACCGCCATCCAAAGAAAGAGATGTGTTGCCGTTTAAACCCGTAACGTCCGGGGCGAACATCAGAATATTATCGCCATATGATGAAGGGATCTTCTACGGTACACAGTACATCCAGGGGGGTATGGTCGCTTCACCTGTTCAATGTTATCTCGATCTGAAAGATGAAAAGGCAAGAGGTGAGGAAGCAGCGGAAGCCTTACTCGACAAGGAGATCAAACCATCATGGCAATAACAAAAATCGATTATCCGGAATTGGCGGTGAAGGCCGCCGAAATGGTTTTGCTGGAACTCACAAGGATCCTGGGGGAATACCGCGACAACATTGTAGTGATAGGCGGAATGGTGCCCAGGTACCTTATCCCTGCAGCAGAAGAACCACATATTGGTACAACCGATGTGGATTTGGCTCTGGATCACCGCCGTTTCGCAGAGGAAGGTTATCGAACCATTCATGAATTATTAATCAGCCACGGTTATGAACAAAATGAAAGGCAACCTTTTATTTACCGGCGACAAATAACCCTGGCCGGAAACAAGATTGTTGTACAAGTTGATTTGCTTTCGGGCGAATACGGAGGCACAGGTAGAAATCGCCGTACACAAAAAGTTCAAGATGCCCGCCCACGCAAGGCGCGAGGAGTAGATCTTGTTTTCAATCATCTGGAAAGTATTGAAATAACAGGCGAGTTGCCTGGGGGTGGAAAAGATAAAGCAATTATTAAATTCTCAGGAATTGTTCCATTTATTGTCATGAAAGCCATGGCAATGCGGGATCGGCTGAAAGAAAAAGATTCCTATGATATTTATTACTGCCTGCAATACTACCCGGGTGGTCCACAAAAGATCGCTGAATTAATAGCGCCTATCAAAAACAACAGATTAGTACGGGAAGCCCTGGCAATCCTCGATGAGAAATTTGAATCGCCCGATCACGCCGGCCCGGTTCATATTGCCGACTTTATGGAATTAACTGATCCGGAGGTCAGGGAGCAGGTACAGCGTGATGCATTTGAACGGGTAAGATTCATATTAGATGTCGGTCTCTGAATTAATGTACATAATTTAAACGGTTGTCATCCTGTACCGCCTGCGCGGTGCACAGAGAAACCGTGGTACGTCCCGGGGGCAACTTTCGCAAACTCATCCATATCAACTATGGCGTCTTAAAGCATCAGACGCCCTTCAGTCAGCATTTACATGCTTGACTTGGAAGACGTTATCTGTCCCTGAGGTACCCCCTGACAGGCAGTCGAAGGCAGAGACAGAATTAATTTTTTCTTTAACTGATCCAGTTTTTTCTTGCCCAGTGCCGCCTGTATAGACACAAGATCAATATCAAATTGAGTGGCTTTTGCCTCTTCATCAAATTGAGCTTCACATTCTGTAATATCAACCAAGTCAGGCAATGAATAATCTGCATTGTTCTGAAAATAATCTATTCTGTTTTCAGAATGATGATTTAGCCTTGCATTCAGAAATGCAATAAACTCACTAGCTGTGATTTGGCATGCGGTGTCTGGCTGCTGATTATCCTTTCCCTTATGTTCAATTATTTGAGGAATGTGTTGATTGACGATTTCGATCTCAAGAGTAGACAGTGATTTATCATCCAGAGTGCGAATGGAGAAGATATGTGCTATCTCCCGGATACAATCTTCAAGCCGGGCTGCCACACAGTGATTCAGGCGTGCTCCTTCCTCAGCTAATGCATTTGAATCAGCTAATGACACAACTTGATGATCTTTACATCTGAATGGGGCATTAATAAGTGATAACCATTGCACCTTTTTATGAGTTTTTCTCCAGAGCTTCGATGATTCAAGTATTATCGACGCATGCCATTTTTCTGACATCAGTAATACCCGCATAATGCTGATTGATGTAAGCTCATTACAAATGATTGCAGCGATAATTGAATCTATCTTGTACTGCATGGCGGGCCAGGACGTTATTCCATGCCATTTCTGATGGCATAACACTCGATTCAATGAGCCCATGAAATCCTTGATTGCTTCGAGTTTGGCAGAAGGGTCAACCAGTATCTGATTTTTAGATAACGCCAGATTAAAGCCCCTGGCGGCAAATTGTCTGAAATACAGATCATGAATATCAACACTGTATTTATTAAACAGTCGCAGTGCCCTGTCTGCTTTATTCATGGTATTCCATTCGGCACTGGTTTTGGGGTGATGTTCTGGTGGAAGTTTATCCAGAAGCTTTAACAACCTGCCTGGCTGATGTTCCCAGTAATAACCAATTTCAGATGGCTGTTTACGGATTATAGAACGAACAATACTGGGTCTTACGCCATAGTATTTTGCCACGGCGTCTATTAACGGCTTACCCTGATCGATAGCTTTATGAATAGATTTAACACTCGCAATTGTCTCGATCGCGCCACTCAGAATACCTGTCAACACTGGCAATACCTGGCTCGCCTGAACGCGATTACGCAACATTTCGG
>MGXK01000033.1:0-511 GCA_001802375.1 Gammaproteobacteria bacterium RBG_16_51_14
GTTAATTGAATATTGCCGGCACCGATGCCCAGACTGAATGCCCCGCCAAGGCTGTACTGGGGTGCTGCTTCCAGATAAAAGGCCCCGGAGAGCCAGGTCACCAATGCCGCCCAGCGAAACCACAACAAGGCGCGTGGTACCACATATTTGCCGATGGCGGCGGGCCCTGGCCCCCCCTTGTCTGCCGTTGCTTCAGCCACGGCCGGGGTCTGTACGAAATTAAAGTAGTAAAGCAAACCAATCCAGGTTATACCCGCAAGGAAATGCAACCAACGATCAAGTGATAAGACTAATAGATCCATATCCCAATACCCCCATATAGTTCACATCAGACACCCGCAATCACTTTAATGATATAGGCCAGAATAATGGCTAAAACGATCCCGGAGATGATTGTACCTGCAATTGTATCAAGTGGATTCATCGTTTACCTCCCGTCAGTATTCATCAATGGTGGCTTTTAATAGTTAACGCCCCTGCAAGCGGCAATTATACTTGCGTCAATCGGCGC
>MGXK01000033.1:546-7865 GCA_001802375.1 Gammaproteobacteria bacterium RBG_16_51_14
CAGTTGTCAGGTGAATATATAAGGATATCGACACCCCCGGTGGGGTATGGAATTATCCAGATCTTTCATAATCCAATTGCATGTCATAATTTAAAAGGGGGGTGACTTCGATGGATGTAATGGACAGAATCAAATCGACGGTGGCAAGTAATCCTGTTGTCATCTTCATGAAAGGAACGCCGGATTTCCCGCAATGCGGTTTCTCGATGCGTACGGTGCAAGCCCTCAAGGCCTGCAACGTCGACTTTGCCTATGTCGATATCCTGGCAGAACCGGAAATACGTGCATCCTTGCCCGGATTTTCCAACTGGCCTACCTTTCCCCAGGTATTCATCAATGGTGAATTTATCGGGGGATGTGATATCACGCTGGATCTGTTTCAAAAGGGTGAATTACAGATCATGGCGGCGCAGGTGGCAACAAAGAATTGAATCTCCCGGTGCCTGCGCACGGGGTTTTGTTCGAGCACAACATTGCAATCAGATGTGGAGGACACTTCATCCCTTCGGGCCGGTTCGTCCCCTGTTGCCAGCGCCGGTATCCTCTTTCCGCAGCCAGATGCATTTCCCCTTGCTCACCTTTTCTATCGTTTCGAGTCGTACCTCGTGTGCCTTACGTTCTTCCGGTGTCGGTTCGATAATGCGCAGACCGGGCCGATCCGGATCAATCTGGATTGCCCACCGCTCTGCCGGATAATCTGTTTGACTGGATTCATCAAATGACAACGCCGTTTGACCACCTGTCATCGCCAGATAGACATCGAGCAGGATCAGGGCATCCAGCAGGGCGCCATGCCGATCACGTTGGGAATTATCGACTGCATAACGCCTGCACAGGGCATCCAGACTGTTTTTCTGGCCCGGGTGTAATTCCCTTGCCATCACCAGGGTATCCGTTATGCGGCAATAGTCTTCCAGCCGACCCCACTCCGATCCCAGCATCTGTAATTCCGCATTGATAAAACCGACATCGAAGGGGGCATTATGAATAATCAGTTCATTACCACGGACAAAATTGATGAAGTCCTGGGCAATGTCCCGGAATAACGGTTTGCCGGCCAGTAACTCATTGCTGATCCCATGTACTTCAAACGCACCATCTTCGATGTCCCGCTCGGGATTCAGATACTGGTGATAATAATTCTCGGTTTTACGCCGGTTTTTCAACTCAACACAACCAATCTCGATAATACGATGCCCCTGCGCCGGTTCAAGACCGGTGGTTTCCGTATCCAGGATAATCTGTTTCATTTTGACTCGTGGCTCGTTCTTGTAACTTAATGACTAATGACTAATGACTAATGACTAGTGACTATTCACGCCCGGACAACATCGCATCGATGGCCTCGTTGGCCAGGGCATCCACCCGCTCATTCTCCACATGTCCACTATGCCCCTTTACCCATTGCCATTCAATCTGGTGTTGTCCGCCGGCTGTATCAAGACGTTGCCAGAGGTCCTGGTTTTTGACGGGTTTCCTGCTGGTCGTTTTCCAGGCACGCCGCTTCCAGTTGTCCATCCATTCCATGATCCCGTTTTTAACATATCGGGAATCCGTAGTGATACGCACCCGGCACGGCCTTGTTAACGCCTCCAGACCCATTATGGCTGCCATTAATTCCATTCGGTTATTGGTCGTTTCCGGTTCTGCTCCGGACAACAGTTTTTCCCTGCCATTGAAACGTAATAATGCACCCCAACCGCCGGGGCCGGGATTACCTCGACAGGCGCCATCAGAATAGATTTCCACCTTATCATCCATCTGTTTTCATGACTTTCCTCGCGCTGGGCTCTGCCACACCGGATGCAATCATGCGCCTGCGGGCACTCCATTGCATCCTGACCGGGGTGAGTGGGATTACTCGTTTCTTGGCAACGATGACATAGACGCCTCCCAGGTAGTGCCAGCAAAACCGGCCCAGTTTCTCCATAAACATGAGTTTGTCCATCACTTTCTGATTATGCAGGGGGGGACGGTAAAAGAGTCGCTCTGTTCCGACAATCTCGAAATCGAGAAGGGACAACCAGTCCTTGATCCGTGGTACACCAAGAAACCGCCCGCACCAGGGGGCAGTATCCCACCATCTCAGCAAGACACGCCATAATCCCCATAAACTCCAGGGATTAAATCCGATGATGACAACATGACCTTCGCCTATCAGGATACGTTCCACTTCCCGTAATACCTGATGCGGGCTGGATGCAAATTCAAGGAGGTGTGGCAATACCACCACATCTATACATTCTGAGGCGACCGGTAATGACTCACACGAACAGTAAATACAGTCCGATGTCCCGTATTCCCTTGCATCAATCAACAAGGTTATCTTGTGCGATATGCGGGTACTCGACAGGTAATCCAGCCCCGCAAGACTGCCCACTTGCAGTATATGATATCCAAACAGGCCGGGAAGAACCTGATCGATATGTTCGCGCTCCGTGTGAACAAGGCTCTGACCGAGCCCGGTCAAAAACCATGCCGACAGTTTTTCCCTGACAGTGGTAATCGTCTCTGTTTCATAATCATTTGACATGTCACTATTCTATAAGCAGTGATTATGAAGTTGCCATTAAATTGACTGGCCCGCCACATCCCTGCCAGCATTCAGTAGAACCTATCTCAAAATTAGCGAGCGCAGCTGAGACAAGGCGAAAATGGGCGAGAAAGCGGAGTTTACACGGTAGTAAATGAGCATTTTGAGCCCTTTTTTAACGCAGTATTGGCAAGCACAGCAATTTTGAGATAGGTTCTAATCATGGATATCATCCCGGTCCCTGCCCTCAGCGATAACTATATCTGGTTGATTCATAATGAGACAGGCGATCAGGTTGCCATCATCGATCCCGGTGAGGCCACCCCGGTCCTGCGCAAACTGAAAGAGGACAATCTCAGGCCCGTCGCTATCCTGGTTACCCATCACCACCCGGATCATGTCAATGGCATTGCTGCATTGCTTGAGCAATACCCGATACCTGTTTTCGGGCCGGCAAATGAGCGGATCAGACATCGAACACATGCACTGAGAGAGGGTGACCAGGTCGATTTGCCCGAACTGGAACTGACGCTGTATGTCTGTGATGTCCCCGGGCATACCGCCGGGGCAATCGCCTACTATGGTCATAACATGCTGTTCAGTGGCGATACACTGTTCACGGCAGGTTGCGGGAAACTGTTTGAAGGGACCGCCGCACAAATGTACAGCTCGCTTTCAAAACTGGCGGCTTTACCCGGGGAAACCCTCCTCTATTGTGGTCATGAATATACCTGTAACAACCTGGCATTTGCCCGGGCAGTCGAACCCGGCAATGTACAGATCCCGGCCCGCATGGATAAGGTCAGACGGTTACGTGAACAGGGCCTGCCCACCGTACCGGCACCCCTGACAATAGAAAAGGAAACCAATCCCTTCCTGCGTACACACCAACAGACGGTGATGGAGGCAGCCAGTCAGTTTGCCGGCAAGCCCCTTGCGGAAGGTGTGGAAGTGCTGGCGGCGATCCGTCATTGGAAAGACCATTTCAGTTGCTGAAATGCAGAGTATCTTATTATTTATTGTCCCTTGGATTAAAAGCGTTTTTTTCCTGCCGGGAAATTTTCCTGTGCATCAACGCATGTGCAGCATAAACCCTTAAACCACAGGGAATGATGCTATCCATGGTCAAAAAAGCTTGACCCATGTCTCTACCCTCTTTAGGATTGCCCGATGCAACTACAGCGTACCGTACTCACCTGCCTGGTAACGATTACTCTGAGTGCATGTAATTTTCTTACTCCACGTGACCAGGACAGCAGCATCACAGCACCCCATCCTGATTCAATCATCGGTCATTCCGTCAAAAAAACAAACACTAAATCAACCTCCCCTGTAATCTCTGATGATGATATTGTCTCAGCGGTTGATGGCATGGCCGTGGATGACAAGGCAATCGTAGAATCAGAATCGGATGATGTCTGGCAACGAATCCGCCAGGATCTGACCATCCCGCGCCATACAGAAAACGGGAGCGTCAAAAGCAAGATCGCCTGGTATGCCGGAAAACAGGAATTTCTGGATCGGGTTGCGGATCGCGCTACCCCCTATATTTATCACATCATCGGGGAGCTGGAAAAGCGCAATATGCCCCTCGAACTGGCCCTGTTACCGGTAGTAGAAAGTGCCTACCAGCCCCTGGCCCATTCCCCCAGCCGGGCATCCGGCATCTGGCAGTTTATTGCAAGTACCGGGAAACGCTACGGCCTGAAACAGAACTGGTGGTACGATGGTCGCCGTGACATTGTTGCATCGACCGATGCAGCATTGAACTATCTGCAAACACTCCATGATATGTTTGACGGCAACTGGCTGCATGCCCTGGCCGCCTATAATGCCGGTGAACTCAATGTTGCCCGGGCAATCCAGCGCAATCAGAAGGCAGGCAAGCCAACCGATTTCTGGTCACTCCAGTTACCTGGTGAAACACGCGGATACATACCCAGCCTGCTTGCTGTCGCTGAAATCGTCGCCAACCCCGCAAAATACAAGATCACTCTCAAGGCAATTCCGAACAAACCTTATTTCGCAGTAATCAAAATCGACAGTCAGATCGATCTGGCAACGGCCGCCAGACTCGCCGGCGTAGGCATGGATCAGATAACTGCCCTGAATCCCGGTTTTACCCGCTGGGCCACCGATCCCGATGGCCCGCATCACCTCCTTGTCCCCATCGAAAACGCGCAGCAATTCGAGCAGAAACTGGCGGCCTTGCCCGCCTCGGAAAGGATGACGTGGCGACAGCACCAGGTCAAAGGGGGTGAAACACTCGGTCAGATCGCGCGCCACTACAACACCAGCGTGAGCGCGCTGAAACAGATTAATCACCTGCAAGGCAATCTTATCCGCGTCGGGCAATCACTGATGGTTACGGCAGCCGGACAACCCGTCGACCTCGATATTCCCGATACAGATTCGGAAAAACTCAAAGGACTCAAGACCAGCGGTGATGGTAACAAAGCCATCTATACGGTCAGGAGTGGTGATAACCTGTGGGATATCAGCAGGAACCACGGTGCCAGTGTTACACAGCTTTGCAACTGGAACGGCATCTCCAAGAACACTATCTTGCGACCCGGACAAAAACTGACAGTCTGGATCAAGGATGATGAAAACGCCTCCAGTGAGGGGTTCATCCCTGTCGCAGCTAATGTTGAACAAACCACGGGGGACGTGAACCCGAACCAGCAGATTGAGTACACCGTCAGGGAAGGCGATTCTCTCTGGCTGATTTCAAGGCGTTTCAATGTTTCTGTCGCGCAATTGTGCCAATGGAACCAGATCCCCAAAGGCAGGATATTACAGCCCGGACAAAACCTGATCATCATGATGGAAGTCTAGGCGCCTGACACTTACCGATTTATTCAGACCAGCATCACCGGACAGAAGATACAGGCCCATCATTCACGCCTGACCTGGATACCACATAAAATGCCGGTCATGATTAAACTGACCAAGTTCATATTACGGTGCCTGTTACGGTTTTTTTACGAGGTTAAGGTCACCGGCCTGGAAAACTATGACAAGTCGGGTAATCGTGTACTCATTATCGCCAACCACACATCCTTGCTCGACGGCATAATTTTATATGCCTGGCTGCCTGAAACACCGATATTCGCAATCAACACACGCATAGCGGAGAAGAAATCATTCAGGCCTTTCCTGGGATTTGTTGACCTGTTTACAATGAATCCTGCCAGCCCGCTCTCGATCAAAGCCATGATCAAGTTCCTCAGGGAAGAACATAAAGCCGTTATCTTTCCGGAAGGGCGGATCACGATTACCGGTTCATTAATGAAGATATATGAAGGACCCGGAATGATCGCCGAGAAAAGCGGTGCGACCATACTTCCGGTTTCGATTGATGGTGGACAGTTCAGCCCTTTATCCTACATGAAGGGCCGTGGACGGGTGATCTGGTTTCCACACATCAGGATCAGGATCCTGCCGCCGGAAAGGATTCGCATCGATCCTTCCATCCACGGCCATGCCAGACGCAAGGCAGCTGCCAGGCAACTGCAGGATGTAATGTACAAATTGACCTATGCGGCGTTTAACTATCGCACCACTGTGTTTGATGCCCTGCTGACCGCCGCCGAACGTTATGGTCGTGAAATTGCCATCGTAGAAGATATCAACCGCAAGCCGATCAGTTACCGGCAATTAATCACACGTTCCATGATACTGGGACGTGCTATTCGCCGGGATACCCGCCATGGTGAGTACGTTGGTGTTCTCCTGCCGAATATGATCACTACCCTGGTCAGCTTTCTGGCGTTACAGTATCTCGGTCGCATACCTGCCATGCTGAATTATAGTGTCGGCATACAGGCATTGCTGAAGACTTGCAAAACCGCGCGGCTGGAAACCATATATACCTCAAGGCAATTTATTGAAAAGGCCAATCTCCAGGAGGTGGCTGAAAAATTATCACAACAATACAAACTGATCTATCTTGAAGATCTGCGGGGGCGTATCACCTTATTCGACAAGTGCCTTGGTTTCGCAAGGGGATTGAACCCGTCCCGTCATTATCACCGCATTACCGGGAAAATCGATCCGGACAAACCAGCCGTTGTCCTTTTTACATCCGGATCGGAAGGCATCCCCAAAGGGGTTGTGCTTTCCCACAGCAACCTGCTCTCCAACTATGCCCAGGTCAGTTGCCATATTGATTTTCAACCGAAGGACATCACGTTTACCTGCCTGCCCCTGTTCCACAGTTTCGGCCTGAATGGCGGATTTCTGATGCCGTTACTGGGTGGCAGCAAAATTTTCCTTTACCCGACACCATTACATTACCGTGCCATTCCGGAACTGGTCTATGAACTGGGGGCAACGATCCTGTTCGGGAGTAACACCTTTTTCAATGGTTATGCACGCCATGCCCACCCTTATGACTTCAACTCGGTGCGGTATGCGGTCGCAGGCGCGGAAAAACTGCGTCGGGATACCCAGCAGTTGTGGATGGAAAAATTCGGGATTCGCATCCTGCAGGGCTATGGTGTGACGGAGACCAGCCCTGTCATTTCCGTCAACACCCCGATGAATAACAAAATGGACACGGCAGGAAGAATAATGCCGGAAATCGAATACTACCTGCAACCCGTCGCTGGTATTGACGAGGGTGGCCGTCTGGTCGTGAAAGGACCCAATTTGATGCTGGGTTATCTTTTACATGACTCCAACGGAGAAATCATACCGCCATCAACCGACCGGGGGACTGGCTGGTATGATACCGGGGACATTGCCAGCATTGATGAGGAAGGTTTTATTACCATACAGGGCC
>MGXK01000033.1:7895-8245 GCA_001802375.1 Gammaproteobacteria bacterium RBG_16_51_14
AAATGATCTCCCTCACCACGGTTGAAGAACTGGCGATGCTGACCTGGCCGGAATACTGTCATGCTGCCGTCAATCTCCCCGATGACCGGAAAGGCGAAAAAATTATCCTGGTGACCAGCTGCCAGGATGCGGATCGCAGGCAAATCATCAACCAGGCCAGGTCACATCACTATGGCGAACTGTATATCCCGAAGAAAATCCTGCTTGCGGAAGAAATGCCCGTATTGAGCACCGGTAAAACAGATTACCTCAGCCTGCACAGGATGGCAGAAGCAGCAGAGAAAACCGGCACCGACTGGATTGCGATGTTCACCGGCCTAGAGAAAAGGCCTGAACCCCTAAAGAAGAAG
>MGXK01000034.1:0-23885 GCA_001802375.1 Gammaproteobacteria bacterium RBG_16_51_14
CATAACTCCAATCACGCCGCCAAGCGCAGACACCACGGTGGCCTCGGTAAGAAATTGTAACAGGATATCGCGCATGCGCGCACCGGTTGCCATGCGTATGCCGATCTCGCGGGTGCGTTCGCTGACCGTGACCAGCATGATGTTCATTACGCCGATACCACCGACCAGCAGCGAGATCACTGCGATGGAGCCTAACAATAATGTCAGGGTGTTATAGGTCTCGGAAACCGTTTCCAGCAAAGCGGCCTGATTCCGCACCTGAAAATCTTCCTTGCCATGCAAGGCGCGAAGAAAAACGGTGATTTGATCCTGTGTGGCATCGATTGTGGCGACGTCTTTTACCGCCAGGGTGATGGAACGCAAATAGCTGTAACCTAACAAACGCAGACTGCCGGTAGTGAGCGGAACAAATACGGCATCATCGGCATCGTGCCCCCATGGGGTTGCCCCCTTTGCAGAGAGCACACCTATCACCATAAACGGGACATTATCCAGCAAGACGAACTGTCCGATCGGTTCGGTATGTTCGCCAAACAGGTTTTTGGTTACTGTCTGGCCGAGGACCACCACCGCACTGTAACTTTGTACATCCGCATCGTTAAAGAAGGTTCCTTTGGCCACCGGCCAACTGCGCGTGAGTGGATATTCGGGCGAGGTTGCGGTGAGTCCGGTTTGCACATCCCGGTTTCCATAGCGCACGGTCACATTGCCGGTCGATTCAGGTACGGCCGATTGCACGTTGGGCAATTCCGCCAGCGCAATGGCATCCGTCGGGATCAGGGATGCAACCGTAGAATCCGGTCCGGGCCCCCGTTGATTGGGAGCACCGGAACGCACAAGCAATAAATTGGTCCCCATGGAACCTATGCGGTCCAGCACGGATTTTTTTGCCCCTTCACCGAGGGCAAGCATGGCGATCACGGCGGCGACGCCGATCATGATCCCGAGCAGGGTGAGGATAGTACGGAACAGATTGGTGCGCAGTGAGCGCAGTGCCATCTTCATCGATTCAGCCGCTTCGCTGATCAGGGAAGCGGACTGTTCATCATCCTCCATAAAGGCACTCGTCTGTACATTCTCTGCGGGGAAATTCTGTCGTGGCGGAGTACTGTCATTCAGGATCATACCGTCCCTGATCTCTATCAAACGGTTCGCGTGTTTCGCAATTTCAAGGTTATGCGTGATGAGGATCACCGTATGACCCTGTCCCGGGAGTTGCTGCAGGAGCTTGATGACTTCTGCGCCACTGTGACTGTCCAGTGCGCCGGTAGGCTCGTCGGCAAGTATGATTTTTCCGCCATTCATCAAGGCCCGTGCGATGGAGACACGTTGCTGCTGACCTCCCGAAAGCTGGTTTGGGCGATGCTCCAGCCGGTCGGCAAGTCCAAGCGATACCAGTAATTCTTCGGCACGCTCACGCCGTTCCCCGGCACTGACACCGGCATAGATTGCAGGTATTTCTACATTCTCTGCTGCGGTTGCCGAGGCGATCAGATTGTAATTCTGAAACACGAAGCCGAAGGCTTCCCGGCGCAAACGGGCCAGTTGATCACGATCGAGTCCTGCGACGTCCTGCCCGGCAAAGGAATAATGCCCCCCGGTCGGTCGATCGAGGCAACCAATGAGGTTCATCAACGTGGATTTACCGGATCCCGAAGCACCCATGATGGCGACGAATTCACCGGCATGGATAGCAAGTGAAATGCCACGCAACACTTCGATTGCCACTTCACCTCCAGTGAAGTAGGTCTTTGTGATATCCACCAGTTCGATCAGCGGTGAGGTGTTGTCCATGAGGGTCTGAACCCGCGTCAGAAGATACGGAACGGGGAACGACGTTTGTCATCAGAGTCGTCTTTGGGTGGATTGTCCACGATGCGTTCACCTTCTTTCAGCCCGGAGATGATCTCCGCGCTTACGCGGTTACTGATGCCAACCTGTACCTCACGATCTGCCTGCACGCCATCGTCACCGATCACAGTAACATGGTAGCGGCCGGATTTTTCATTCACAGGCTGTAATGCCGACATGGGTGCGATAATAACATCCTGTGCAAAGGTAATAACAAAGAAGACCTGCGCGGACATCCGGGTCATCAATTCGCGCTCCGGATTGGCTGCATCGAACAGGGCTGTGTAAAGCACGACATTATTAATAATTTCAGGTGTGGGTAATATCTGCCGCAGCTTGCCGCTCCAGCGCTGGCCCGGTTTGCCGAGTATGGTGAAATAGGCATCCATACCGAGTTGCAATTTAGGCACATCCGCTTCGGACACCTGTGTCCATACCGTCATGGTGGAGAGATCGGCGATTTGTAAAATAGTCGGCGCGGACAGGTTCGCATTCAGTGTCTGGCCCTGCCGGGCAAGCAAATCAACCACTGTTCCGCTCATGGGGGCGTAGATCCTGGTATAACTCAGCGTGGCCTCGTTACCCTTGAGAGAAGATTCCGTCTCCTCGATCTGTGCCTTCAATGCAGCGATCTGTGCCTGCTTGATCTTAACGGCCGCCAGACTGATCTGGTAGGCATCCTGACTGGTCGCATCTTCACTCAACAAATTTTCCTGCCGTCTGAATTGTTGTTCGGCAAGTTCGAGTTCTGCCTGGCGCTCGGCCAGCTGGGCCTTTTGCGCCTGCAACTGGGCACGGGTGGCTTCGACACGGGACAGCAATACTTTGGGATCAATTTCGGCGAGCAGATCACCCTCTTCAACAGCATCACCGATTTCCACATGCAGTTTTTCGAGTTGGCCTGAGACCTGTGCACCGACATTTACGTAGTCACGGGGTTGCAGATTGCCGAGTGCCGTCACAGTGACTTCGATATCACCCCGCTGTATGGTCGCTGTAGTAATATCGGAAACGGGTTTCTCATCCTGTCCCCGGTAGTAATATCCGGCCACAGCCACAATCATCAGCATGAACAGCAGTAATGCCGTCATCCACCTGCGAGGTCTTTTTCTTCTGATTTGCCGGCGTGGCTGGGCAGTGATCGCGTCAGGCGGCAGCGGATTGGTTTGCGTACCCATAGGTTGTCCGATTTTTCTTGTTAGTGTCTGTTAGAGTGTCAATTTCCATCAAGTTCCGTATACACGAACTGTGAAAGGGTGAACCCATTCGTTCAGGGATTCGCTTTTTTCAACGCCTGCATGGCAGAGACAGACCGGTAGCCCCTTGGCAGCAGATTTCCCCGGCGGCCGCGCTCACCCATATAATTTTCCAGATCGCCTGCCTTTAACGTCAGCGTCCGCTGCCCGGAGGTCAGCACCAGTGCGTCCTCCCCGCCCAGACAGGTCAGTGCCGCGACATATTCTTCCCGTGTCTTCAGCCTGGCCGGCGGGATCTGGATCATCTTGAGGCCTTTCCCTTTTGCCAGCAGGGGCAGCTCGTTGACGGGAAAGAGCAGCAACCTGCCGATGGAACTGACCGCTGCCACCCGGTCACCCTCAGGGTCACTGACACAGACCGGCATCAGTACGCCAGACCCGTCCGGTACATTCAGAACCGCCTTGCCATACTGGTTCTTTACATACAGGTCTTCCAGTTTCGCCATAAACCCGTATCCCGCATCCGAGGCGATCAGGTACAGGCTATCCGGCGTGCCCAGCATGACACCGGCAAAGGTGGCTCCATCCGGTGGTGTGATGCTGGCAGAGATGGGTTCACCCAGACCCCGTGCCGATGGCAAGGTATGCGCCGGCAGGGAATAACAGCGTCCGGTCGAGTCAATAAATACCGCCTGCTGATTACTGCGGCCGGAGCAGGACTGCTTGAAGGCATCGCCGGTGCGGTAGTTTACTGATTCCGGATCGATTTCATGACCCTTTGCCGATCGCACCCAGCCCTTTACAGACAGGATCACGGTCACAGGTTCCGTCGGCACCAGCTCTGTTTCATCAATCGCCTTTGCTTCCTCGCGCACGACCAGCGGGGAACGCCGTTCATCGCCAAAGGCCTCGGCATCCGCCTGGATTTCATTTCTTATCAGGGTCTTCAAACGTTGCTTTGAGGACAGGGTCTGTTGCAGCGTGAGGCGCTCTGCCTCCAGCTCTTTCAGTTCACCCTGGATCTTCATCTCTTCCAGTTTTGCCAGCTTGCGCAATCGGAGTTCCAGGATTGCCTCGGTCTGTTCATCACTCAGTTTGAATCGCTTCATTAACACCAGTTTCGGGGTTTCCTGTTCACGGATGATCGCAATCACCTCATCAATGTTGAGATAGGCAATCAGCAGTCCTTCCAGGAGATGGGCCTGGGCCAGGACCTTGTCCAGGCGATGCTGCAGACGGCGACGCACGGTTTCCGTACGGTAGTGCAACCATTCCTGCAGGATTGTCTTCAGGTTCTTGACCTGTGGCCGACCATTGATACCGATGACATTGAGATTGACCCGGTAACTCCGTTCCAGGTCCGTCGTCGCAAACAGGTGCGACATCAGGTCATCCAGGTTGACGCGGTTCGACCGCGGGATCAGGACCAGCCGGGTCGGTGTTTCATGGTCGGACTCATCCCGGAGATCCTCCAGCATCGGCAGTTTTTTCGCCTGCATCTGCATGGCGATCTGTTCCAGTACCTTGCTGCCGGAACTCTGAAAAGGCAACGCGGTGATGACAATATTCCCGTCTTCCCTTTCCCAGGTCGCGCGCATCCTGATCGAGCCATTGCCGGTTTCATACATCTCGAGGATCGCATCCCGCGGACTGATGATCTCGGCCCGTGTCGGGAAATCGGGAGCCTTCACATGTTCACACAGGTCCCGGACCGAACACGAGGGTGATTCCAGCAAACGGATGCAGGCGCTGGCGACCTCCCTCAGATTATGTGGCGGGACATCCGTGGCCATGCCCACGGCGATACCGGTCGTGCCGTTGAGCAACAGATTCGGCAATCGCGCCGGCAGCAACCGGGGTTCCTGCAAGGTCCCGTCAAAATTCGGGTTCCAGTCCACCGTCCCGTGATCCACCTCGCTTAACAGCAGGTCCGCGTAGGGTGTCAGTTTTGATTCGGTATAACGCATGGCGGCGAAGGATTTGGGGTCATCCATGGAACCCCAGTTGCCCTGGCCGTCGATCAGGGGATAACGATAGGAAAAATCCTGTGCCATCAGCACCATCGACTCATAACAGGCGGAATCACCATGGGGATGGAATTTACCGATCACATCCCCGACGGTACGTGCCGATTTCTTGTATTTTGCCGTCGCCTTCAGGCCCAGTTCCGACATGGCATAGACAATGCGGCGCTGCACCGGTTTCAGACCATCGCCGATATGCGGCAGGGCGCGATCGAGGATGACATACATGGAATAGTCCAGGTATGCCTTCTCGGCAAATTCATGCAGTGGTCGCTGCTCGTTCTGTTCAAAATCAAGTGTCAGATTTTCGCTCATGACGGGGCTCGCTGGTTGCAGGAATGATGAGTGATGTTAATGTGGGGACTTGCGCATGTGCAAGCGGATTCTAATTTCCGGTTATTTATTCAAGCATGGATTTCGCCTTATATGGCGTGCGGCATGGCTCACTGAATAAATAATGACAAGAACTAGTTATTAGAGAAGCTTACAAACTCAACAACAGATTTTTGAAGTCGGGCTCTCGCCGGCTTAAGCAAAGCTGATGGATCGTCAGTAGATCTAAGCATCTCTAGAATAGTATCAATCTTCTTCTTTGCTGAACCGAGATTTGTAATCAGAAATGCCTGTTTGTAGCGTTCAAAAGCAAGCTCCAAGTCGACATCTTCTGCCTCCATAGCGATATCACCAAGTTTTTCATAAAAATCTGCGAGTTCTACTATAGAGTTTACTGATTCAGTAAATTCCTTTTTAAGCTTTGCCCCTTTGCCTGCTGTATAAGTTACCCATTCCGTTCTAACAAAATCAGAAGGAGCCTTGGCATCCACGGATTTTACGATAATGACTGGTTTCCCCAGAAGATTACACAGTGCTACTTCAAAAAAGATATTTGCAAGGGTCGATGCGGATGTATATTCCGAGAAGATAGCAACTCCAAACCCGCAGCCTCTTATAATCTGGATTATCTTTTCCAAATAGTCTTTGTGACCACGTCTTGTTGTCGCTTTAATTGGTTCAAATTTCTTACGAGTTAATATCTCATCTACAGCAGTATCCATGTCAACTTCAAGCCTGGATATACCTTCACCAAGCTGTAGCATGATAAAAACACCTTTAGGTATAGGTTAGAAGGGACCTTCCAGCGCATCTTCCGTGAGCGGTGAGAAGATTAAGGACATACGCTACTGCTTCTTGCGTACACCTTTGTATGGACCAGATGTTTTTTTATGATCAACTATTCGTCCAGTACCCGTATCAATTTTTACCCAGCGGTTTGTAACAGGATTTTTTACCTGAACCCGGCTTTTCACCTGACCAGTACGGCCATTTGATGTTTGTTTCGCCATTTTAGGAATGTATAACCATAAGAAGAAAATACTTATTTTAAACCAATTTAATTACTGCATTGATAAATTATAACATCATATCAGTTGTCTCAACGATTTTATTATCACGTGGCAACCATTGAACCTGTAGAAAAAGCCAGTTTTGAATTACGGGCATATGGTGATTGCTGGTGTTCAGCCTTGATCATGCCATCGCATCAATCATCATCGGAGCCAGGGCAATCCTGATATTGAAAACAGCAAAGGGAGCACGGTTACTATTCATCGCGCTTTATTGCAAACGGTGCTAACCTGATGATGTTATGATAATCATTAATACAACACCTGTGGCCGCCTGTATAACATTATCAGCCAAAAGGCGCCTTATCACTTAGTTCGCTAATAAGGAAAAGATGAAAACAGATGTGCTCAGTCCAGGCAGAAAAGCTCAGCACACAGCAAAATGGGCACGCACAATGACGAAATGGCTCATCACATATAATCGTCAGTCCGGCGCACGATGGAACCTAGTTGATTTCGGGGGGAAGGCAAAGGCAGAGTCACGAGGCATCGTGGATCTCCTTGCAGTGCGCAAGAATCACCGGGTGGAAATCTCTGGACTGAAACGCGGGGATATTCTTGAAATGGTACTCATCCAAACAAAGGGTGGTTCAGCCCCACGACCTACGCCCGAGGATATCGCCCGTCTGAAGAAGGTTGCCAAACACCATAGAGCAATAGCCATCGTGCTTGCGGAATGGAGCAAGGGACAACATTTGGAACTCTACAAACTGAAAAGGAACGAATGGGTGTCAGTCAAACCAGTAGATGTTTTTGGGTAATACAACGAATAAAATAGCGAACCAGGCGTTGTAGCTGACCTGTCGCGCTTGCATTTCGCCCTAGTGAGCGTATTAGGGGTCTGGTCTTGCACTGACACATTGATGCTGGTTGTGTAAGCAACAATAGGGTAAGGATAAAAGAGGATATTCTACTTAATCAAGGAGTGGTATAAATATATTACTCCAGCACCTTTAATACAGATTGATGATGCTCAGAAAAATAATTCCACCCGTTTACTTCCTTGCCGCGCTGGCGCTCATGGTCGGCTTGCATCATTATCTGCCCCTGGTACAACTGGTCGCGGCACCGGTTTCCTGTGCAGGTGTTATTCTGATCAGTGTCGGGCTGCTGGTCAGTTTCTGGGGCGCCAACGCATTCAGAAAGGCCGGGACACCGGTAAAACCATTTGAACAATCGACCACCCTGGTGTTGCATGGCCTGTATCGCCATACCCGTAATCCGATGTATCTCGGATTGATTGTCATGTTAGTCGGAACAGGAATATGGCTGGGAAGTTTATCGCCATTTCTTGTGGTTATTATTTTCTTCCTCATCATCCAGGAAGGTTTCATCAGGCACGAGGAGCCGTTTCTGGAAAATATCTTCGGCGATGAATACCGGGCATACAGATCCAGGGTCAGGAGATGGTTTTGAACGGGGTCAGAGTAAAAACCAATAATTTTGATTAATTATTACTCCGAACACCGATAGTTTTTACTCTGACCCCGAACCTCAAATCAAGCCGCCATTGATCCTGATCATCTCTCCGGTCATGTAGGAGGCATCCTCCGATGCCAGGAACACCGCTGCCCCGGCGACATCTTCCGGTGTCCCGAAACGACCGACGGGGATTTCCCTGATACGGGCCTGATAATAGTCGTTACTCATATCGTTTTCCGCAAAGGCCGTTTCGATCCAGCCCGGCGCCAGCACGTTGACACGGATGTCAGGTCCACAGGTTTTGGCAAGGGCACGACTGAAACCGGTGATACCGGCCTTGGTGGCGGCAAACAGCTGCGGATTCCGCCCGGCCAGGCCATGCAGGGCAAGGTCCCAGGACATATTGATGATGACCCCATGCCCCTGGGACTGCATCAACGGCGCAATGGCCCAGCAACAGAAGATGGTGCCCTTCAGGTCTACCTCGATCAGGTTCTGTAATTTTTCCTGATCATCGAGTAGCGCCCCCGGCCCGGTCAGGATATCGGCTCCGGCATTATTCACCCAGATATCGATGTTCCCAAGGATTGCCTGTGATTCCCTTACCAGGCGTTCAATACTGTCCCGATCCCGGACATCGGCCTGGATCGCCGCTGCCCTGCCCCCTGCGGCTATAATTTCCTGAACGATCTGCCCGGATTTGTCCTGTGATCGATGGTAATTCACGATGACATGTGCGCCTTCCCTCGCATATGCCAGGGCGATAGCCCTGCCGATGCCGCTGCTGGCACCGGTGATCACCGCCGTCTTCTGTTCAAGTCTTTGCATTTTCCTTTACACTGCATGACACTTGTTTATTGTAACGATTAATTGTCCGGCTGACATGCACGGAGTAAACGCGGCACGATGAACACAGCGGCACTGGAACAGATACGGAATTATTACCGTATGGATGGACACATCGCGACGGCAGGCCAGCCAACTGTCGATCAATTCCATGCCATCAAGCGGGCGGATTTCGACCTGGTCATCAATCTTGCCCTGCCCGATTCACCCGGTGCGATCCCAGATGAGGGCGACCTGGTGAGGCTACTGGGAATGGACTATATCCACATACCGGTCGATTTCGGGGCCCCTACATTCACCGATCTGCACGCTTTTTTTGCTACCGTAGATCAGCATCAGGATAAAAAGATATTCATCCATTGCGCATACAATTGGCGTGTCTCGGTATTTATATACCTTTACAAGAGGATCCGGCAACAGGTTGCGGCCAGCGATGCATTACCTGTCCTGCATGCCGTCTGGGAACCTGACGACACATGGCATCGATTCATACAGACAGCACTCGCCCACTATCATATACAAGACTAGATAATGCATGTTCCTTCTCATCTGCGCCCTGCCATGCGAGGCAAGGCCACCCAATTGTCAGTAGTCAGTGGACAGTTGTCAGTTGTCAGTTGTCAGTTGTCAGTTGTCAGTTGTCAGTTGTCAAAAATTTTGAACCCTGAACCTCAAACCTCAAACCTCAAACCTTAAACCTTGAACCCTGAACCTCGAACTTTGTTTAATCCCAGCCGACGATCTCCTTGAATTGCCGGCGAACGGAACGGGTAATGTTCAGGTAGGCCTCCATGAAGGCAGCCACAGATTCCTCCGCGCCCTCCCTGTAAAATCCGAGCGCCCGGGCAAGCGCCAGATTATTTCCTGGCGTCCTCGAAAACTGGCTGACGGATTTCATATCGAACACACGCAGACGCGACTCAATCATCTTTAAAAAATCATAGGCTTCCAGCAGGGTGGATACGGTTTGCTGATCGAGGAGACCTGTCTCCGCCGAGTGTCGCAATACCTTGCGGGTGCTCGCAGAACGCAGGGCAGGATGTCCCTGTCCATGCCGCAATTGCAGGTAATGCGAGATGAAATCGATATCCATGATGCCGCCTTCCCCACGCTTGATATCGTACTTCCCCGCCGGACTGCCCAGCTCATGCTGGACAAGTTTCCGCATACGGATGACCTCGCTGCGCAGGCTTCCATCCTGCCTTGAATAAACGCACGGTATCAGTTTTTCAAGCAGGCTTTCCGCGAGATGCGGATCCCCTGCTACCGCACGGCAACGTGTCATCATCTGGCGCTCCCAGACCTCGCGGCCAGCCTTGTGATACTCAATAAATGTATTGAGCGGGCTGATCAGTGTGCCCGCATTGCCGTGCGGGCGCAGGCGCATGTCGATCTCATACAGGCTGCCGGCGGGATCGGCGGCGGCAATCATGCGCAGCATCCTGCGCACCGCCTTGCCGATCCTTTCAAACGCATCCTGCGTGTTATCCATGCTCAGGAAAATCAGGTCAAGGTCGGAACCATAGGTCATTTCGAGGCCCGCGATCCGCCCCATGCCGAGAACCACAAACTGCCCGCCGGTTTCCCGGTACACTCCGCACAGCATGATCATCACCTGCAGCACGGCTTCGGCAAGACGGGTCAGGGCCTGTTCAGACCGGACCTGATCAAACTCCCCCTTTAATTGTGCCAGCAGGATTTGCAGCATGATCTCATTCTTGATCAGGCACAGCCGGTGCAGGTTGACATCAAGATCCCGGCCCGCGCCGTTTTCCCGGAAATCCTGCACCAGGGATCCGAGACTCTGTTCAAATGAGAATGGCTGATCAATCAGGCCGGCTGCAACCTTCCCCCGATAAAAAATATACCGCGTGAAATACCAACTGGCCCCGAACAAGGTGGCCAACAACGGCAGATCCCGTGGAAGTTCCCCCCATTTTTCCTGCGCGCAGACACCCAGCCAGCGTTCCAGACTGGCCCGGGCCGTCTCCTGATTCCATGCTGCATCCAGCGCCCTTTGTGTTTCTGAATCGAGTTTCATACAAACTGATTCTCTTCGAGCCGGATACGCTCAAAATACTGCCTTGCCGTCTGCCGATGGGCGTGCAGCGTGTTTTCAAAACGGGCCAGCGTCTCTTCGTCGGATGTACCTGTAAAACCCAGAGACCTGGCAAGAAACAGTCTTTCCCCGGTATCCTCCGGCAGATCCTGGGTCTGCCGCTCATCCATGATCTGCAGGCGGTTTTCCAGCCTTCGCAAAAAAAGATAGCTGTCGCGGATCTGCTGTTGTTCATCGCCTTCCATAAGACCGCACAGGACCAGGGCATCCAGCGCTGTCAGTGTGCCCGTACCCCGTAATACAGGGAAACGGGCGCCATTGATCAGTTGCAGTATCTGCACGAAAAACTCGATATCGCGTATCCCGCCATCCCCTACCTTCACGTTCCAGCAACCCTGCCGCGTGCGGGCATCCGCCATATCGGTCTTGATCCTGAGAAAACGTTGCAGGTCCTGCGCGCTGAGTGTGCGGCGGAAAACAAACGGTTTCAGGCGGTCGAGCAGTTCCGTACCGATATTATCCGGGCCATCCACCCGCCTGGCCCGTAGCCAGGCAAAACGTTCCCACGCCTCGGTGCTGGCCTCGTAATACTGTTCCGTGTCATTGACCGTCAGCGCCAGCGGTCCGCTCTTCCCCCAGGGCCGCAGTTTCAGATCGACGCGATATAAAAAGCCCTCCTCCGTCTGCTCTTCGAGGAGCCTGGTAAACCTGCGTATATAATTGACCGCTGCCTCCTGCAACTGCAAACCTGCATCCCCGTCCAGATTGGCACACACAAAGATCAGATCGACATCCGAGCTGTAGTTCAGTTCGTACGCACCCAGCTTACCCAGGGCAAACAGGACGAGTTGCTCGTTCAACGGCCGGTTGGCAACCGAAACCTTGCTTGACCCGGCCAGCCGGCCGGCGTTCCTGATCACGATATCGGCAAGATGGCTGAGCGCCGAGAGGATCTCTTCATAGCCGCAGACATCGGCCAGGTCCATCCAGGTGATCTTCAGCAATTCCCTGTACTTGTAACGACGAAGGTCAGCGATATTATTGATTTCATCATGAGTGGGCGCCTCCGGGTCGAAGGGCTGTCCAATCAAGGTAATGGAATCCGGATGACGGCACAGGGCATGGTAAAGGAAACGGGAGGTGCCGATGATCCGGACCAGCCCGGTAAGGGCATCCGGAGATAATCTGTCAATGATGTCCCGGGCAACCGGGTCCTCCCGCAGGCGGTCAAGCCGGTGTGCCGTCACCTCCGGGGCCGGCGACTGCGCTACGAGTTTTTCAAGTCTGCCTGTCACACCATTGCCGTCCGTATGTGCTGGATTCTGAAGACCCAATCAAGTACGCACACAATAGGTGTCAACCAGATCTCCCCCGATATGCTAACCATAACGGGTCCTTCCGTTCAACCCCGGTGATAGATCTCACTCCCCTGCTCCATGAACTGCCGTGACTTTTCCGACAGCCCCTGTTCAAGGGCCGACTCCATGTTACCGATCCCGTGTGCCTTCGCGTAATCGCGCACGTCCTGGGTGATCTTCATCGAACAGAAATTGGGTCCGCACATGGAACAGAAATGGGCCAGTTTGTGCCCCTCCCTGGGCATGGTGAGGTCATGGAATTCCCGCGCCCGATCCGGGTCGAGTCCCAGGTTGAACTGGTCCTCCCAGCGGAATTCGAATCTGGCCTTTGAGATCGCGTTGTCGCGGATCTGGGCGCCGGGATGGCCCTTGGCCAGATCGGCCGCATGGGCGGCGATCTTGTAGGCGATGATCCCGTCCTTGACGTCATTCTTGTCCGGCAGGCCGAGGTGTTCCTTGGGGGTGACGTAACAGAGCAGGGCGGTCCCGTACCAGCCTATCATCGCCGCGCCGATGGCCGAGGTGATATGGTCATAGCCAGGGGCGATATCAGTCGTCAGCGGGCCCAGGGTATAAAACGGCGCCTCGCTGCACTCTTCCAGTTCCCGCTGCATATTTTCCCGGATCATCTGCATCGGTATATGTCCCGGCCCCTCGATCATGACCTGGACGTCATGCTGCCAGGCAATACGGGTGAGTTCCCCGAGGGTTTGCAGTTCGGCAAACTGGGCCGCATCGTTGGCGTCGGCGATGGAACCCGGCCGCAGGCCGTCGCCGAGCGAGAAGGCGACATCATAGGTCTGCATGATCTCGCAGATCTCGGCAAACCGGGTATACAGAAAACTCTCCTTGTGATGGGCCAGGCACCACTTGGCCATGATGGAACCACCGCGGGAGACGATGCCGGTGACCCGGTTCGCCGTCAGCGGGATATAGTGCAGGCGCACACCGGCATGGATGGTAAAGTAATCCACCCCCTGTTCCGCCTGTTCGATCAGGGTGTCCCTGAAGATCTCCCAGTCCAGTTCTTCCGCCCTGCCATCGATCTTTTCCAGGGCCTGATAGATGGGCACCGTGCCGATGGGGACCGGGGAATTCCGGACGATCCATTCCCGGGTCTCGTGGATGTGCCTGCCCGTTGACAGGTCCATAACAGTGTCCGCCCCCCAGCGGATGGCCCAGGTCATCTTCTCCACCTCCTCCTCAATCGAGGAGGTCACGGCGGAGTTGCCGATATTGGCATTGATCTTGACCAGAAAATTGCGGCCGATGATCATCGGCTCGGTCTCGGGGTGATTAATATTGGCCGGCAGGATGGCGCGGCCCCGCGCGATCTCAGCACGGACAAATTCCGGCGTGACCAACTCCGGGATGGCCGCCCCGAAGCTGTGCCCCGGGTGCTGTTTCAGCAGACCGGCGTCTTTATATTCCTCGCGTCTGAGATTTTCACGCACGGCAACGAATTCCATCTCCGGGGTGATGATCCCCTTTCGGGCGTAATGCATCTGCGAGACATTTTTACCCGGGACGGCCCGGCGCGGTCTGGGCGTGTGACTGAAGCGCATATAGGCCAGCTCCGGGTCATCTGCCTGCTGCCGGCCATAGACGGAACTGTAACCGTCCAGCCATTCGGTATCGTTTCTCTCATCGATCCAGCGGCTACGTACGGGTTGCAGACCCTTGCAGATATCGATCTCGATGTCCGGATCCGAATACGGCCCGGAGGTATCGTAAACGGTCACCCGTGGATTCTCTTCCACCGCACCGTCGGAGTTACGCGTACCGCTGCATGAAATCTCACGCATCGGTACCCGGATATCGTGGTGGCTCCCCTGGACATGGATTTTTCGGGAGCTGGGAAAGGGCTGGACGACCTCCGTATCGACCCTGGCATGCTGGCTCAGGGGTACATCAGATTGTGCGCTCATGAATCGTTCCTCCAGATTGGCAGATGAGCGCCTGCGGGTGTGGAAGTGCCTGCTTTCCTACGCCGGTATGATCCGGATCAGGTTCGAGGGTCACTCTCAGCCCATACAGGGGCGCCCCTAGCTGCAACCCTATGTTATAGGAAGCGCGGACCGATTGTCAGGTATTCCGGCGACAAATTTATGTATTTTCTTAGATATGAATTGTAACTATATCTGATTTATAGATTCATTCGCCTGCCTGATGTTTTACATGAACCAGCTTCCCCCGGGGCTTTGCGCGATCTGCAATGGCATCAATCATCCAGCGGACCGGCCTGCCGGGATGCCCTGTCACACGCAGACATAAAAACCCGTTTACGCAAAAGCAGAGGGTGGTTTTTTCGGTGCTTCATATATAATAGTATCTTTACCATAACAGGAACCAAGGACAAGTCGTAATGAATACCGATTATGCACGTGAGAATATGATTAAGCAGCAGATCAGGCCCTGGGAGGTACCCGACCTCGGTGTACTCAATCTGCTCGATGAGATCCACCGCGAAGACTTCGTTCCCGCCGAATACCGGCAACTGGCCTATGCCGATACCCCGCTGCCGCTGGCCCATGGTCAATTCACCATGACACCCAAGGTTGAGGCACGTCTCCTGCAGGGCCTCGCCGTCAAACCCTCGGATACGATTCTTGAAATCGGTACCGGCTGCGCGTATCTGACGGCCCTGCTGGCAAAGTCCGGCAAGTCCGTGTGCAGCGTGGATATCTATCCGGAATTCACTGCGTCAGCACCGGGAAAACTCCGGCGTTACCAGCTGAATAATGTCGAGTTACAAACGGGTGATGCCATCAATGGCTGGAACAGGGAAAGGACTTTTGATGTTATCGTTGTCACCGGATCCGTTCCGCAACTGAATGGACATTTTCAGCAACAGCTCTCGCTGGGTGGACGCCTGTTTGTCATTGTCGGAGAAACCCCGGCGGTGATGGAGGCAATGCTGGTTACGCGCGTGGGCGATAACGCGTGGTCAAGGGAAAGTCTGTTTGAGACAGATCTGCCACCGCTGGTCGGTGCGGAAAGAAAAGAGGAATTTGTATTCTAGCCGGCGTTGTACAGCACTTCCCTGTCAACCGGGTTTGTTATGTTGTCCGCCTTGGTAAAGGTAAAGGGGAAAACGGGCAGGTAACCGGGCCGGATTGACCGCCCGGCATGAGCCGGAAGTAATGCAGTAATAACAATAAGGGGGATAACTATGGCCTCCCACAAAGGAAATGGACTTGCAGTAACGCCAACATTGATTGAAATCACTGCCAGGGATTACTTGCAATTTTCTGGATAATAACGAAATGAGAAACTGGCTTTCGGGAATACTGCTGGTGCTGTACTCGGCATGGACCTATTCTGCCGATCTGATCGAGGTGTATAGTCTCGCGGAAAGCAATGACCCGCAGTATCGACAGGTCAGTGCAGCGCGACAGGCCACACTGGAATCACGTCCACAGGCATTCTCACAACTGTTGCCCGCCATCAATCTCAGTGCCAACACGCGCAAGAATGACCAGGATATCTCGTCCGCTGGCCGCGCCTTTGGTTCATCGGGTGAAGTTGAATTCAACAGTCATGGCTATTCCCTGAATGCCACCCAGCCGCTGTTCCATCGTGACCGTTTGATCACACTCAAACAGGCGGACAGTCTCATCCAGCAGGCGGATGCAGAGCTCATCGCGGCACAGCAGGATTTGATCGTCCGTGTCGCCGTGCGTTATTTCAATTTACTCGCCGCCATGGATCACCTGGAGTTTGCGCAATCTGAAAAAAAATCCCTGAGCCGCCAGCTGGATCAGGCCAAACAACGCTTCGAGGTCGGATTGACTGCCATTACCGATGTGCAGGAGGCCCAGGCAGGCTATGACCGTGCCGTTGCCAACGAAATCCTGGCCGAAAATATGATCGATAACGCCAGGGAAGCGCTGCGCGAGATCACCGGTGAATACACCGATGCGCTTTCCCTGCTGGGAAATTCCATGCCGCTGGTATCACCCGAACCGGCCGTGATTGAAACCTGGACCACGACCTCTCTGGAACAGAATCTGCAGATACTCACGGCCAGATACGCGGCAGAGACCGCGCAAAAGGAGATCAAGCTGCAGAGTGCCGGACACCTTCCGACACTGGATCTGGTGGCGAGCCGTGATTACCTGTCGACAGGAGGCCGTTTTGGCAGCACAAAACAACACTCGACCGAGGTGGGCCTGGAACTGAATATCCCCCTCTACAGTGGCGGGCTGGTCAGTTCACGTACGCGCGAGGCGGCACAGAGATACAATGAAGCCATGGAAAAACTGGAACAGGCACGCAGGGCCGCACAGCGCCTGACGCGTGAGGCATACCTCGGTGTCATGTCCGGTATCAGCCAGGTCAATGCCCTGCAGCAGGCGGTGGTCTCCAGTGAAACGGCCCTGCAGGCGACCCAGGCCGGTTTTGACGTCGGTACCCGCACCGCCATCGATGTGGTCGCAGCCGAACGCACCACCTTTGGCGCACGCCGGGACCTTTCCCGTGCACGCTATGATTACATCCTGAACACACTACGCCTGAAACAGGCTGCCGGTACCCTGGCACCGGATGATCTGAAACAGATCAACAGCTGGTTGAACTGACATCTGAAAATTAACCGGGATGGAACAATGAGTGGGACGCAAGACAACCCATTGCTGTGCAATGCAGAAGACAGTGTTGTAGTCATCATCGATATTCAGACACGACTCAGCAGTGCCATGCCGGGAAAAATCCTCGCGCGGGTAAAGCGGGAAACGGGCATTTTATTGATCGCTGCCGGGAAGCTTGGGGTGCCTGTCATGGCTACCGAGCAATACCCGCAAGGTCTGGGAATGCTGGAGGGGGAAATCACCGGATTACTCCCCGAAGACACAAAACGCTATGAAAAAACCTGCTTTTCCTGCACCGGTGCGGATAATTTTTCAGACCAGATGAAGCAGACCGGGCGCAGGCAGGTCGTACTGGCCGGGATGGAAGCACATGTGTGCGTGTTGCAGACGGCGATGGAACTGACCAACAGCGGATACCAGGTATTTGTGGCCGCGGATGCCGTCTGTTCAAGACACCAGGAAGATTACGAATCCGCCCTGCAGAGAATGAATCAGGCCGGTATTATCGTTACCAGCACCGAGTCCATCCTGTTTGAGTGGTTGCGTGATGCGGCACATGAACATTTCAGGACCCTGTCCGCACTGATCCGTTAATTACTATTCTCAGCGACACAAATATCTAATCATATCAACATTGCCTGTCATTCCTGGCTCTTGTGCCCCAGAGGGCATGTCCCGGCATCCAGCGTCTTTCCCGGATCCCCGCCGGAGTTATAGTTCGGTGGATTTCGCATACGCTCGGCAATTGCTCCTGCATTGCTCTACCTACGTGCATCCATGCACTTGCCTATCCACCCCGTGTCTACTGATAAAACCACAGACGCCTACATGGATATATGTAGGCGGTAGACAACGTCGGGAACAGGTTGTCGAGCGCACGGAGAACACAGGAAAATAAACATGAAGACCATAAAAGAAGTATGTTCAATACCTCCGTGTCCTCCGTGGTGTATAAACATCGCATATGCCCTATCCACCCTGCGTCTACTCGAACCCTGAACCTTGAACCTCGAACCCTGAACCTTTGCCCTGACGATTTATGCGTATTTACTTTTGACGCTGTGCTTAGTCATCCCGCCTGTCGTCTGGTCCGGGTGTCCCCCGCTCACGGGTATACTCATTGAGTGTCTGCAGCAAGGTGGATTTTTTCACGGGTTTACTCAGATGAGTGTTACAACCTGCTGCCATGCACTTATCGATCTCTTCCTTTATGGCATGTGCCGTCAGGGAAATAATCGTGGTGGCTGCCCTGTTATTTTCCCTTTCCCAGTCCCGAATCGCCCTCGTCGCCGCATGGCCATCCATGATCGGCATCTGCACATCCATCAACACCAGGTCATATACCTTTTGCCTGAACATGGCAACCGCAGCTTCCCCGTTGTCAGCCTCATCAATTATATAATGTGAATTTTTCAGATAGGCATTGATCAGTAAACGGTTATCCGGGTTGTCATCGACCAGGAGTATGGTCCTGGGTGCAAGGACAGGGACTGTGTTTGCAACATCGGCAGTCTTTACCTGGATCGGCCTGTTCCCGGAAAAAATCCTGCTCACAGCCTTGATTAGATCGACACGCTTGATCGGTTTTACCAGGTAACTGCTGTTTCCCAATTCCCTGACCCGGGACATGTCCCGGTGCAGACGCGCCGGATTGATCATGAACAGCTTGCTGACGGCAATCCCTTCCGTCCTTATGGTTTCAGCGAGTTGAAAACCGTTCATGTCCTTCAGTTCACAATCGATAATCACCAGTTGCCATGCATCGCCGTTCCCTTGCCTCTCCCTCAGTACGGCAAGCGCCGCCCCGGCATTATCAACAGTGACCACCTGTGCACCATAAGCAGCAAGAACATCCTTCAGGATAGACCGATTGATTGCATGATTATCGACAGCCAGTATCTTCACACCGGTCAGATCAATCAACCGCAGGGAAACCGTCTGTTCCCCTTCCCTGCATGCCGCCATCCTGACTACCAGTGAAAAAGTACTGCCCTTGCCTTCTTCACTCTCAACCCGGATGCTTCCCTCCATCATCTCGGCCAGTCTTCTCGAGATCGTCAGACCCAGTCCGGTACCGCCATATTTACGGGTGGTCGATGAGTCCGCCTGGGTGAAGCTTTCAAAAATCGCCTCCAGTTTTTTATCCGGAATACCAATGCCGGTATCCCTGACTGCAAACAGGACGTAATCAGTTGCATCTGTGTCGGGATCCTTCATGACGTGGACTGTTATCTCACCACTCCCGGTAAATTTCAGTGCGTTACTGATCAGGTTCAGGATGATCTGCCTCAGCCTGGCAGGATCACCTTTCCTGGTGGGGGTCACATCCGGGGCAATATGGCAGGCAAGTTCGATTCCCTTCTCGGCCGCCTTGAGTGCGTAGATATCAATCGCCTGTTCCACCAGTTCGTACAGGTCAAATGGAATCTTTTCCAGGACAAGCTGCCTGGCCTCAATCTTTGACAGGTCAAGGATATCGTTTACCAGGTTGAGCAGCGTATCCCCGGCCTTGTGAAACACACTGATGTACTTCTGTTGTTCCTCGGTCAATTGCGTTTCATTGAGCAATTCAGACATGCCGATAATGGCATTCAGCGGGGTACGGATTTCATGACTCATGCTGGCCAGGAATTCTGATTTTACTCTTGATGCCTCCAGCGCCTGGTCACGGGCCAGTGCAAGTTCCCTGGTCTGTTCCTCTACCTTGCGCTCAATAACGATATTACGTTCGCGTAATTCGCTGGTCTGCAGATCCCTGGCCCTGACCAGCGCGAACAGCAGCAACATGATGCCTATATCCAGCAACAGGACAATAAAGATCAGGTCGTGATCAAGATCGTCCCAATAGACATCCCTGCTTAGGATTAACTTGATGGCATAAAAAGGGAACTGGACAAGATATTCTTCATTCAGTGCGGTGATCTTCCAGCGGCGATCCGGCTGTTCCGTTTCCGCAAGATTTGAAAACAGCACTTGTCTTCCGGTCAGACCTGCGCTGTCGCTGTACAGCGTGATTGACAGCCGGTTACCGGCGACCGAATCCCCCAGCAGCCTGATGGGAGAAATGAGGATGGATACCAGACCCTGCACTGTCCCTGTCATGGTCGGGTCAGGTTTATCATCCGGTGCACCGGTCTGAATAGTCTTGAACAGCCAGTAGTTGTGATCAGGATTATTTTCGATTACCGGAGGTGCCGGCACGACGGCACCGGAATCAATTGCCATATCAATGGCATATCTGTAGATCGGGTGCTGATAAATATCCTCATCCTGTTCGAAATAGAGGTGGTTGCGTGTGCCCTGGTAAAGCACGGGAAACCTGATCCCGGTACCTGGGTCACTGGCCGGATAATAATTTACTGCTTCAATACAGGAATACCGCGTCAGGATATCGCGGAAAAATATTTCAGATTGCGCCCGGTTGGCAAGCGGATTTGACTGCATGAATGCACCAACCGTATTGATGACCTCATTACCTGCCCTGACGTTGCCGGCAACGGATTCTTTCAGGGGGATCGATTCAAAAGAGAATTCCTTCTTTTTATGATCCAGCGCTGTATTCCACGCGATCTGGAACAGCGTGGTGGAAAAGGCCAGGCCGAGGATGAATATAATGACATAGGTAAACCAGCGTGGCGTATTACCCCCTGTGTGCCGGTACATAAATCGGTTACTGACCGGATTTACTCATACACCACTTCGAGGCGTTCCAGATAATCCGCAAGATTATCAAGCTGCGGGGTGATGCTATCGAGATCACCCGCTTTGGCAGATGTTTCAATTGCCGCCCCGATCTCGGAGATCCTGTGAAACCCGTAACCACCGCCCACACCCTTGAGACTGTGGCCGATGGATCGCAATATTTCCAGATCCTCCGCCAACAGCGCCTCTCTCATTTTACCCAGATCCTTCCCCCTGTTTTCAAGAAAACCGGGAATCAGGTCTTGCAGATCCGGATCAATGGCTACCCGTATTTTTTCAGTGCTCATAACTGTCTGGTTTACCTCACTCTTCCTGTTTACCATCCGTTTTCTTTACCCGGAACTGCACCGGATCAATATTATACTGGTTCAGCAATTTATAGAATTCTGTCCTGTTCCTGCCCGCAATACGCGCGGCATTGGCGACATGACCATTGGTGATGCGGAGTACCCCGGTCAGATAGGACCGCTCAAAAGCCTGTTTTGCCTCCCTTAAAGTCTGTATCTGAACGGGCTTTTCCTGCAGAGACTGCCTGGTCAGGCTCATTGGTATGATTTCTGATGTGCACAACACAGCACATAACTCAACGACATTGTTGAGCTGTCTTATATTACCCGGCCACGACATTGAAACAAGATAATCCATCGCATCAGGTGCAAAACGCTTTTTCTGCTTGTGATTTTTTTTTGCATACTCACCCAGAAAATGCTCTGCCAGCAGGGGTATATCATCACGTCTTTCTGCCAGTTCCGGCATATGCAATGGCACGACCTTGAGCCGGTACAGGAGGTCTTCCCTGAATTCACCCTGCTCCACCGCCTCATCGATATCCTTGTGGGTAGCCGATATAATTCTTACGTCAACAGGCCAGACCTTCGTTGAACCCACCGGACGCACCTCAAAATCCTGCAGGACCCGTAACAGCTTGACCTGCAGTGACAACGGCATGTCGCCGATTTCATCCAGAAACAGGGTACCACCGTCAGCGGCCCGGAACAGGCCATCATGACGTATAGTTGCACCGGTGAATGCACCCTTTTCATGACCAAAAAGCTCGGACTCAAGAAGCTGTTCAGGAATGGCACTGCAATTCACGGCAATAAACCGTTTATCACGGCGTGAACTTGAATCGTGAATCGCCTTCGCGATGACTTCCTTGCCGGTCCCGGTCGCCCCCGTGATAAAGACCGTCACATCGCTGTTGGCAACCAGCTGTGCACGGTCGATAACTTCTGCCATTGGTCTGCTGCGATAAATAATGCTTTGGGCAAAAGTAGCTACGACCAGGGGATCCGTCGTGATACGCAGTGCCTTGTTTATCTGTTCCGTCAATTCGTCCTTATTTACCGGTTTTACCAGGAATGCCGAGGTACCCAGGTGGGTCGCCTTGACGGCGTCAGGGATGCGGGCCTGGCCACTGAACATAATGACAGGCAACAGTGGATTTTCACGGTGAATCTCGCTGAGCAAGGCCATGCCGTCCATGCCCTCCATGAAGAGATCGGTGATTACCAGATGTGGCTGTATGACAGCAACCTGGGTCAGTCCCTCTTCCCCCGATGTGACTGTCTTCACATCATATCCATCAGCCGTCAGCCAGGTCTTCACCAGCGACAGGACATCCCTGTCGTCATCGACGACAAGGATCCGCCTTGTTGCCGCCTTCTGCTGACTGTTCACGGGTTATCTGCTTTTTTTATTCCGGAATGATCTTGATTCACAACTGGCAACTGACTATGGCAATCCTCGCTTTTTTTATGGACACATACACGCTCCTCTGCCATCACCTGTTATGCGCCCTGACATGGATGCTGCCTGGAATTATTCCACTGTCACTGATTTGGCCAGGTTGCGTGGCTGGTCAATATCCGCGCCTTTCATCACTGCCACATAATACGCCAACAATTGCAATGGCACCGTATAAACAATCGGGGCAATCAGATTATCCACGGGACTCAGTATGATGACATGATCATCCAGTGTTGTTCCGACCTTCGCAGTTGAATCTGCAAAGAGATAGAGCTCTCCGCCCCTGGCCTTGACTTCCTGCAGGTTGGATTTGAGTTTTTCCAGCAGTTCATTATTCGGTGCGACGGCAACAACAGGCATGTCTTCATCAACCAGCGCCAGTGGTCCATGCTTGAGTTCACCCGCCGGATACGCCTCGGCGTGGATATAGGATATCTCCTTCAGTTTGAGCGCACCCTCCATGGCAACGGGAAGGAGGCTGCCACGCCCCAGATAGAGTGCATGATGCTTGTGCGTGAAGCGTTCCGCCATGGCTTGAATGCGATCGCTCAATTCCAGCACCTGGTTGACCCGTCCGGGCAGGCTTTCAAGATGGGCCACCAGTTTTTCTTCCGCGTCGCCATCCAGGCCATGGCGTCTGGCCAGCAGGATGACCAGCAACAACAGGGCGACCAGCTGTGTTGTAAAGGCCTTGGTAGAGGCGACGCCAATTTCCGGGCCTGCACGTGTCAAAAACACCAGATCGGTCTCCCGTGTCAGTGAACTCTCCGCCACATTACATATGGCCAGTGTACTGATATAACCGGATTGCCTTGCCAACTGCAGGGCGGCCAGGGTATCCGCCGTTTCACCGGACTGGGAAATGGCCACAAACAGGGTTTCCGGTGCAACCACGAATTTGCGATAGCGGAACTCACTCGCCACCTCCACATTGCAAGGTATACCGGCCATCTCCTCGATCCAGTGACGTGCAACCAGGCCCGCGTGATAACTGGTCCCACAGGCGACGATCTGTACCCCCATCACGCGATCAAGGACAGCCTTCGCAGCATGGCCGAATTCATCTTCAACGACCCTGCCCTTGCTGATGCGCCCTGCCAGTGCGTCCGCGATCGCAAGCGGCTGGGTGAATATCTCCTTCAGCATGTAGTGCCGGTAACCTGATTTGTCCGCCATGTCGGCAGACATCTCCGACACCGATACCGGACGCTGCACCCGATTGCGATCCGCATCGTAGATTTCGATGTGTTCTCGTGTCACGTCCGCAATATCGCCGTCTCTGAGAAAAATAAACTGCTGCGTGACCGGCAACAGGGCAAATACATCCGAGGCAATGAAATTTTCACCAATGCCGATACCGATAACGAGCGGACTGCCGCGACGGGCGGCGATGAGGCGGCCGGGTTCGCTGGTGCTGATCACACCCAGGGCATAGGCACCTTCAAGATTCCGTGTCGTATCCATGACGGCGGCGAGCAGATCCTTGCTAGCCTGCAATCTGCGATGGACCTCGTTGACCACGACCTCGGTGTCCGTGTCAGAGAAAAACTCATAACCGGCTGCCATTTGCTCGAGTCTCAACTCTTCGTGGTTTTCAATAATGCCGTTGTGGACCAGGGCAACCTGTTCACGGCACACATGGGGATGTGCATTTTCCTCACTGGGCTTGCCATGCGTTGCCCAGCG
>MGXK01000034.1:23895-26039 GCA_001802375.1 Gammaproteobacteria bacterium RBG_16_51_14
ATGCCGGTACCACCCCTGGCGCCCCCGTTTTTGAGGACAGATTCAAGCTCCCTTACCTTGCCGAGGACACGGGTACGTTGCAGGCTGCCCTCCGCATCCAGTACCGCCAGCCCGGCGGAATCATAACCACGGTATTCGAGGCGCTTCAGGCCTTCAAGAAGGATTGGGCAAACGTCTCGCTGGGCAACGGCGCCTACGATTCCACACATAATGGTTCACCCGGCAAATCACCACGGTCTGGTAACCGGTACGAAACCCGGAAAGAGTCAATAATCATCATCGTCCGGGCCGATCACATCATTGTATACGTATTGTCTGGCCACCTTCTTCAACTGCATCTGGTTATTGGGTGATAGTTTATTGACGAGGGTATCCAGCGCCCCATCGGCATTTTTATTTCCCTGCCGGTGTGCCGCATAGAGCCAGACGAAGGCCTTTTCAAAATCACGATCCACCCCCTGTCCTGTTTCATACATCAGGCCGAGGTTACGCTGGGCGTGGAGTTCACCGGCGCCGGCTGCCCGTTCATACCACTGCATGGCCATGTCGTAATTGCGCGGGGTCCCATACCCCATGTAATAGTGGATACCGACATAATTTTGTGCGCGGATATCCCCCGCCTCCGCCTGTCCCTTCCAGATGCGGAACGAGGTCTCATAATCCCCGTTATCAAAGGCGACCTGTGGGTCTGTCTGCTTGCTGCAGGCGCCCAAATGCAGGGACAGAACGGTGATAACGATCAGGAATTTCATATCGGTAATAATGATGATGGTTACGAATAGATGCCCGGCCTCCGGATATCAGGCTATCTTAACGTATGAAACACACGCGGGCGAGCATTGTAAGACGGTTCGAGGTTCGAGGTTCGAGGTTCGAGGTTTGAGGTTTGAGGTTTGAGGTTGGACGTTACTGCGTGCGGGCCCTGAGTCCCTGAATAACAGGCCGTCAGATAATTGAATTCGATATTTTTTGAAACATCTTCAGATATTGTGAATCAGTTCACACTTGGCTATCCGGCGATTTGTTCCATCCCCGCACCTTGGCGTGCTTGACCGATTGGAAAGGTCTTGCGACCCTTAAGGTGAACTCACCCTTTTCCAAAACCAAAAAACGTGGCGTCCGAATATTGGTATATGAGTTCCACACCGATAAAATTCATCAGGACCGTGAGAAATCCGATGATCGCAAGTATGGCCGCCTTGCGTTGCCTCCAGCCCTGTTTATAGCGTGTGTGCAGATAGGCCGCAAAAAACAGCCAGGTAATCAGGGACCACGTCTCCTTGGGGTCCCAGGTCCAGTACCGGCCCCAGACATGGTCCGACCAGATCGCGCCACTGATAACGCAAACCGTCATAAACGGGAAACCGACGATAGTCACCTGATAGGCGATACGATCAAGCAGGGCAAGGGTTGCCGATTGATCGCTACCGGCAGCACCCTGCCGATCCATCAAGAGATAAAGGCACGAGGCCGCAAAGGTAGTAGCGAAACAGGCATACGCCACGATGGCCGTCAGGACGTGCACCTGCATCCACAGGCTTTTAAAGATAGGTATCAGAGGCCCGACACCCCGAGGCAGGGTCCAGGCATAGGCCAGCAGGGCCAGCACGATTGGCAGTGCAAATGCCCCCAGGTCCCGGCGCTGCGACAAACGCTCGAAGATGAGGGCAACAAGGACGATACCACCGGCAAAGCTGGCTGAAAACTCATGGCCATTGTAAAAAGGCAGGTGACCCGCGTGATACGCCCGTATGCCAAACCAGATGATGTGGGCCAGCAACGCAGCCGACGCCAGCCTGGACGCCCACCAGTGCGGCGGCACCCGTCCGGCAAACAGAAATCTCCAGTACACCCCTGTTGCAACAAGGTAACCGCCGGTGGCCAGGATCAGCAGTATGAATTCGATGTCAGAAAGCGTTGTCATGGCAGAGGTCCCGTCTTTTCACCCGTATACGTCCTTGCCAGGGTCCGGCGACCGGCAAACAGATTGATCAGGAGACCCAGCAGCAGGCTCGACAACCCCAGCAGTAACAGCGGCGTACCCGAACGGCGGTAGATTTGCATGCCTGTATAGGGCCGGATGTCCCAGGGGTAAACCGTATGGTTGTAAATAGTTAACGGGGACGCTTCACTGGCAAAGCCCA
>MGXK01000034.1:26112-26488 GCA_001802375.1 Gammaproteobacteria bacterium RBG_16_51_14
ATCCTGTTCCACACCCACCCGCCTCACCTCGTGAGCAAAGATCTGTGCTGTGCTCAAACCCAGTCGAATAAACGGCGCTGCCCAAGGCCGGACCGGTATCACTTTCTCGCGCCCTGTCGGATCGATCACCACCAGGTCAAATACCCAGCCGATATCATCATCGTCCGCCAACAACTTTATCCCTTCGAAGCTTGTCGGGTAACCGGGTGCGGTCGTCGTCTGCAGGATCGGCTTGCCACCACGAAACAGGCTGATTTCGCTTTCCTGCCGACTAGGAATACGCGGGATTGTTTCCATATCGCCCTTGCCAAAGGCCTCCCGCGGGTGATACTCCATGGTAAAACGGTCGAGTTTGATGACGAAGGGCAAGCCTGGC
>MGXK01000034.1:26508-26576 GCA_001802375.1 Gammaproteobacteria bacterium RBG_16_51_14
GACCAGATGGATGGAATAGCGGAACCCGGAGATTCCGCCGACAATGGCGCCGCCGATGACAAGGAGGA
>MGXK01000034.1:26739-26840 GCA_001802375.1 Gammaproteobacteria bacterium RBG_16_51_14
ACCGCGCACCCACTCGGGGACACCGGAAACCAGCTCAACATTCTTGCCCTGTGGGATCAACCCTCCCAGGACGGATGCAGCTGCAAGCAGGACCAGCAAAG
>MGXK01000034.1:26866-27042 GCA_001802375.1 Gammaproteobacteria bacterium RBG_16_51_14
CCATTAAACACTCGTGCAAACAGGGTTCTAATCACAGGCTGGTCTGCCCCTTGTCCGCAGCCAGCCTCGTGCTGCGTTGCAGTTTGGCCATGCTATCGAAGATTGCCTTCGTATCGGTATTCGCCGGGTCAAGCTCCAGGGAGACGGCAAAATAGCCCTTGGCCATGTCGAGTCTG
>MGXK01000034.1:27048-27206 GCA_001802375.1 Gammaproteobacteria bacterium RBG_16_51_14
TTGAAATAGGCAACGCCGAGGGCGTTCGGGATCTTCGGTTCTGTTGGATTCAAGAGAAAGGCCCGCTCCAGATAAGGTATTGACTGATCGAATTGCTTGAAGAGATTCATGATTATACCCAGATAGAAGGGCGCCCTCCACTCATCCGGATACGCCTC
>MGXK01000034.1:27224-27545 GCA_001802375.1 Gammaproteobacteria bacterium RBG_16_51_14
AACCACGGCCGCGGGGTAGGCACCCTGCTGGTAGAGTTGAATGCCGCGTTGGATCTGGCTTTCCGCTTTCTGCATATCCTGTCGGTCAAACGTCAAAAAGCTAAAATCAAAACGCGGTGCCGGCAGGACAATCCCTATTGTGACTGCCGCAGCAACGCAGAGTGCCAATACCAATACCTTTTTCAGGGAAACACCTTAGTGGGTAGTCTGGGTGGTCAGCACATTCCCACCGTTCAACCCGGCAGGCGCAAATTCCAGCAATAATCGCAAGGATTCACTGGCCTCGTCGACACGCTCAGTGTGGTTGAAGACATGGATGGA
>MGXK01000034.1:27638-27919 GCA_001802375.1 Gammaproteobacteria bacterium RBG_16_51_14
CCCCTGGCGCTGACTTCACCGGCATCCCCTCCGAGCCTGATCGGGCGGAATTGCGGCACCATCTGCGGGGGAGGGACAACCGCGGCCGTCTTCAGCGATGTCGTCCCCGTTTCTCCCCTGCTTGCCGCCAGGGGGGGAGGAATCGATTCGGTAATCTCCGGTACCGGTCTGCCATCCGGCTGATAGCGGACATATACCTCCGGCAACGGTACTGTGCGCTTGTACTGGCGTTCGAGTCCCTGCCAGGATGCCGTCAGGATATCCGCTCGCCGGTCTACGAT
>MGXK01000034.1:28056-29319 GCA_001802375.1 Gammaproteobacteria bacterium RBG_16_51_14
AGCCATCAAAATCGTACACATGACCCGCCAGCAGCGAGGGATTCCAGTCACAGCCCCCCTCGATACTCACCAGCAGCGCATCCTCAAGCTGGGGACCTTCCACATAACGGCCCTGCCCCTCATCCCATACCCAGGGGTGATGCTGGTTGTCCTTGGTCGGATCGGCCCAACTCACCTGCAGGTAAATATCATTCGCAGTGTATACCGCCTTCAGGCTTGCCTCATCCACGTCACCCCAGGCCAGCGGTACGGTAAGGCCCGTAACCTTGTTCCAGGCGGGGTCATCGGCCTCGCCATCGATGGCAGGGATTTCCTCCGTGTAGACCGCCCTGAGGGCATGGGCCCCGGCAAATCCCTCCGGCTGCCACGGGTCGTCCGCCTTGACCATGACAAAACCACCCGTTGTGCCCTTCGTTATTTCATGCTCACCCGTCTCTGCGGTCATCGCCGTTCCATACCACATCAGGAGTACCCACAGGGTGACCAGAACACCCCCCGTTACCAACCCCCTGTGCGGCCGCCTTCGTGCCTGGCTTTGTGTCTGTACCCGGTTCCTGTTGTCGCTGTTCATTATCCTGTTCCTCAAAACACTCATCTAGAATGCACCGCCACCGTGCCGGTGTCCGCTCCGGCAGGTGGTGCTTTCAGACTGACCATGGGTTTGCAAATCGTGGCAGAAACTGCACCAGGCGCCCCACTTGTGATCAAGCTGGGTGCTGCCCGGGGTGCTGCAACTCACCTGGGTGCCGCCGCTGTCGAAACAAGGCAGCAGGTAGCTGGGATCACCGGCGCCATAATCGGAGGCCGCGGTAAACGGCTTCGACTCCAGCCCGGACCCCGGCCCACCGCCTACCGTCATCTGCACGCCACTGGCCTGGATGGAGGTCTTCAGGTGGAAGAGGTTGGCCGAGCCATGACCATCGTGACAGTTGTTACATTGCACGCTTGCATAGGGATTGGACAATTCGCTGCCGGCCCACGTGCCGGGGGCCACATTCTGCCATGGGCCTTTCATGTAGCCGTTGGCGCCGTTATTGCCGGCGATGCGCCCATGCTGGTCCGCATCCCGGTAGGCGGTCGCAATGTTCACCATGCTCGCGCTCATGGTCACGCCGGCGGGCCGGGTGCCGTCGTGGCAGACCAGGCAGAAGGTCACCATGTCCGGCTCAGTGGTGGCGTCGCAGCCGGCCTTGGTGGCAGCGATGGTCCAGGTGTCATTCAAGCTCAGCACGCCGTCCCCGCTCGGCGCGGTGACCGCAATCG
>MGXK01000035.1:0-884 GCA_001802375.1 Gammaproteobacteria bacterium RBG_16_51_14
CCTATGAACGTAACCTGTTGCCCACCAACCGTCGTATGACACATTTCCAGACTCAGGTGACACGTCAAACTCTGGCCTTGTTTCGTAGGCACACAATACCTCATCGCGCACATAGCCGTACAACCATTTGGCCGATGCCCTTTGATACGACATCACACCAGGATGATCAGGCCACTCAAGTTCTGGATCACGAGCTTCCGTAATTGGCCTTCGCTCAGGAATAAGGATAGTTCGACAACCCCAGACAGAGGCAAATTGGGGAGCATCTTCGTGATACGCATCTTTTAATACTGAAAGCCCGAGTAAGCGACCTGGTAGATCATACTGGTGGCCTTCAGGTCCATTGAGAACATCATCAATAGTTTCATCGTCTAATGAATGTCGCTCCTCGTAATAAACCGCAACCGCAGCACACCCCTTTAGGCTACAATAGTCTTCAAGATAATCGCGCCTAATCTCTATCTGAGCAGAAGGTTTGTCACCTGCCTTTCCCCAATCAACCAACGACTTAACTCGCAATACATCGTACACGGGTGATCGCGGATCATCCCAGCAGACTGTTCCATCATCTAGCTGCCGGGGAATCAACCCGTAAGTCATCAGCAAGATATTGTCAGGAAGTAACACCTGCTTGTTGTGATTACTCCAGCTATTGATAAGTGTCTGGAATTTTTCATCACGACCCTTACGCCCATCAATCCAGAACTTAGTGTCAAAAATTTGATCTTCATCGACACAAGGATGTGGTCCCCATGACTCGACCTCCCAGCCAATCCCTCCCGGTGTCGCGAGCACATTCTCTAATTGATCAAGTGGTACTAAGGCTGTACTCAGTCTGAGAGCCCCTTTATAACCGTTATTCGGATCATCACTCACTTTCGCAA
>MGXK01000035.1:918-1078 GCA_001802375.1 Gammaproteobacteria bacterium RBG_16_51_14
TTTCGACAAATGTGCCAAAGACTTTGGCCAATATCCCGACAAATCCACTGAAGCACTCACCTTAGAATCAAGGGGTCACCCATAAGTCGCCGCCCTGTCAAAAGGCGATAACAAACGAAGTGCATCCCCGCTGGAAGTGGTAGTCTCTAGAACGGAATAT
>MGXK01000035.1:1139-1297 GCA_001802375.1 Gammaproteobacteria bacterium RBG_16_51_14
CTGGGCCGGTGGCGGCGAATCAAAATTAGCAGAGCCGCCGCTGCGACCGCCCAGCATCTGCATATCACTGGCAACGATCTCCGTGCTATAGCGATCCGTCCCATCCTTCTTGTCCTGCCATTTGCGGGTCTGTAATCGCCCTTCCACATAGACCTGCG
>MGXK01000035.1:1519-1653 GCA_001802375.1 Gammaproteobacteria bacterium RBG_16_51_14
GGCCATTGTATTTTCTCCTCTACTGTGTCGTTTCTGTTTCTGACCGGTCAGGTCCCTCTACTTTAACTGCCCATTACTTTACTTCGCATCGTGTATAAATGCATTCAATGCCTCATGATCGAGAATATTCTTGT
>MGXK01000035.1:1990-2293 GCA_001802375.1 Gammaproteobacteria bacterium RBG_16_51_14
GGTTTTGGAAACAAGGGAGGGCAGTGTTGCCTCCATGTAGTTGAACGCGGTAAAAAGAGCCATCATCATCAGTACCAGTTGCCCTGTCGTGTCATGCCAGGCCGACAGACCAAACTGGGAACCCATCAACAAGAGGACAGCCCCTGCCAGGATGGTTTTTACGCAGTGTCTGCGTTCGCCCAGGATCATGAAAGGCAGCATGATGAGGACGGAGATCAGGAGTACCGGCAGATAGATATGCCAGTGCTGGGCGGTGGGAATACCCGCCTGGTGGCGCAGGATCAGGGGGATGACGACGAAATT
>MGXK01000035.1:2302-2672 GCA_001802375.1 Gammaproteobacteria bacterium RBG_16_51_14
TACCAGATGCAGGATAAATATGCCGATATTCAGGCGCAACAGGTCCCGGTTCTTCAGCACTCGCAGCAGTTGTGTGGTTACCAGTTCGGTGTCCACGTGGACCCGGTGTGTTTCAGAATGCGGGACCAGGGTAACCAGGATCCCGATTGCCACGCAGGCCAGCAGGGCGCTGAAGAAAAACAGTCCATTGACGCCAATGACCGAGGACAGGGGCGGCCCGATGACGAATGCCAGGGAAAAGGCAACCCCCACACTCATGCCGATGACGGCCATCGCCTTGGTGCGCTGCTCCTCGCTGGTCAGATCGGCGGCCAGGGCCATCACCGCCGCGGCGATGGCACCGGCGCCCTGCAGGGCGCGACCGGCAATG
>MGXK01000035.1:3123-3284 GCA_001802375.1 Gammaproteobacteria bacterium RBG_16_51_14
ATCCCGCGGGACCGTCTGATCGTGATTACCGGATTATCAGGTTCGGGCAAGTCTTCACTGGCCTTTGATACCATCTATGCCGAGGGGCAACGGCGTTACGTCGAGTCCCTGTCTGCCTATGCCCGCCAGTTTCTGTCCATGATGGAAAAGCCCGATGTGGA
>MGXK01000035.1:3438-3503 GCA_001802375.1 Gammaproteobacteria bacterium RBG_16_51_14
GGAGGCGCAGACGGTCAGCCAGATGGTCGACCTGGTGCTGGCCCGCCCGGAAGATGAACGCCTGA
>MGXK01000035.1:3531-3707 GCA_001802375.1 Gammaproteobacteria bacterium RBG_16_51_14
CAAGGGGGAACACCTGCAACTGCTGGATCGGTTGCGGGCGGAGGGGTTTGTCCGGGCCCGCATCGACGGGCAGGTAGTGGAACTGGATGAGGTCCCCAAACTGGATCTGAAAAAAAAACATGACATTGAGGTCGTGGTGGATCGCTTCAAGGTCCGCCCTGATCTTGAATTACGGC
>MGXK01000035.1:3722-4158 GCA_001802375.1 Gammaproteobacteria bacterium RBG_16_51_14
AAACGGCATTGCGGCATTCCGAGGGCCTGGCCATCGTCGCCCCCATGGAGAATGCGGAAATGGAAGAGATGATCTTTTCTGCCCGGTTTGCCTGTCGCCAGTGCGGTTACAGCCTGAGCGAGCTGGAACCGCGACTGTTCTCGTTCAATAATCCGGCCGGGGCCTGTCCCGGCTGTGACGGGCTGGGGGTGATCCAGTTTTTTGACCCGGAACGGGTGGTAAACCACGCGGAACTGAGCCTGCCGGGGGGTGCGATCCGGGGCTGGGACCGGCGCAATGCCTATTATTACCAGTTGATCAAATCGCTCTCCAGCCATTATGGTTTTGATATCGATACCTCCTTCGGGGAGCTCCCGGAGGCGATCCGGCACATCATCCTGTATGGCAGTGGCAAGACGGAGATCCGATTCGAGTATCTGAGTGAAAGGCAGGGCAC
>MGXK01000035.1:4181-5080 GCA_001802375.1 Gammaproteobacteria bacterium RBG_16_51_14
TATGCAAAGGCGCTACCTGGAGACAGATTCCATGATGGTGCGTGAGGAACTTGCACGCTACCAGAGCAATCAGATCTGCTCCACATGCAAGGGAACGCGATTAAATACCGCGGCAAGGCATGTTTTTATCCATGGTCATGCCCTGCCTGATCTGACGGCGATGCCCGTGGCCGGGGCGCAGGGATTTTTCAATGAACTGTCGCTGGCCGGGCAGCGTGGCGAGATCGCGGGAAAGATCCTGAAAGAGGTCATTAGTCGATTACAGTTTCTGGTCAACGTCGGGCTGGATTATCTGTCCCTGGACAGGAGCGCCGACACCCTGTCCGGTGGGGAGGCACAACGCATACGGCTGGCGAGCCAGATCGGGGCCGGTCTGGTTGGTGTCATGTACATCCTGGATGAACCCTCCATCGGTCTGCACCAGCGGGACAACCAGCGCCTGCTGGCGACGCTGACGCACCTGCGCGACCAAGGCAATACCGTCATTGTGGTCGAGCACGATGAAGAGGCGATTCATGCGGCGGATCATGTCATCGATATGGGGCCGGGCGCCGGGGTCCATGGCGGCAAGGTGGTTGTCCAGGGTCCGCCCGAGGTCGTCGTTGCCCATCCTGAATCGTTGACCGGCCAGTACCTGTCCGGACGGAAATACATATCGATACCGGAGAGTCGTTGCCGTTTTGACCCGGAACGGGTCCTGACATTACACGGTGCCCGCGGCAATAATCTGAAAAACATCCATATCGACCTGCCGGTCGGTCTGATGACCTGTGTCACCGGTGTCTCCGGTTCCGGGAAATCCACCCTGGTCAATGACACCCTGTACCACCTGGTTGCACGCGAATTGAACGACGCCAATCTGACTGCCGCGCCTTTCGAATCGGTACAGGGCCTGCATC
>MGXK01000035.1:5126-6990 GCA_001802375.1 Gammaproteobacteria bacterium RBG_16_51_14
GCCCCGGTCCAATCCGGCCACCTATACCGGTCTGTTCACCCCGATCCGGGACCTGTATGCGGCCACCCAGGAGGCCCGTTCCCGTGGGTATAAACCCGGCCGTTTCAGCTTCAATGTCAAGGGGGGGCGCTGCGAGGCATGCCAGGGGGACGGTCTGATCAAGGTGGAGATGCATTTCCTGCCGGATATCTATGTCCCCTGTGATGTCTGCAAGGCCAAACGCTACAACCGCGAGACGCTGGATATCCGTTACAAGGGCAGGACTATCCACGAGACACTGGACATGACGGTGGAAGAGGCCCGGCTGTTTTTTGATGCGGTACCGGTGATTACACGAAAATTGCAGACCCTGATCGACGTCGGTCTTTCCTATATCCGGCTTGGCCAGAACGCGACGACACTTTCCGGCGGCGAGGCACAACGGGTAAAACTGTCCAGGGAACTGTCCAAGCGGGACACGGGCAAGACCCTGTACATACTGGACGAACCGACCACCGGTCTGCACTTTCATGATATCAAACAGCTCCTGCATGTGCTGCATCGCCTGCGCGATCACGGCAACACCATCGTCGTGATTGAGCATAATCTGGATGTGATCAAGACGGCGGACTGGGTCATTGACCTGGGTCCGGAGGGCGGCGATGGTGGCGGCAATATCATTGCCACGGGCACGCCGGAAGCGATCGCAAGGAATGCAGCATCCTATACAGGCCGGTTCCTGGGGCCGGTCCTGGAAAGATACCGGCAGCGTACTGCGCCGGAACAACCGGCAACACGGGAGGCGGCATCATGATGTGGCGAACAGGTTTACTGGTAATGGTGTTTTTCGTATACGGGATTGCCGGTGCGGAAGAAAACGCAATGGAACTGCCCATCAACTGGGGGCCGTTGCCGCCACCCTATCACACACCTTCGGCAACCAATCCGCCGAAGATTATTCCGAGGCCGGACGGGGCAACGCTGGATGTACCGCCGGGGTTTGTGGTGGAAGAATACCTGTCCGGCTTCAACCTGCCGCGCTTCATGCTGGCCGGTCCGCATGGCGAGATATTTCTCTCGGATATGGGCAGCGGTGTTATTTATGTGATCAGGAACAGAAAGGCATTACCACTCATTGAATCCCTCGACACACCCTATGGACTGGTGATGAATAAAGACTGGTTATATGTTGCCGAGCCGGGCTCGGTCAAACGCTATCGCTACGATGCGGATGCATCCACCGTGGGCAAGGGGGAGGAGGTGATCCCGCTGCGGCGCCATGCGTCCGGGCATGCAACGCGGACACTGTTGTTGGATGAAAAAGGGGAAAAACTCTACCTGACGGTGGGCGCCCGCTCCAACGTCGATGCCGGTGAGCCGCCCATCCGCGCCGCCATCAGCCGCTATAACCCGGACGGGACCGGCCATGAGATCGTTGCCAGCGGGATCCGCAATCCGATCGGATTACGCTGGTATCCCGGTACACAGGATCTCTGGGCCACCGCGCAGGAACGCGATGGTCTTGGCGATGACCTGGTGCCGGATTTTTTCACCCGTATACAGGAAGGAGGGTTCTACGGCTGGCCGTATGCCTATACCGGGCCGCACGAGGACCCGCGGCATGCCGGGGAAGCCCCGGACATGGTAAAAAAGACACGCTATCCAACGGTGTTACTGGGCAGTCACGTCGGGGTGCTGGATTTTATTTTTTATACCGGCGCCCAGTTTCCGGAAAAATACCGGGGCGGGGCATTCATCGCCCTGCATGGGTCCTGGAACCGGGCAATGCGAACCGGTTACAAGATCGTGTTCGTCCCGTTCAAGGACGGGAAACCGCTGACGGGACCGGAGGATTTTCTCACTGGCTGGATGCTTGCCCCGGACC
>MGXK01000035.1:7004-8015 GCA_001802375.1 Gammaproteobacteria bacterium RBG_16_51_14
ATGCCCATTTCCGCTGTGTCCTGGCGAGAAACATGCTGCACGTGGCTGATCTGGCTCTCATGGATAAAAATAATCCGGACAAGGGCACCGAACCACTGGAAATTCTGAGCCAATCCAGTTTTTCTGCGTGCGGCGGTAATATACCCTGAGCGCCCGGATCGGTCACCGAAGACGACATACATGGATTTATGCCCTGCGGGTATTTATGCCCTGCGGGTATTTATGCCCTGCGGGTATGTATTAGTGCAGTGGTCGCGGGAAGCGATGGAACTGCCCTGGCACCAATTTTACGTTTCAACCAGGTACAACATGAAAAAATACATAGTATTGATTCTGGCTGTTTTTATTTGCGTGACGGCGGATGCCTCCGAGCAAGGCCTGGTGTGGTGCAACAGCAGATACCTGGACAAACAGGACAGGCCATTTGATGAAAAACATTTACAAGTTGCCAGTCGCGGCTATATGTATGCCGTTGCCGGGGCGCTGATCCTGCAAAGAGACGACGAGGAAGGAAAGGCCCATCATTTCAGTATGCCCGGAAGAATGGTGGAGGCAGACAGACCTCCCCGTGACCAATCCGGTTTTGAAGTCGCAACCTATGAACTGTATACGACCCCGTCCAGGGAGGACCTGAAGGAAATCATCATTGCGTTTTCCGGGGCGAACGACAAATCCGACTGGGTGAATACAAACTTCGGTTTCAGCAAGGAACAGTTCAAACTGGCAAGGGAATACGTAACCCGGATCGCGAATACTGGCAGGTATAAAGGCATCCCGCTGGTTGTCACCGGTTACTCACTTGGCGGCGGACTGGCAGTTCATGTCACCAGGCACCCCGATACGTCAGCCTATATAACAGAGGCATGGGCACTGAACCCAAGCCCGAAAACCTATGCAAATGGAGATATAGATAAACGGATCTGGTTGGCGGCAGTTGATTATGAGGCACTCAGGGTACTGCGAACCGGGATCTTTCGGGCCTTGCCGGGTGTGGAGAAAATCGGGGTGCCG
>MGXK01000036.1:0-284 GCA_001802375.1 Gammaproteobacteria bacterium RBG_16_51_14
AAACATCTCCTCACCTGCTTGACGGCTTTAAAAACCTCTGATATAGTTGGTTCATCAACGCCACTGAAACGCAGGAGATAATTGTAGAAAGGAGGCTGAGGATGAGTAAGTATGACAAGATTGACAAGTTCGGTATTGACAAGATGGCCCCGGATGTTTACAAGAAGAAGTATGACTACGTTACGAAGAGCTGCAAGTGTGCCGGATGCCCCACCTATGTGAAGGGCGATGCGCCGGTAGGATACTGCTTCCCCACGATTGGCACCAGCAAGACCATACACTGG
>MGXK01000036.1:333-474 GCA_001802375.1 Gammaproteobacteria bacterium RBG_16_51_14
TGTCGCATTCATTCTATTGCACGAGATGTTCCCAGTTTTGCCAGACGGTCCAGACCGATATGGCGGGCGGACAGGGCGGCTCAGGCTAGACCTATACTCTTTTAGGCTCACCCGCCCGGGGCCTTTTCGGCCCCGGGCGTG
>MGXK01000036.1:627-1230 GCA_001802375.1 Gammaproteobacteria bacterium RBG_16_51_14
TCCGCCCTCTTTTTTTCATCAATATTAACAGGTTAAAAGATGGACCTGTGGGCCTGATTAGGTCTGGACAAAGGGTTTTATCTATAGTAATATATAAAATACACAAACAAATACTGTGTGCAAATAATACCTTTAAGGGAGAGTATAATGGAAATTACTACCGTAGAACAGGCCAAAGGATCACTAAAAAAGTGGCTCGAGGAGAACCATCATCAGGTCAATGAGATAAAGGATGATGCGGTCAACTTCCACTTCGAGATAGATTACCCGCTTGGCAGCCTCAAAAGGCAGCGGGTTCTTCAGCCCAAGGAGTACCCGGGCCTCATCGTGCTTCTTAACGGCGTGGGCATTGCCAACGAGCATGTGGAGAAGCTCAAGAAGATGAACCAGAACGACAGGGATGCCTTCTATACGGAGATAAGGAACGACCTTATATTCCTTCCCAACAGCTACGATATGAACATGGATGAGGACAGCGTCGCCAAGCAGGTGCAGTTCTCGTACGAGTTCTACTATGACGGGCTTACCAAGACCAAGCTTTACGAGGGTCTTTTGATGAACCACAGGACGCTGCTCTATATTATCACCAAGTTTAATGACGAG
>MGXK01000036.1:1266-3858 GCA_001802375.1 Gammaproteobacteria bacterium RBG_16_51_14
GGCGCGGAAGGAGCCCCCGCAGGCACTGCCTAAGGAGGAGACCATGTCAGACCAGAGGCTTGAGATCAGATACCGTTGCATGCACCCGTCCTGCGTCGTCAACTGCAGGGAGGGCGTCATAGCCGTTGATGAGGAGTTCTTTAAGGAATTGTCCTCCCACTACGAGGAAGAGGACATGTTCAGAAGCCCCAAGGGCTTTTGCCGCCTCGGTTTTTCACAGCCATACAAGGTGCTCACGCTTGAGCCGCTTGTAGATGAAGAGCCGGTACAGCTCGACCCGGAGCTTGAGGACGCCGACCCGATAGGCATTCTCATGGCCGAGCACAGGGACATCCTCGGCATGCTTGAAAAGCTCGAGAACCTCGTGCGCAAGCGTGACGCGCACGCTCTGTGGGCGTACACGGCTGAGGTCGAGAATGCGCTGATGGTACACTCCGGTCTCAAGGAGGAGGAGGTCCTCTTCCCGGCCATAAAGTCGGTCATGGAGCTCTCCGATGTGCTCGTCACCATCATAAAGGAAGACCACAGGGAGATACTGTCCCTTCTTCACAACTTCCGCACGGCTCTCCAGGAGGGCGACCTTATCGACGGATGCTTACGCTCCATGATAGTCAGCCTTCGCAGCCACATACGCAAGGAGAACTACGAGTTCTTTGACATCGTCGACAAGGGCATCCCGCCGGAATTGAAGCTCTCCATACTCAAGGGCATGGACGAGATCGCGAAGCTGTATGAGCCTATCGTAGCCGGGCCGCTTGTGGTCAAGCGTAACCCGAAGCGCGAGATGTTCAACGACGAGGCCGATGCCATCAAGGACCTGGCCAACGTCGATACCGGCTGCACCTGTTAACACCCGTCCCTGCCTGGTCAGCCAGGTTAGCGGGCACGTGTGGCAAGGCAGCGTAGAGACATTTTGCAGGAAGTAAACGAATATATGCAAAGGCCGGGTGCGCTCAAAGCGCACCCGGCCTTTTTTTTTAATTTCTTTTTTTAGCGGGCCTGAGACGAGCCAGGACTTTTTTGATTTCTTTTTTCAGCGTGCCGGAGATGAGCCCGGACTTGTCAGACGGGGATGTTCTTAAAGACAAGGAAGAGCCACAGGAATATCAGGGAGGCCCCTACCCAGCTGACATACTTGAACGACCGCCTTCTCCTCCTGACTATATATATCTTGAGCGTGAAGAGCAACAGCCCGAAGACCCACCCCCAGAAGCTCCACAGCCCGATGCCGTTGTTGTAGACAGAGAGGCCCGCAAGGCAGAGAAAGAGGGTGAGGGTCGTATAGCCGTTGAACCTGTGTATCTTCCTCTCCGCGATGTTGGCCGCCTTTACAAGCTGCAGGCCGCTTATGAGGCTCGAAGTGGCGAGTATGAGCCCCACGGACGCGAGTATCGTGGAGAGGTTGCTGAAGATGCTGAGTATGTCGAAACCCTTAAGAAGCCTGCCCATCTTAACTCCTGTACACCAGGCGCAGTATCAGTTTTTGCGCCCCGTATGTCAATATGCCTATGTAGATGAGGAATATCGGCAGTATTATGAATATGTTCGGCAGAGTCGTGTTGTTGATAAGCTCGTTGCCATCGGAGTCCTCTATTACAATGCCGAATGCGTTCCTCAGCGTCAGGTTGCCTTTTATGATGTTATTGTTAGACGCCCAGATGGTTATGCCGTTCCATACGTTCATGTTAGCGTTGTTGTTCTCTATCCTGTTCCTGCTCGAGTAGCTTATGAAAAAACCCTTGTCCCTGTTTGAGTTGGCGGTGTTGTTTTCTACGACATTTTCATTGGACCTCTGTAGGAATATGCCGTAGTCGCTGTTGAAGCTTGAGGTGTTACCCGTGATGGTGTTGGAGTTGGAGTCAAGCACAGTAATCCCGTAGCCGTTGTTCAGGGCGCGGTTGTTGGTTACAACGGCCCCGCTCGCCTTTGAGAGCAGAATGCCGGAGACGAGCGAGCCTGTGACCGTAAAGCCGCTGAGCGTCACATCCTTCGCGCCGTCTATCATTATGACGGGTTCGCCGTCCACGGCGGCCTTCACCGTGGTCTTAGCCGGGCCGAGTTCGGAGATGAGCGTAACCGGCTTGCGGATAACGATGTTCTCCGTGTATTCGTCCCCCTTGACTATAACGGTGTCATCAGCGCCGGCAGCGTCCAGCGCTGCCTGTATGGAGGCGTAGGGGCCAGGCACATAGATTGTCGCCGCGCTAGCGCTGCCATATGCGAGGAGCACGGACAGGATTGTGAGGGCGCCTAAAAAAAAATTACGCATCAATAAAATCCATGAAGGTTGGACCGGCGTTGAAAGGTACCGGAGTTCCACCACTATTATACCTTCTTTGCCGCCATGACGGGCGGACAGTAAGGATGGATAATAAGTGTATATAAATCAAAATCTTATCAGAAAGGATTTCAAAAGTCCACGGGATTTTAAAGTCGTTTTTTGATTTTTTGCATTTATCTCCGTATTCCCTCCCGTTTCTCTCCCTGTCTACAGCAGTGCGGCGACCTTAGCTCCATAAACGGCCGAACGGTTCCTTTGATGATAGATGCTTAGCAGGTGTAAAAATAACTATTTCAGTGTCGAGTTTCTTT
>MGXK01000036.1:3898-4013 GCA_001802375.1 Gammaproteobacteria bacterium RBG_16_51_14
TTATCCATCGTGTCGTCATCGCAGGGTCTGATGCATGCGTGAAAGTGTCAGTTTCTTTTACATTTTCACTAAAGTCTTCTTTACAAAAACCTTGTAAATCAAGAAGTTGAGTGTT
>MGXK01000036.1:4060-4243 GCA_001802375.1 Gammaproteobacteria bacterium RBG_16_51_14
TATTAAACAATTTGAGGAGGTTTTAGTATGAGAAGCGCAAGGCGCCATAGTTCTTCTATCGCAGTAGTTTTGTGCCTTATGGCCGGTCTTTTGCTGTTTTTGCCTCTGTCGGCCAGAGCCCTTACCGTTACATATGTGGACCCGGGCTATACGGCATCTGCCTTCCATACCCTTGCTTATGAT
>MGXK01000037.1:0-20647 GCA_001802375.1 Gammaproteobacteria bacterium RBG_16_51_14
GCGCTTGCCGCGGGGAGGAGGAGGAAATCAAACGGGATCCAGGAAGGGGTGATGATGGCGAGGGCGACGGCAAGCACACGCACCCGGACATTGATATAATCCGCCCGCGAACTACTGAAGTCCCGTGAATGAATCCGGGTGCTTAACAGGTCATCGGGAGAGAGATGCTGCAGCCATTTCCTCCAGCCCTGGGGTGGGGACCCGCGTTCACTGGCAACGTATGGCCAAATTTCATCCGCAGGGTTTATTTCGATCTGTCCTGGCTTCACCTGTGCGTGTTCATACAACCCGCCAGAACTCTCATTGTCCCCTGGTTGCTGTGATTCCTTCATCATATTATCCCCAGCCCAGTATTATGCCCCTCCATATTATTATTTATTTAAATGAGTTGCACTATTGGCGGTGATCGGGTGTTTGAATCCGGTCTAATATTGCCATGCCAGAAATAATTGTCTGCTTACCTGTGCGATGATTTGTCTGTTGATATGCTATCTCCCTGCGCTTGTGCCCAGGGAATCATCCCGGCTCTTACAATCCCTGACCGGAAGGATTTATTCTCCTTGCATCATCTCTCGCAAGTTACACACATCAGGATCTATAATAACGATTACAAACAACATAGCCTGACGAAACACGAAAATTCATGCCTGAAAATCAATTACGCAAGGAACTGGAAAGACTGCGATCAGAAGTAACCAGCGCAGGGACTGATCCGGAATCGGCACAGAGGTTGCAAGCACTCATTACCGAGATTGAGGTGAAGCTCGCACATCCGGATGATGCTGATCAACATCACAATCTAGTCAGCGACATCAAAGAAGCCATTACTCATTTCGAAACAGAACATCCACGTGCAACCGGGATTCTGAATGATATTATGGTTACACTCAGTAATATGGGGATATAGACCGGCAAGAACCCGCTGCAGTCGAGCCTGGATAAACCCGGTAAAACGGGCTTTAATTTTACAACAGGGGTAACCGATCAATCATTGTTCAACAGCAATGCCCCGAGAATCCCGACCCCCATGATCACTCCAAAGGGTAAATCGTGCATGAATTTGCCTGTCCCGTCTTTCTTTTCTTCTGCATTCCCTTCTTCGGTTTTCGCTTCCTCTGTTTTCGCTTCCCCGGATTTCACCTCTTCTCCTTTACCATTCCCTGCAGCCTCTTCGCTAGTTGCTGCATGCTGCGCGTGATAGCGTCCCGCATAATCAATGCCATTTACCTGTAATTCCTGAAGGCCGGCATATCCCATCCGGACATCGACGACGGCCTGTTGCCGCATAAGGCTCTGGTACTGGATAACCTCACCAGGCTGTATCATTTGCCGATCAAAACGAAAACCAAAATTATGCCTTGCCTCCTTGCCATTGGCTGCCCCCAGTGGTATTTGATAATAAAGCATGGCGTGCTGATCGAGTACCGGTTCAATTGCATGACCGTTTGCAGAGATAAAGATGAACGATGATACCAATCCTGTTATTAATTTACGCATGTCCAACCTCCCCCAGTTAGAGACAGAACCCGGAATCCTACAAGGCCTCCGGTTTAAAGAGTAAAGCAAATTATCCTATTTTAAAAGTAATATCCTGTCCCCGGATGATATTCAACATGCATACACACAGATCATGTCAAATCCGGATTATTATGATGCCATGGTGACACTGAAGAATACCGGTATCCTGAATGATATTTCCCTGAATTATATTTCAATGGCTTCTTTCTGTTCCGGTGCTGGTTCCGGTGATGATTCTGGCGGCAGTTTTAATGCCTCCTCAAGCTGTCTTGTAAACTCTTCCATACGTTTCTTGAGTTCCGGGATCCTGGATTTTAATTCCTCTTCCACCTTTTCAATTTCCTGTTTTATTTCGGGGATTTTGCTTTGTATTTCACCCATCGACTGATCCAGTCCACCCATGAATTTATCACCCAGATCCTGGATCCCCTGTACGATCCTCGCAATATCACTGCCAGAAGAGATTGAGGCAACCGTTTTATCATAGTTCACCTTCCAGTAACCATTCTCCATAACCAGGACCGTTGTCAGTGGCAGTGCAAACGGATTCTCACTGATAACGGTCACCGTGGTATCAACCCGGGCCCGGTCAGCTTCAATGACCGTTTTACCGAAGGTCGCGTCCTTGACCGGGAGTGTATTTTCCGTTGCCGATAAATCAACATGAGAATCTGAACTGGTGAACTTGCGGATAACAGTGACATCACGCTGCTCTACCCCTTTCCAGAAGAGCGCAGAAACCTCGACAGGCGATAACTTCTCCTCACAACCAGTAGCTATAAAAACAATAAAACTAGCCAGCAGAAGCCAGGGAGAACATTTCAATCTCATGGGCAGATACCTGTACCAACAGGTGCAATTATCCTGTTTGATTGTGTCATAAAAATGTATTCCACAGTAAAGTCTGAATAGACAAATGATTAAATTCTGCATATGACCTGAGATCATCCACGTTTATATGTGGTAAAAAGAAATTCAGATTTAATCAAGTAATAACGTCAAGCCTTTCATAAACCTCCCCTCCTGCAGGAGGCCCCTCGATAAATTATTGAACGCAAAAACCGGGTCAATATTTTTCACTACAATGCTACCTTTCTCAGTCTCAGGGCATTAGTTACGACTGAGAGCGAACTGAGACTCATGGCTGCAGCTGCGATCATGGGTGACAGTAACAGCCCGAAGAACGGATACAGAACACCGGCGGCGATCGGTACACCCAGAGCGTTATAGACAAAGGCAAAAAACAGATTCTGTCGAATGTTGCTCATGGTGGCCCGACTCAGGCGTATCGCCCTTACTATTCCGCGCAAGTCACCTTTTACGAGGGTAACCCCCGCACTTTCCATCGCCACATCCGTACCCGTACCCATGGCAATGCCTACATGGGCCTGGGCCAGTGCCGGGGCATCATTGATACCATCACCGGCCATGGCGACGATACACCCGGCCTCCTGAAGTTGTTTTATCGTTTCCACTTTTTGTTCAGGTAACACTTCCGCGATAACACGATCGATATTCAATTTTCTGGCGACAGCATCAGCTGTTGTTTGACTGTCTCCAGTCAACATTACAACCATTACATTTTCCTCATGCAGATTCCGGATCGCCTCCGGCGTGGAATCCTTGACTGGATCAGCAACCCCGATCAAGCCCGCTGCATTTTCATCGACACTCAGGAACATTACAGTTTGTCCATCTACACGAAGTGCTTCCGCACGCTCCGGTAAATCACCCACATCAATCTCCAGGCTCTCCAGCAGTTTCTGGTTACCCAATGCCACATTGTATTCATTCACATTACCAGTCACTCCCTTTCCGGTTACCGACTGAAAGTTGTTCACCGGGAAAAGTTCGATGCCCCTCTCTTCTGTGCCAGAAACGATTGCTTCTGCCAACGGGTGCTCGCTGCCGCGTTCCAGACTGGCAGCCAGTTGCAAAATATCCTGCTCGCTAAAACCATAATCCGCTACGACAGACACCAGTTTTGGTTTGCCTTCGGTAAGAGTACCGGTCTTATCCACAACCAACGTATCGACACACTCCATAATTTCCAATGCCTCGGCATTTTTAATCAAGATGCCATTAATGGCACCACGACCTGTCCCCACCATGATGGACATCGGGGTAGCCAGACCGAGCGCACAGGGACAGGCAATAATCAGGACTGCGACCGCATTGATCACCGCGTACGCAAGTTTTGGTTCCGGCCCCCAAACACCCCAGACGATCAAGGTAACAAGAGCTGCCAGAATCACAATGGGGACAAACCATGCGGCAATCACGTCAACAAGCCGCTGTATAGGTGCCCGGCTGCGTTGCGCTTCAGCGACCATATGCACGATCTGGGACAACAACGTATCGCTCCCGACACGCTCTGCTTTCATCACCAGACTGCCCGTGCCATTGACTGTCGCCCCAATCAGACGATCCCCGGCATGTTTTGTGACAGGGATCGGTTCTCCTGTCAGCATGGATTCATCGACGGAACTTTCCCCATCAACAACCACACCATCGACAGGTACCTTCTCACCGGGCCGAACACGCAGTTTGTCGCCAGGCATCACACTTTCCAGCGGGATATCTTCTTCATTACCATCATCTTGTATGACCCTTGCTGTCTTGGAGGCAAGTCCAAGCAACATCTTGATGGCCGCATTGGTACGGCTGCGGGCGCGTAATTCCAGAACCTGTCCCAACAATACCAGCGTCGTAATCACAGCGGCTGCCTCAAAATAAACAGGAACTGTTCCATCCTCCCCGCGCAGAAGTACTGGGAAAATATGGGGGAAAAGCATGGCTACAACACTATATGTCCAGGCGATCCCGACCCCCAGTGCAATCAGGGTGAACATATTGAGGTTTCGACGCAGGATCGAATCCCAGCCGCGCTGGAAGAAGGGCCAGCCCCCCCAAAGGACAACCGGGGTCGCCAATAAAAACTCAAAATACTGCAACGGTCGCATGGTAATGATCTTTTCCATCACTGCGGGGGTCAGATCGGCGACCATTGCCAACAGGAATACTGGTAGAGCAAGAATAAGGCTCACCCAAAACCGCCGTGTCATATCGACAAGTTCCGGATTCTCTTCTGCAACAACCACGGTACGGGATTCCAGTGCCATTCCGCAGACCGGACAATCTCCGGGCTCATTACGCAAAACTTCAGGATGCATTGGACAGATGTACTCCATTTGTGAAACTGGGCCTGCACCGATCATCGGCTCCAGTGCCATACCACATTTAGGACAATCCCCCGGTCCCGCCTGTTGAACCTCCGGGTGCATTGGACAGGTATATAGGCCTCCACCCGCTGTTTGCGAAGTCTTATTGCTGCCGGGCTTGTGATGACAACACTTATTATTTTCCAGTGCTTGTTCCGGTGTTGTGTCGTGATAGTTATATTCCTGCTTCGCCTTCACGGTACCTGGCTCATGCTGATGACATGTTTGCCCGGACGATTCAGTAACCGTGTCTTTTTTATGATGATATTCATTCATTTGATTTTCCTCTTCTCTGGTCAATGAAGTTCCCCAGTGACAATCCAACGGAAAATTATGAGTTTGTATTTTGTTTTCAATGATCATGATCTCCAGATTTGCTCTGCGGCATCGGCATAATTTCCATTTGGTCATTGCCAGACGATGCGGAATGATCGTGAGAACCATGATCATTATCTCCAACCTCGCTCTGCGGCAATGACATAACGCCAAGACCATATCGATAGACGGCCTCCGCTCCCCGCCAGGCAGTACTCGCTAACAAAACACCACCAAGCAACAGTCCTGCAAGAAAAAACTTGCCTGATAGACGCTGTGAACGTACATACCACTGCGACCACCCTGTTAATACAATAAACAACACCAGGGTTACCAATGCCCAGTTTCGATGATTGGTCATCGCTTCATGTGACGGTGCATCATGGAGCACGCTGTTATAGGCAAACCAGCCAGCGATAGCAGTAACTACCCCAAACCCCGTTCCCAGCCAAAGACTCCACCGCGAGTAAAGTGACCACTGTTGTCTGAAATTTCCCTCTGGAAGCATTGGTTCTAAAAGATGAAAAATGACAGCCAAGCTCCATAATGCAACAGTAAAGTGCACAAATAATGGGTGCCAATTCGGGATGATTTCAAACATAGTTAATTGCCTCACTTATTTCCTTTCGCCTTCGAAGGTTCCATTCCTTGACCAGCGCGTAGATGGCCGGGATCACGACCAGCGTGAGCACGGTGGAGGACACCATGCCGCCGACCATGGGCGCGGCAATGCGTTGCATCACTTCGGAGCCGGTGCCACTGCTCCACATGATGGGTAGCAGCCCGGCCATAATCGCCGCCACAGTCATCATCTTCGGCCGCACCCGCTCCACCGCCCCCTCCATGATAGCGGCGTAGAGGTCGGCCACAGTAAATGGCTGACCTTCGGCCATACGTTTGGCCTCGAGTTGCACGTAAGCATGGTCCAGATAGATCAACATGATGACGCCCGTTTCCGCCGCCACTCCGGCCAGGGCGATGAAGCCGACCGCTACTGCCACGCTCAAGTTGTAGCCGAGCAGGTACATGAGCCAGACCCCACCCACCAGCGAGAACGGCACCGACAGCATAACGATGAGCGTTTCCGTCAGCCGGCGGAAGTTGAGGTAAAGCAGCAGGAATATGACAAGCAGGGTCGCCGGTACCACAATACGCAGGCGTTTGGCGGCACGCTCCATATATTCATACTGTCCTGACCAGACCAGATTGTAACCGGCCGGGATCTTCACCTGGCTGGCAACCACTTCTTTGGCTTGTGCCACATAACCGCCGATATCCGAGGTCTTTATGTCAACATAAACCCACGCATTGGGACGTGCATCCTCACTCTTGATCGAAGGCGGGCCACGCCTCAGGCTAAGTTCAGTCACCAGCGACAACGGGATTTGCACGCCTGTGGGGGTGGAGATCAGTACCCGCTTCAACTGTTCCGGGTTATCGCGCAGTTCCCGGGGATAGCGCAGATTTACCGGATAACGTTCCAGTCCTTCTACAGTCTGGGTAATGTTCATGCCGCCAACCGCAGTCTGGATCACATCCTGGACATCCCCGACGGTGAGGCCATAACGCGCAGCCTCCTCACGCAGGATATCGAAGTCCAGATAATAGCCACCGGCGGCCTTTTCGCCAAAGGCTGACAAGGTATCCGGTAACGTCTTGAGCGCCCGCTCAATCTCGCCCGCAATTTTTTCCAGCACATTCAAATCCGGACCGCTTACCTTGATGCCGACAGGCGTCTTGATACCGGTGGAAAGCATATCGATGCGGGTCCTGATAGGCATGGTCCAGGCATTGGCCAGCCCCGGAAATTTGATCGCCGCATCCATTTCATCCATGAGCTGTTTGGTGGTCTTGGAGGGATCCGGCCATTCGTCCTTGGGTCTGAGTTTTATCGTGGTTTCAGTCATCTCCAACGGCGCCGGATCGGTCGCGGTCTCGGCACGGCCGACCTTGCCAAACACATGATGCACTTCAGGAAACGTTCTCAGTATCTTATCCGTCTGCTGCAACAGTTCCCTGGCCTTGGAGATGGAAATCCCGGGATAGGTCGTCGGCATATAGAGAATATCGCCTTCATCCAGCGGCGGCATGAATTCGTTGCCCAGTTTCGTGAACGGATAAACGGATGCAACCAGCGCCAGCATTGCGGAGAAAATGATGAATTTCTTCCAGCGCATGACCCCGGCAATGACCGGCCGGTAAAGCCAGATCAGCAGACGGTTCACCGGGTTTTTCCGCTCCGGCAGGATCTTGCCGCGAATGAAGAGCAGCATCAGCACCGGTACCAGCGTCACCGAGAGCAGCGCCGCGCCCGCCATGGAAAAGGTCTTGGTGAAGGCCAGAGGCTGGAACATACGGCCTTCCTGTGCCTCCAGAGTGAATACCGGCAGGAACGAAACGGTGATGATGAGCAGGCTGAAGAACAGTGCCGGTCCCACCTCCATACAGGCGTCGATCATCAACTGGATACGGGGAGCATCCGGCGGCGCCCGTTCAATGTGCTTGTGGGCATTTTCGATCATGACGATCGCGGCATCCACCATGGCACCGATGGCAATGGCGATGCCGCCCAGGCTCATGATGTTGGAATTGATCCCTAGACGATGCATCAGGATGAAGGAAATCAGCACCCCCATCAGCAGCATAATGATGGCCACCAATGCACTGCGCACGTGCAGCAGAAACAGCACGCAGACCAGGGTAACGATGATGGACTCCTCGACCAGTGTTTTTACCAGATTAGCCACCGCCCGTTCGATCAGATCACCGCGGTCATACACCGGCACAATCTCCACGCCCTCGGGCAATCCCGATTTCAACTCCTCCAGCTTGGCGCGCACACTTTTGATGGTAGCCAGGGCATTTTCACCAAAGCGCATGATCACCACGCCGCCGGCGACTTCACCTTCCCCATTGAGTTCGACCAGCCCCCGGCGCAGTTCCGGCCCCAGTTGTACATTGGCCACGTCCTGCAATCGGACAGGCGTGCCGTTATCGTCCACACCCACGGGAATACTCTTCAAATCCTCGATCGTCTTGATATATCCCAGCCCACGCACCATGTATTCAGTCTCGGCCATTTCTATCAGCCGCCCACCGACATCATTGTTGGAACGCTGGATAGCCTCCTTTACTTTGGACAAGGGAATGTTGTAATTGAGAAGGACATTGGGATCGACTTCCACCTGGTATTGCTTGACGTAGCCGCCGATAGACGCGACCTCGGACACCCCCGAAACCGTCTGCAGAGGATAACGCAGGTACCAGTCCTGGATCGAGCGCAGTTGCGCCAGGTCATGTCTGCCACTCCGATCTACCAGGGCATATTCATATACCCAGCCCACGCCGGTAGCATCCGGCCCCAGTGACGGCTTGACCCCGTCGGGCAGACGTCCGCTTGCATAGTTGAGGTATTCCAGCACCCGCGAGCGTGCCCAATACATATCGGTCCCGTCCTCGAAGATGATGTAGACGAAAGAGACGTCGAAAAAAGAGTAGCCACGGACAACCTTCGCATAGGGTACGGCGAGCATGGCCGTGGTCAACGGATAGGTGACCTGGTCTTCGACCACTTGGGGCGCCTGACCAGGGAATTCAGTGTATACAATCACCTGTACATCAGATAAATCCGGGATGGCATCCAGTGGTGTATTTTTGAGTGCATAGACCCCGGCCGCGAAAATTATCACCGTGACGATGAGCACCATGAATTTGTCCCGCAGAGAAGCCTCAATAATCTTCTTGATCATGGCTGCTCCCTAGTGTTTATGAACGGTCGTAGCAGTGCCGTCGGCTTCACCCGTTGCAGTCTTTGTCCCGGCTTCCAGCACTTTCATCATCTTGGCCGTGGATTCACGCAACTTGGACTCGGAGTCGATCAGAAACTGACTGGAAGTGACTACCTCCTCACCCGGTTTCACACCTGAGAGGATCTGGGTCATGCCTTCGGCACTCACACCCAGTATTACCAGCCGGGGTTCAAATTTACCCGGTTCGCGCACCACGAACACCTGATTGCTGGTACCGGAACGCACTATGGCTTCGGACGGCACCACCACGGCATCCACCTGCTGGCTTGCCTTTACCGTGACATTGGCAAACATCTCCGGCTTCAGACGCAGATCCTGGTTATCAAACTCCAGACGGATCCGGTTGGTGCGGGTCTTGCTCTCCAGATAAGGGTAGATAAAGGTCACCTTGCCGGTGAACACTTCGCCGGGGATACCGGCGACTTCCATTAGCGCCGTGTCGCCAATCATGACCCAGGGTAATTCATTTTCATAGATATCCACATATACCCAGATGTTGGTCAAATCCGCCAGCATGTAGAGCTCGGTGGTCGGGGTCACATACTGGCCCTCGCGTGCACCCACCTTCATGACAATGCCGGTGAAAGGCGAATGGATGTGCAGGCTTTTTTTGATCTTGTGGCTCTTTTCCAGATCCCGGATTTGATGTTCCGGCACATCCAGAAATTCAAGGCGTTCGCGTGAGGTTATTACCATTTCTTCAGCACCACGCCGGATATCCTCATAGGGGCTGTCTTTCAGCACCTGCAGACTGCCCAGCGCAAGGAGATATTCCTGCTGACTGGTTACCAGTTGTGGCGAATACAGGCCCAGCAGAATGGTGTCCTTTTTTACGAATTCGCCAGTCTTGTTAACAAACAGTTCGTCGATCCAGCCATCGGTCTTGGGGTTCAGCCGCGTCAGCCGTTCCTCGTCGTAGTCTACCCGGCCCACGGCACGAATGTCGTGGGTCAGGTTGCGCTGCTCGGCACGGGCGGTGCGCACACCCATATTCTGTATGGTCTCCGGATCGATTTTCACCGTCCCGGCCGGTTCATCTTCACTGACACTGTCCTCCTCCGCATAGACCGGGATATAGTCCATACCCATCGAGTCTTTGGCGGGTACCGGTGAGGTAGTCTCCGGGTTCATCGGGTTACGGTAAAACAGTATCTTGCGTTCTGTGGGTTTGTGTTCTTTGGGTTTGTCTTCCTCCGCATAGACCGGGACGTAATCCATCCCCATCGAGTCTTTTGCGGGTACCGGTGAGGTAGTCTCCGGATTCATCGGGTTGCGGTAGAAGATGGGGTTTCTCTCATTTTTCTCCATTGCCATCGACACTGCGGGTCCTTTCTGTCCCTGCTCAGTTGCATACCAGTAACCCGCCGCCCCACCGAGTCCAAGGGCAATACAAAAGAACACCAGAATACTTAATTTATTCATAAACTGTCTCCACACCGACACCTGCAATGATCCTTGCCAACGCCTGGTTGGCTTCACTCAACATCTGCCAGTAATTGATTTCATAGTTGTAAAGGGTGATCTGTGCCTGTACCAGGTTCAGAAAATCCACCTTGTTGACCTGGTATCCGGCCAGCATGGAGGCAACGGTCTGTTGTGCCTGGGGAATGATACCCGTACCAAACAGTACAAACTGGTCCCGTGCACGCCGAAAATCCGATACTGCTTCCGAAATATCTGCCTGCACGAGGAGGCGCATATCCTGCAGTTTAAAGTTCTGTTCCAGAAACTCGCTGTTACGCTGATCGACTGCCTTGCTTTGCTTGCGATCTGTAAACAACGGCAAATTCATACTCAACTGCAATGAGGCAAAATCTGATCGCGGACTGCCGTCCGGATTGTCACCATTACTGAAACCATACATGGCCCCAACGTTGAAATCAGGGTAATAGTCCTTTTTAGCCAGATCCACACGCGTAGTTGCCGCCTGTATATAATCCTGTTGGCTGGCCAGCAGTGGTCTTTCCTGATCAGCCAGTTTATAAAGGACCTGCTCTGTGGCTAATTCTGGCAGATTCTTGTCGATCTGCTGAGGTAGCTGAACAGCGTTATCAGGAGAAATACCCAGTAACGCGTTAATGCGTACCTCTTCATTGCGGCGACTCCCCTTCAGGCGCAGTTCCAGATCCAGCAGCTTGGAAAGCTCCAATTGTGCCAGCAATACATCCTGTTGCAGGCCCTGGCCAACACTGTATTTTGTCTGGGCGATTTGCACGAACTGACGCAGCAATTCCTGATTACGCATGACAATAGACAGGTTCTGGTCGAGATTGAAAAGCCGCCACCAGATTGATTTCACATCACGCACCAGACGAAGACGGGTTTCATCGACATTATCGACCGCGGCTTCCGCTTCATGCCTGGCTGCTTCCTCCCGAAGTGCCAGTTTGCCTGGAAACGGAAAGGTCTGGCTGATCCCGACTTGCATCTGTGTCATTGCTTCCTGTGATATATCAAACGTATCTGTCGGCAGGTTCATGGCGTTGAAACTCAACATCGGATCTGGCAGGGTGCCAGCCTGGGATGGTATAGCCGCCATGGCTTCGGCCCGGGCCTGCATCTCTGCCAGACCGGGATTGTCCCTGAGGGCGATATTGATGGACTCTTCGAGAGTGAACACGCCTTCTGTTTGTGAATTATCCGAATCCAGCGCAGTGACACCAGTGGCAGTCACCTGATGTCCGGTTGGCCCCTGCTCAGAAACTTTTATGTCTGGAGCAACCATATTTTGTTCTGTTTCCTGCAAAACCGGGGCAGGCAGTGAATCACTTGTTGCAAATGCGAATTGAATAAAACAACCAACCGATAGAATCGGAATTGTCTTGATGATTAAATCTGGTAAAAGCCTTAAATTGTCCATCTTTTTACTCCTTCATTAAATTAACGAATGCGATGATCATGATCGCGGAAGGAGTATCTACTTCAACTGGATGCAGTTTCTTTCAAGAGGGTGATAACAGGAACGATCAGGCTTTAATGGTCTTAGTCCTGACCCCATATACAGCTCCGGTACAGGATTGTTCAGGCCTGACAGGTATAAATGGGATGATAACGTTTGCGTGTCGACCCTTGTAACAGTGTCCCAATACTTGCCTGTTGTTGATGTATGTAGCATCGGCCCATTACAACCGCATACCACCGGATTATACATGTCTATATAACCGGCTTTTGTATCTTCCGGATAGTTGTCATGCTTGCAATGATCATGGGGAACCCCTTGTTGAACATCCGTAACTATCGCACTGTATGCGTAACAATGGCGACAGACAAGCGGCACCCATGCCCCCAATATGATCAGAAGCACACCACTGAACAGTATCTTCTGGTTATGCCGGATTGTACTGATCATCTTTAATTTATTGCCGTGCTGACCTTGCATTGTTTTTCATTAATTGAAACACCGGATCTCAATCAGACATTTTTACACCACCGTTATCATCCATCTCCATCGCTTCCAGGATGGGACATTCACAAGTCGGCCCGTCACCCGGACATTGGTCAACCAGTTTTTTCAATGTTTGCTGCATGCGTTTAAGCAGATTGATCTTGTTATCTATATCCGCCAGTTTTGCCGATGCAATTTCCTTGATTTCCCTGCTGTTGGCATCGGGCCTGGATCGGATTGAAAGCAGTTCGTTGATTTCCTTCAGGGAAAAGCCCAGGGTTTTTGCGTGCTGGATAAAAACCAGCCGTTCAATATCCCCTTCCCCGTACTGGCGATACCCGCTCTCTCGCCTTGGCGGTTCCTCAATCAGCCCCTTGCGTTCATAGAAACGGATGGTCTCTATGCCGATACCAACACGCCTGGCCACCTGTCCGATAGTCAATGTACTCATACCATGCTCCTGATGATTACAGTGCAAAGTGTATAACCTGTACTATACTACAGAGTCAAGGTTCAGATGAAGTTTATTAACTTATTGATAAATTTATATTTATTATAAATGTACTATCGAGAAACTGGCGGGGATACTCATTTTTACGTATTACTATACTTAAAATGACTTGCATAAAATGATTGGCAAAATCTGGCAGGGAGACAGGCAGAACCGGGGACGGTGAAAATAACAGGAGGTCATTGCGCATTAATGATGCCGTTTACGGAAACCGCCAGACTGCTCGTTCGCATCTGTACAAGACTGATTACCGGTTATGGCCGCTCTCCATTCTCCGTGCCTGTGACAACGAATATCTGCACTATCTGAATCGGCAGCACCCCCTGTCCCGCATTTAAGGCATAAATCTGCAGGAAGTATTACACTATTCACCGCAGTTCTACTTTCAATTCATTACGAATCTGGTATCACGCTGACTGGAAAAATGACTGAAACATTATTCAAAAAAATTATTGATCGAAAAATCCCGGCGGACATCGTCTACGAGGATGATGATTGTCTCGCTTTCAGGGACATCCACCCGCAGGCGCCGGTCCATATACTTGTCGTCCCGAAGAAACCGTTACCTAAACTGGTAGATGCAACTGATGCTGACAGTACTTTGCTGGGACACCTCCTGCTTGTGGCAGGTAATATCGCCCGGCAGGAAGGACATGAGGACGCCTTCAGGCTGGTGATCAACAACGGGGCGGATGCCGGACAATCCGTTTTTCACCTGCATTGTCATATCCTGGCAGGCAGACCTTTTGGCTGGCCACCTGGATAAGTATCATTCCGTTAACACCCATTTTCTGAACAGGCTGATCACCATGGCAATAATGCATGAAACCGACGATCTTCGTATCGAGTCTATCAAGGCCGTCACACCGCCGGCGGAGGTATGTGAAGAAATCCCTGTCACCGAGACTGCGGCGAAAACTACCTATGACACACGAAATGCCATACACGATATCCTGTATGGTGATGATGACAGACTTGTGGTCATTGCCGGTCCCTGTTCAATTCATGATGTCAATGCGGCCATGGATTATGCCTCCCGCTTGCACCCGCTCACGGAAAAATACAGGGACGAACTCCTTATCATCATGCGCGTTTATTTTGAAAAGCCGCGTACGACCGTAGGCTGGAAGGGTTTGATCAATGACCCGGATCTGGATGGAAGTTTCCAGATCAACAAGGGGCTGCGCCTTGCCAGGCGTTTATTACTGGAATTGAATGAGAGTGGTATTCCGGCGGCAACTGAATACCTGGACCTGATTACACCGCAATATGTGACCGATCTGATCAGCTGGGGGGCCATTGGTGCACGAACAACGGAAAGCCAGGTCCATCGTGAGCTTGCATCAGGACTTTCCTGTCCGGTAGGTTTCAAGAATGGTACCAATGGCTCAACCAGGATTGCCGTCGATGCGGTCGGTGCAGCCATGCGGCCACATCATTTTCTGTCCATGCGGAAAGAGGGTAATTCAGCCATCTTTTCAACAAGGGGAAATCCGGATTGCCACATCATCCTGCGTGGGGGTAATGAATCGCCAAACTATGATCAGGAAAGTATTAACCGGGTTGCCATGGAACTGGAAGAAGCAGGCACTCCGGTACGCGTTATGATCGATTTCAGCCATGCCAACAGCCGCAAACAATATAAACTGCAAATTGATGTGTGTAAGGAAGTTGCAAGTCAGATAGCGGATGGTGATGATCGTATCTTTGGCGTCATGATTGAAAGTCATCTTGTGGCAGGACGGCAGGATGTCATTGCAGGCAGGGAACTGGTTTATGGTCAGAGTATTACTGACAGCTGTCTTGGCTGGGAAGAAACAGCAATACTGATTGATAATCTGGCCGAGGCCGTGAGACAACGAAGAAACCACCATTAGTCAGCAGTGGTTGTATTACTTAAGGAAGGTCTGAATAATTCCCTACCCCACCAGGGGGTACCGAGGTCCTGGAATTTTCAGACCGCGAAAAGCAAAAATGTGATTGTTGCTTTTCTCACATTTTCAATAGCTGTTATGCTATTGAAAATGGCGGTACCTCCCTGTACCGCGGAAACCCTGAATTAATCAGAGTTTCCTAAATTCTGCCGGTAACGGATCAACCGGGTGCCCATAACAGAAAACGCATAAACGATACCTGCCGTTATGACAATCGTGGCACCTGCCGGCAGATCAGGCCCATAAGATATGGCCAGACCACCTACGGTCACAAAAATACTGAGCAAAACTGAAACGACCATCATTCTGGATACGGATCCGGCAACCTGGGCCGCACTGGCAGCAGGGAGTGTTAATAACGCAATTACCAGAATCAATCCTACGATCTGGATCAGCAGAACAACGGTCAGGGCCACCAGGCACATCAGCAGGATATAGAACCCTTCAATATTTATCCCGCGTAACCGCGCAAACTCCTCATCAAAAGTGGCGGCAAGAAACTGTTTGTAGAACAAAATTACGGTAACCACAATGACAAAATCGAGAACCGTCATTAAAACAATATCCCCGCTGGAAACCAGCAGGATATTGCCAAACAGATAACTCATAAGATCGACGCTGTAACCCGGTGTGCGCGTGATGAACAGGATGCCCACCGCCATGCCGACAGACCAGAACGCAGCGATCAGGATATCTTCATTCTGTTTCCAGTGCAGATTTATCCAGCCTATGCAAGCACCCGCAATCAGGGCTGTAATCACCGCGCCCAGCACAGGCGATGCATCCAGAAAATAGGCGATACCCATGCCGGCCAGTACTGTATGCGCGATACCACCGGCAAGGAAGCCAATGCGTTTGACTACAACATACGATCCCATGATACCGCAGCCGACACTCGCAAGAAGGCAGGCAATCACTGCATTTTGCAAGAATTTGTAGTCGAGTAATGCGAAGAAAAAATCAATCATTATGTATGGTTCGAATTCATTACCGGTGCATCGATACTATCTGTCTTTTCCATGAGTCAACTAATGGACATGCTGGATCATCCTTACCGGCGCACCATACAATTCTTCAATTTTCTCACCACTGATCTCTTCGGTTGCATGACACACCAGTGTCTGGTTCAGACATGCGACACGATCCACATAGGCAGAAATAAAAGCAATATCATGCGACACGACAATGATCGTCATGTGTTCATTATATTTTTTTAACAAGGTATAGATATCCTCTTCAACACGCATATCAATATTCGAAGTCGGCTCATCCAGGAGCAGTATGTCGGGTTCTGAAACAAGTGCACGCGCAATCAGGACCCGTTGCAACTGACCCCCGGAAAGTGCCCCGATAGGCTGTTTTCCAATTGCACCGATCTCGACATCTTCCATGGTTTTCAGGGTTATTTCCATGTCCCTTTGCTGATAGCCACCGAACCACCTTGTATTGCCAAGCCTGCCCATTAATACTGTCTCGGTGACGCTGATCGGGAAGTCCCGTAAAAATGATTCATGCTGTGGTACATAACCAACCCGTGAGCGCCCTGCTTCCGGTGATTTCCCAAGAACATGGATATGGCCTTTACCCGGCTTCAATAATCCGAGCATGAGTTTCAGCAGGGTGCTTTTCCCTCCGGCATTCGGACCAATGATTCCCAGGAATTCACCATCATGAATATCAAGTGTAATATCCCTGACCACCGGCACCTTGTCATAGGCAAAGCTGACGTTCTCAAATTGAATAACCGCACCCATTCTATTACCACGACCCCCTGACTATTTCGGCAGTGAGAAAATCCAGATTCTCAATATAATTCTCCGCGAACGGATCAAATTCGATAACCATTGCATCAAGTTCCCTGGCCAGGATTTCTGCCGAAGCATGTCTGAACTGCTTCTGCACAAGAACGGTATGTATTTTTTCCCTGCGCGCAAACTGTATGAGTTCAACCAATGCCTTCCCCTGTATTTCTTTGCCTTTCTGTTCTATCGCGATTTGTTTAAAACCATATGCGTCTGTGTAATAACCCAGCGAAGGATGTGAAACAATCAGATAGCGGGATTTCACAGCTTTCAGACGATCACGTATCCTCGCATCAAGTGCATCAAGATCAACTATCAAGCTGTCGTAGTTTGCGGAAAAATATTCCCTTGATCGCGGCTCGGATGCGGTCAGTTCACGCAGGATCTGTTTTGCGATTTCTTTCGCCTTGAGCGGACTTGCCCATACATGGGGATCACGGATTTGCTGATCATCAATATGATCACGTGATTGTCCACCGGGATCCCTGTCCATCATCAATTCACTGCACTCAACAATCTTCAGTGATCGGTTGATCTCCTGGATTACATCACTCAGTACCCTTTCAAAGGGAACACAGATTTGAAAATAGATATTGGCACTGGCCAGCTTTGCCAATTGTTTCGGAGATGGTTCATAGGTCTCCGTGCTCTGTGCAGGAGCGAGCATGACATCAACCTGGACATGATAGCCCCCTATTCTCTCAACCAGGTATTTCTGCGGAGGTATACTGACAAAGACACTGATCCTGTCCATTGCTTGTGCAGTTACGCTTTGCACAAGATAACAAGTCAGCAATAACAAGCGGCCCTGTGCAATTATTTTTTTCATGCCTGTACCCTTATCTTTTTTCAGTGGCACATACAGCACAAAGACCCTTGATTTCAATAACCTCCCTATCAATCTGAAAACCGAGATTTCCCGCCTTTTCTGCCAGCAGGATTCGGACATCATCGTCATCCATTTCGGCGACCGCACCACAGTCACGGCAAATCAGGAATTGCCCTATGTGCATGTGATTCGGATCCCCACAACCGACATAGGCATTTAATGATTCAATTTTATGTACCATCCCTTCCGTCTGCAGAAAATCCAGCGCTCGATAGACCGTGGGTGGGGCTGAACCGGAATGTTCATCCTGCAACCGCGCCAGAATATCATAGGCCTTGACCGGTTCATGGCTGCGCCAAACCAGTTCCAGCACCCTGCGTCTGATATTGGTAAGGCGAACACCACGCGCCCGGCAGGTTTGTTCTGCCACAGTCAGGGCGGATTCCATACAACGTTGATGGGCATGACCATTTTCCTTGAATGGAACCAATACGCGGTTTTCTGACACAGTATCTCTTTGTTAATTAAGGTATTAATAAAATGATATGTTATAATGTAACAATTTACAGAGGGTACTGCAATGGCGGCTACATTCGCTCAATTAATAACCCGGAATTCTGCCTGGCTGGTCACTACACTGTATAATTTTGTGCACCACAAAATAGAGTAAAGGGAAACTGTGATAGAAAAAGCATTCAATACCGAGATGCATGCTGATCAGACACTGGATGCCAAAGGTCTTGCTTGCCCCCTGCCTATCCTCAAGACCAAAGTCCTTTTGAACAAAATGCAACCAGGTGAAATATTACATGTTGAGGCAACGGATCCACACTCCGTGGTTGACTTCGAGGCCTATTGCGCGCGCACCCATCATGAGATGCTGAAATTTTATGAATCAAATAATGTTTTTGGATTCTTCATAAGATGTACTGCAAATCCAAGGAAATTATAAAACCTGGAAAAATTGAGACACTGAAATCCACCGGGAAAATAATTACTGCCATCTCAACCAAAAGATCAAGGGTAGATCATACAGACGGGGTACATGTTACATACCCAATACGGGGTATATGGGTAGAAACACATTATTGTTAGTATAATCGTGTTTCCATTAGACCCGGTCAGTAAAGATTAAGATGCCAAATCAAAAGATACTCATTGTTGATGATGATCGGACAACGGCTTTGGTCATGCAACTCTATCTGGAGAACTATGGCTTCGGTATTGCCGCTATCGCCACCACCGGCAACGAGGCAATTGAAAAGGCAAAATCACTTAAACCCGATCTCGTATTGATGGACATACAGCTGGGCACGGGACTGGATGGTATCGATGCCGCTGAAATCATAATCAATCGCCTGAATATCCCGGTCGTCTATGTCACAGCCCATGCCGATGAAGACACGCTGGAACGGGCAAAAATGACGAATCCAGCCGGATTTATCAACAAGCCGCTGCGGGAAACTGATCTGCTTACTACCATCGAATTTGCCCTTGGAAAAACCAGAACTCATGACTCCGCAACAAATGACAAAAGATATCAATCCATGGATGAAGTCCTTAAGAAGATATATAAGCTTACACCGGCAGAGGCCAGGGTAGTGGTAAAGCTGATCGAAAACCCCGGTCTGGAGGCAACAGCAAACGCACTCGGGATCAGCGTATCCACCGTCAGAACACACCTGAAACGGGTTTATCGTAAAACGCAAACCAACCGCCAGTTTGCACTGCTGCATAAAATCCTGACAGGACCCGCATCACAACTGATGAAGCGCAGGAATGAGTAAGCAACTGCATGCCTGAAGACGGTTCAGAATAACAATAAATTTAACTTCAAGGCAGGTACAGCAACCCTCACAGCCGGGTTTTCCGATAGCTGGACAGGCCAGCCGTACCCGGAAATAACCCCCCTTTACAGCAATGACAGAAACCAGAGGGGGATGAGGTTTATCGCGGAACAAAACCCCGTGTGCAAGTGCGGGGAGATTCAGTTCATGGTACCAGTTGTTATACACACAACCAGACCCTGACCATCTAATCCGCATCACGAATCTCAAAATCATGTGTGATATCAGCCATCGCCCCCAGCATGATTGACGCTGAACAGTATTTCTCGGCAGATAACCTGATCGCACGTGCAACCTGCCTTTCCTGTAGACCCTTGCCCGTAAGCATGAAATGGATATGAATTTTTGTAAAAATCCTGGGATGATCGTCGGCTCGACTGCTCGTGATCCTGACCTCGCATTCCGTGATCCGCTGACGGGATTTCTTCAGGATCGATACCACATCATAGGAACTGCAGGCCCCCATACCGAGAAGCAACATCTCCATTGGACGTGGGCCCAGGTTTTTACCACCCCCCTCCGGTGGCCCGTCTATGACCACGGTATGACCGCCGGTTGATTGGCCAATAAACGCCGCTCCCCCGGCCCATCTCAGGTTTGTTTCCATATAATCCTCCAACTACTTGATTTTCTGCGAAAAGAGTAACATAGTTTTCATTAGGGCAGGAGTAAGCCTGAATAATTTTACTACACAGGCATGGGAGAGCAACGATGGCGAGCGTAATCTTACAGGATCGGAATATAACGGTTACCCGGTTCCTCGAACAATGCCACAAGAAAACGTATCCGGCAAAACACGTCATCATCAAGGAAGGTGACCCTTCCTATGATCTCTACTACATCATCAGCGGATCCGTAACGGTCATGATCGAAGACCACAAAGGCCGCGAGATCGTGTTGGCCTATTTGAACCCGGGGCAATTCTTCGGTGAAATCGGCCTGTTTGATGATGAACACTATCGAACAGCATATGTACGGGCCCGTACTAAATGTGAGATTGCCCAGATTAGTTACGACCGCCTGAAGAATATGCAATCGCTTTTCCCCGACCTGCTGTTTGCCATTGCATCACAAATGGCCATCCGCCTGCGCAAGACCAGCCGTAAGGTCAGTGACCTTGCATTCACGGACGTTCAGGGTCGTGTCGCCAGGACATTACTCGACCTGTGCAAGGAACCGGATGCCATGACCCACCCCGATGGTATGCAGATCCGAATCACGCGGCAGGAACTCAGCCGCATCGTGGGTTGTTCTCGTGAAATGGTGGGACGTGTCTTGAAAAGCCTTGAAGAAGACCATCTTATCACCGCAGCCGGCAAGACAATTGTCGTATTTGGTACACGTTGACTGGCGATGCAGGAAGAACATCCCGTGACATCGGGGATCACGGCCTTGACAAGCCCTGGCAGAGTAAAGACAATCCCGCCTCCCGTCACTTGCAGAATGGCTATGTAGCTCAGTTGGTTAGAGCGCGGC